>CANRPN010000006.1 GCA_947632505.1 uncultured Clostridia bacterium | reverse complement strand
ATGAGCTCCTGCCCCTTGCTCTTTTTTTCAGACATAACGTCCTCCGTTTTTTCTTTTTTATACCACCATTATAGCACTGTTCAAACAAAAACGCAACGATAGATGGCAATTTTTCATTTTATGATACGTGATAGAGCGGCCTATGCGGTTTTCAATCCGGAAAGCGATAAAAAAATTCCGAAATTCGGAATTTATACCTTTTTGGGAAAAATTTGATTTATAATTTTCCTATCGAACTTTGTTAAGGTATTGTTTGCGACAAACACAGAAAGCAGGTGAAGTTCTTGCTCTCCCCCAACTTGTTGGGGGAGGGCAAGAAATAAGGTAGAGATGTCTCCACTTCGGTCGACATGACAATTTTAAGAAATGCACCCCGTGAAATTTTTATCATTTGTCATTTCGACCCGCCCCTCGCGTCATTCCGAGCCGCGCAACGTTCTAAAAAATGTCATTCCGAGCGTAGTCGACGAATCTCTATCTCATTATTAAAAACAATGTTGAGATTTCTCCGCTCTGCCTTCGGCATCGGTCGAAATGACAATTACTCGCAGACTTTCTTACGTATCCACATTTCGGCTCAGCATGACGCGGCCCACCATCTTTGCTCTTCCGTCATTCCGAGCCGCGCAATGTTCTAAAAAATGTCATTCCGAGCGTAGTCGAGAAATCTCTACCTCATTATTAAAAACAATGTTGAGATTTCTCCGCTCTGCCTTCGGCTTCGGTCGAAATGACAATTACTCGCAGACTTTCTTCTGCGGAATGCGTATCTGTATTTCGGCTCAGCATGACGCGGCCCTCCCCTACCCCTAACGCACGCAAAAAACAGCGTTGTTGTTTGCGGCAACAAAATACGCCGCCCGAGGCGAAATGCCTCGGGCGGAAGCAACTTCGTGTATGTGAACAACGGCACGGGTGTTGCCGAAGGCAACGAGGAGAAACCCGACCGCTATACCAAAGGCGGATACTATTCGCTCACGTTTGTCATTCCGAAGAGGCAGATCAAGGGTAATGCAAGCCCGCGGCATTTTCATAAGCCTATGCTTTGATGATTTACGCAAACAATAATGGCAGTAGACCCCGCGTCGCAAAAGCGACGCGGGGTCTACTTAAATAACAAGGTTATTCGAGCAAAAATATTTCTTCATAAGTCGTTTTGAGGATCGCCCGCATCAAAACGATTTCATCCGGATACAAGTGGCGTTGTCCTACCTCGATTTTTGCAACCGCACTCCGCGTAATATCGCACCCGTTGAGTTGCAATTTTACCGATAATTCTTCTTGCGTCATGCCGGCTCGCTCCCGAATTTTTCTGAGATTTGCTCCGATCTTTTTTTCCACTACAATATTCATGAATTTTTTGCTCCTAAATAGGCGCAAAACGCTTGACTTTATTATAATCAAATGTTATGATAGTTTTGCACTTATATAGGTGCAAATAATCACAGGAGAAAAATAAAATGAACAGATTCAAAGCAGTATTCAAATCGGTCAAGGGCTTTGCACTCGCCGCGGTTGTGGGACTTGTCCTCGGCATCGTGCTGATTGCGATTGGAATGACGGGTGTTACGTGGCTTACGTACATCGGATTCGTCTTTCTGTTTGCAGGCATTGTGGCGGCTATATGCGCATATGCCATTGCCAAAGATAGACTTCACGCCATTTGCCCAGAATGTCAGAAATATATGGGGGATACGGACGAGCGGGTGGAATATTCCTATGTGTGCCATCAAAAGGAAGATAAGTACGACAACGCTGGGAAATATACGGGAACCACGTTCAGTTTTACCTGCATGATCACTTGCCCACACTGCGGGAACACCGTTTCATTCCTTCAAAAGATGACCTCGAAAGACGCGTCCAAAGCAAGCGTGATGATGGATAAGAAACTGAAATCCATCTTAAAGCTAACGAACAAATAACGGTTTCGTTTGTATAAGCGCCCCACGGTATAAAATCGCGGGGCGCTTTTTTATTTGGCATTTTGCTCTACGCTTACCCCTTGCTGCGTTGTTATTTGCGACAACAAAATACGCCGCCCAAGGCGAAATGCCTCGGGCGGCGTTGCAATAGAACTCTTTACACCAATTCGATGATCGCGGTTTCGGCTGCGTCGCCGCGGCGTTGGCCGAGAAGATAAATTCTCGTATATCCGCCGCCTTGGCCGAGCTCTTCCTTCCGCTGAGCATACTTGGGTGCGATTTCGTTGAACAGCTTCTCTACAAGAGGATGACGGATCTGCTCCGTGCGCTTTTTATAATCCTTCTTGCTCTCGCTGAACTGCTTGATCTCCTGCAAGTCGTACGTTTTGGCGATGATCGCGCGGCGAGCAGCAAGTTTCTTGGGTCCGTCTTTGACAGAAGTCGTCTTGACGTCCTTGCCCTTCTTGTCCTTGATGATGACGTCGTATTCTACCACGTCGTCATACGTGTTGACCGCCTTGGTGATCAGTTTCTCGACATAGGATTGAAGTTCCTTTGCGCGAGACGCCGTTGTTTCGATCTTTCCGTACCAAAGGAGCTGAGAAGCCTGCCCTCTCAGTAATGCAATTCTCTGTTTGGTTGTCTTGCCCAATTTACCCGGCATAATTTAATCCTCCTTTTTTTCCAGCGAAAGACCGTACTGTTCGAGTTTTTGGATCACTTCGTCGAGGGACTTTTTGCCGAGGTTGCGCACTTTGAGCATTTCGTCCTCTGTCTTGGAAATGAGGTCTTCCACGGTATGAATGTTTGCTCTCTTCAAGCAGTTGTAAGAACGGACGGAGAAGTCCATTTCCTCGATCTTCATGGAGAGAATTTGCTGCTGTTTGTCGTCGTCCGTCTTGACAAGGATGTCCATGTCCTTGATACTGTCGGAAAGGTTGACGAACAGACTGATATGATCCTGCATGATTTTTGCGGCGAGCGAAACGATCTCTTTCCCGGAGAAAGTACCGTTCGTCCAAACTTCGATCGTGAGCCTGTCATGGTCGATATTCTGCCCCACACGCGCCGGGTCCACATTATAGTTGACCTTTTGGACGGGCGTATAGATGGAGTCTATGGGGATATAATCGATGATGGGCTGCTTGTTATCCTTGGCGGGGTGATACCCTCTGCCTCTGCCGATGGTGATCTCCATGTCGATCTTGCCGCCCGCATCCACCGTGCAGATGTATTGGTCGGCATTCACGATCTCCACTTCGGCGTCCTGTGCAATGTCGCTCGCATGAATGACTGCGGGACCTTCCTTGCAGAGCCGAAGGGTCTTGGTATAATCTTTATCGGTAATTTTCGTCTTGATCGCGAGGAGTTTTAAGTTGAGAATGATCTCGGTGACGTCCTCTTTGACGCCCGGAATTGCGCAAAACTCATGTTTTACGCTGCCGTCCATAAACCGGATCCCCTGCGCCGCAGCGCCGGGAAGCGCCGACAACAAGATTCTTCTGAGACAGTTGCCTATCGTAAGACCGAAACCCTTTTCGAGCGGTTCTACAACGATCTTCGCATACGATTTCTCCTCGTTTTCCACCACTTCGATTTTGGGCATATCCATTTCGATCATAAAGTTACCTCCTTTTATATAAAATTACTTGGAGTACAATTCGACAATCATATGCTCTGCAATCTGGCTGTCAACGTCCTCACGGGTAGGAAGCGCCAAAATTTTGCCTTCCAGTTTCTCGGGATCGAATTCCAGCCACTTGGGCATATTCGCAACCTTCATCGTTTTGATTTGTTCGAAAAATTTGTTGTTCTTGCGGTTTTCCTTGACGGCAATGACATCGCCGACTTTCACGCTGTAAGAGGGAACGTTGACCGTTCTGCCATTCACCATAAAGTGGGAATGATTGACAAGCTGACGCGCCTGCGTACGAGATGCTCCCACGCCCATGCGGTAGATCACATTGTCGAGCCTTCTTTCGAGCAGGGAGAGCATGTTCTCGCCCGTGATACCCTTCATGCGGTCCGCAAGTTCGTAGTAGTGGCGGAATTGTCCTTCCTGCACGCCATAGATGCGCTTTGTCTTTTGCTTCTCGCGGAGCTGCAAGCCATACTCGGAAACCTTTTTACGGACTGCCGAAGGCGCCTTTCCGGGAGGAGTGGGGCGTTTGTTGAAGGGGCACTTATCGAGGTAGCACTTCTCGCCCTTCAAAAAGAGCTTGCCACCCTCTCTTCTGCAAAGTTTACATTTTGCGTCTCTGTATACTGCCATCTTCTTGCCTCCTTATACTCTTCTGCGCTTGGGCGGTCTGCATCCGTTGTGGGGGATGGGCGACACATCCGAAATGAGGGTGACCTGCAATTCGCAATTTGCGAGCGCGCGGATCGCGGATTCTCTGCCCGCGCCGGGCCCCTTCACGTACACTTCCACAAAGCGAAGCCCGTGTTCTTTCGCGGCCTTGGCTGCCGTCTCGGTCGCCATCTGTGCGGCGAACGGGGTACCTTTTCTCGAACCCTTAAAGCCGAGAGAGCCTGCGCTCGACCAGCTGATCGCATTACCGCTCATATCTGTAATGGTGACAAGCGTGTTGTTGAAAGTGGACTGAATATGAACTTGTCCTTTGTCGATCTTTTTGATTTCTCTCTTCTTACCGCGAGAGACTGTTCTTCTTTTATCTGCCATTTCTTACACGCTCCTTACTTCTTCTTGTTCGCGACCGTGCGGCGAGGTCCCTTCCGCGTTCTTGCGTTGCGCTTGGTGCTTTGGCCGCGCACGGGAAGACCCTTTCTGTGGCGAACACCGCGATAGCAGCCGATTTCCATCAGCCGCTTGATGTTGAGGCTCTTCTGTCCTCTGAGCTCGCCCTCCACAACATAGTGGTGGTCGATATATTCTCTCAACTTGGAAACGGCTGTTTCGTCGAGATCCTTCACGCGGGTGTCGGGGTCGATGCCCGTCTCCGCGAGAATTTTCTTGGACGTCGTAAGACCGATTCCGTAAATGTAGGTGAGACCGATTTCTACCCGTTTTTCTCTGGGCAAATCGACACCGGCAATACGTGCCATTGAAAACCTCCGAAAAAAATTTTAATGTCAGGATATATTTCTACGGACTTTCACGGAAACAGTGGAAAATATTTCTTGGTAAAAATCCTTTCTTTTTCTGTTTTAAGCGCAAAGCAAGCCGATTTTCCGCACGCTTTTGTGCGGAAATTCAGCCTTTTTGCATCAATTCAGCGGCTCCTCGCATAGAACCGCAAGGTAGATTATAACACAAATGAAAACAAGATGTCAACTGTTTTTTAACCCTGTCTTTGCTTGTGCGACTTGTTCTTGGAACAAATGACCATCACTTTTCCGTTTCTCTTGATGACCTTGCACTTGTCGCACATGGGCTTTACGGAAGGACGTACTTTCATTTTTCAATACCTCTGTTTTAATTTTTGGAACGGTGTTCTGTATTTCTAAATCCTCTTGCCTTAGCCGGAATTGCTCAATTCTTTCCGCAGGGAAAGAATTGAACGAAACTAATTCTTGCTTCTCCACGT
This sequence comes from uncultured Clostridia bacterium, assembly GCA_947632505.1. Taxonomy (GTDB): domain Bacteria; phylum Bacillota; class Clostridia; order Christensenellales; family Borkfalkiaceae; genus Gallimonas. Next base: position 37,270 of record CANRPN010000006.1, on the reverse strand, counting down.
GATCCGCCCTTTGGTGAGGTCGTACGGGCTCATTTCAAGTTTTACGCCGTCCCCTTCGATAATGCGGATGTAGTTCATTCTCAGTTTTCCCGAGATATAAGCAGTAATGATATGGCCGTTGGAGAGCTGCACCTTGAACGTTGCGTTCGGGAGCGCCTCGATCACTCTGCCCTCTGCCTCAATCACGTCGTCTTTGGACATAAATCTCTCCTTAAAGCGTCAAAATTTCCACGCCGTCCTCACGGACAACGAGGGTGTTTTCGTAATGCGCGGCGGGCTTTCTGTCGAGTGTCACCGCCGTCCAACCGTCGTCGAGTACCTTTACGCGCCAGCCTCCCGCGGCGATCATCGGCTCTACACAGATGACCGTTCCCGCCGCAAGGCGCACCCCTGTTCCCTTTCTGCCGAAATTCGGCACGGAGGGATCCTCGTGCATTTCCCTTCCGATCCCGTGCCCCGTATAGGCGCGGATGACCGAAAAGCCATTTGCTTCTGCGTATTTCTGCACCCGGTAGCCGATGTCATAGAGCGGAACGCCCGCTTTCAGGCCCTGTATCCCCTCAAAAAAGCACTCCTCCGTGACGCGCACGAGTTTTTCCTTCTCGGGAGAGACCTCGCCGATCCGGAACGTCCTCGCTCCGTCGCCGTGGAAGCCGTTTTTATAGGCACACAAATCGACGCTTACGATGTCCCCCTCCATGAGCATGCGCTCATCGGGGATGCCGTGCACCACGACTTCATTCACGGAGACGCAGGCAGATGCGGGATAGCCGTAATAGCCGAGACAGCTCGGCTCTGCGCCGCTGCCTTTGATAAAATTGTAGACGAGAGCGTCCACTTCTTTCGTCGTCATGCCCGCGCGGATACGATCTCCCACAAAGGCGAGGCAGTCCCGCACGATACGGCAGGGTTCGCGCATGAGCCCGATCTCTTCTTCGCTTTTCGGAATGATCATAATCAGCCGATGAGCTTGTCGAGCACTGCCTGCACTTCTTCAAAGAGCACTTCGGCGGGCGCCTCGGTGCCGGTGAAGTTCAGGATCTTGCCCTGCTTGGTGTAATAGTCGATCAGGGGAGCCGTCTGGGCGTTATAGACTTCGAGCCGCGCCCCTACCGTTTCGGGATTGTCGTCCTTTCTTTGATAGAGCTCGCCGCCGCAGCGCGCGCATGTGGTCGCACCGTTCAGAGTGGAGACATGATAGCTCTCGCCGCACTCTCTGCACACTCTCCGTCCGCAGAGACGGTCCATGAGCAGCGCATGGTCGATGTTGATGTTCACAACGCCGTCGATGCGGGCAAATTTATCAAGCTCCTCCGCCTGAAAGAGGTTGCGGGGAAAACCGTCGAGCAAATAGCCGTTCTTACAGTCCTCCCACGTCAGCCTGTCTTTGACGATAGCGACGGTCACTTCGTCGGGCACAAGCTCGCCCTTTTCGGTATAGGACTTGGCAAGTAACCCGATCTCGGTACCCTTTTTGATATTTTCACGGAAGATGTCCCCCGTGGAAATATGCACCAAACCGTATTTGTCGGAGATCTTTGTGGCCTGGGTGCCTTTTCCCGCACCGGGCGCACCGAGAAGAATCAAATTCATAACTTTTCCCCTTATCGGTCGATCCGGCCCCGCGGGCCGCTTTTGAGGGCGCCCGCAAGGCACAAAATAGTCTTATTTCAGGAATCCTTTGTAATTCTTCATCATGATCTGGGACTGCAACTGCTTATCAAATTCCAGCGCTACGGAGACAACGATCAAAAGTCCCGTCGTGGAGAACGCGTTGAGGAGTGTGCTGTCCTTCGTCACGAAACTGAAAATGAAGGAAGGGATGAACGCGACGAGCGCAAGGAAGATCGCGCCGAACAACGTAATGCGGTTGTTGATCTTCTTCAAGTACTGCGCCGTGGGCTTGCCGGGGCGGATACCTTGGATAAAGCCGCCGTTCTGCTGAATGTTCTTCGAGACGTCCTCGGGATTGAACTGGATCTGTGCATAGAAGAATGCAAAGACGAAGATGAGGACGACAAGTACGAGCACATACGCCCAGGTACCGCTTGCGAAGTTGGTGTTCCACCAAGCGAGCGCATCGCTCCATGCGGGGACAAGGCTCATGATCATGCTGGGGAAGGAGATGATCGCAAACGCGAAGATGAGGGGCATGACGCCGCTTCCCGTGATCTTCATAGGGATCACGGAGCTTTGGCCGCCGTACATCTTGGTGCCGCGCACCTGTTTTGCGTACTGCACGTGGATCTTGCGTTCCGCGAGGTCGACATAGACGATGCAGAAGAAGATGATCACTGCAAGTGCAAGGAAGCCGAGGACCTCAAACAAAGGCGCAAGGTTATTCCCCGTGATCTCCGCGAATTTGCCGACGATGCTATCGCCTGCCGTGGAGATGATACCGATAAAGATGATGAGGGAGATGCCGTTGCCCACGCCGTAGTCGGTGATGCGTTCGCCGAGCCACATGACGAGCATTGCGCCGCCCGTATAGATCACAGTGATATAAATGATCGCCAGCCATTGCTGGTTAAAGAAGAGCGCCCAGTTGACCGCATCGCTCTCGCCCATCGAGCCGAAACCGCCTGCAAAGTTGACAATGATGCCGATGGACTGCACGACCGCTAGCACGATGGTAATGATACGAGTGATGGTGGTGATCTTCTTTCTGCCCTCTTCGCCCTGCTTGCTCAGCCGTTCGAGAGCGGGAATACCGACCGTCAACAGTTCCACGATAATGGATGCGTTGATGTACGGTCCGATCCCGAGCGCAAACAGGGTCCCGTTGGCAAGCGCGCCGCCGGTGACGCTGCTCATGAGTGCAAGGAAGCTGTTTCCCGTTGCACTGATTTGCTCCTCAATGAAGCCTCTTGCAAGTCCCGGGACGGGGATATAGCACCCTAAGCGGAACACGAGAAGGAGCAACAGGGTAATGATGATCTTCTTTCTGATGTCTTTGTTCAGAAAGGCGTTTTTGATTGTTTCAAACATGATTTTACTCCTGTTTTGCCGATTTACGTGAATGCCGCGGCAAGAAGAAGTTATTCAACAACTTCCGCCGTGCCGCCCGCCTTTTCAATGGCGGCTTTTGCGGCTTCGGAGAATTTCTTCGCGCGCACCGTAAGCGCTACGCTCAGCTCCCCGTTCCCGAGCACCTTTAACCCGGCATTGTTTTTGACTTCTTTTGCAAGTCCGTTCTCCATGACAAAGCCATAGTCCACTACCGTTCCGGCAGCAAGCTCGCTGAGAGCGGAAAGATTGACGATGACATAGCTCTTGCCCCACTTGTTGTGGAACCCGCGCTTGGGAAGCCGTCTTGCAAGAGGCATCTGGCCGCCTTCGAAGCCGGGACGAACTCCGCCGCCCGAACGCGCCCATTGACCCTTGTGACCCTTGCCGCTCGTTTTGCCAAGTCCGGAACCGATGCCCCGTCCAAGCCGCTTTGCGGAAGTTCTTGCTCCCTCTGCGGGAGATAAAGTATCTACTCTCATTGCTGTCTCCTTATACGTTCTCCACCTTGACAAGGTGCGCGACCTTTTTGAGCTGGCCCTGCAAAGTGGGGCTGTCCTCGAAGGTCTTTTCAGAACGGATTTTTTTGAGCCCGAGCGCGGCGATCGTCCCCTTAACGGACTTCACTTCGCCGATTGGGCTCTTTACAAGCGTTACTTTTACCATAACATCCTCCTCAGCCCACGATCTCTTCCACGGACTTGCCGCGAAGGAGAGCGACTTCCTCCACCGTTTTGAGCGAAGCAAGACCTTGTACGGTCGCCTTCACACAGTTGACGGGGTTCTGCGTCCCATGGGACTTGGTTCTGATATTTTTGATGCCGGCGGCTTCCATGACGGCACGGACGGGACCGCCCGCAATTACGCCGGTACCTTCTTCGGCGGGCATCATCAAAACCGCGCCGCGGCCGAACTTTCCAAGGATCTCGTGGGGAATGGTGGTATCCACGATGGGAACGCGCACGAGGTTCTTCTTGGCGGCCTGCGTCGCCTTTTCGATCGCCTCGGGCACTTCCTTCGCCTTGCCCTGGCCATAGCCCACCTTTCCGTTGCCGTCGCCGACAACGACAAGCGCCGCAAATCTCATATTTCTGCCGCCCTTGACGGTCTTGCTGACGCGGTTGATCCCGATGAGTTTCTTGATGAAGCCGTCATCCTGTTCCTGTTTTCTTTGAGGTCTGTTTTCTCTTGCCATAATCATCTCTCCTCGCTCAGAATTTCAGACCGGCTTCCCGTGCGCCGTCTGCGACCGCCTTTACGCGCCCCGTATAGAGGTAACCGCCTCTGTCGAATACGACAGTCTCAATGCCCTTATCCTTGGCGCGTTCGCCGACCGTGGTCCCAACGATCTTCGCAGCCTCCGTTTTGGTCTTGCCTGCGACCTTTTCACGGATGGACTTCTCCAACGTGGACGCGGATGCGAGGGTGACGCCTTTCACGTCGTCGATCACCTGAACATAGATGTGATTCAGACTTCTGTAAACGTTCAAACGAGGCGTTTCCGCCGTGCCCGATACGTGCTTGCGGACGCGGGCGTGACGGCGCTGTCTGACCGAATTTTTATCAATTTTCGTTATCATGATTTACGCTCCTTTACTTCTTGCCCTTGCCCGAAGTCTTGCCTTCCTTATGCTCGACCTGTTCACCCTTATAGCGGATGCCGTATCCGTGATAGGGCTCCGGAACGCGGATCGCACGCAGATTCGCCGCGACCTGTCCCACCAAAACCTTATCCACTCCGCTGACGGTGATCTCCGTCGGCGAAGGACAATCGAGCTTGATCCCCTCGGGTTCCTCAAATTCGACGGGGTGGGAATAGCCGACGTTGAGGACAAGTTTGTTGCCCTGTTTTGCGACTTTCCAACCGACGCCTTTGACTTCGAGGCCCTTGGTGAAACCTTCGGAGACGCCCTTCACCATGCCCGCGATCAGAGCTCTGTAAAGTCCGTGAAGCGCGCCTGTCTCGGTGGCGTTGTTGAGGGCGGTGAGAGTGATATGTCCATCCTCTACTTTGAAATCGATCGCATTGGTCACAACTTTGCGTGTGAGCGTCCCCTTCGGGCCCTTTACGGTAACGACGGAATCTTCGTAACCGAAGCTGACGCCGGCGGGGACCGCGATACTCATTTTACCGATTCTCGACATAAGTTCCCCTCCTTAATAGACGTAGCAGAGCACTTCGCCGCCCACATTGAGCTTCTTCGCCTGCTTATCCGTCATGATCCCTTGATTGGTAGAGACGATCGCGATGCCGAATCCGCCCATGACTTTGGGCATTTCCTGGGCCCCGCTGTACGTTCTCAGTCCCGGCTTGCTCACTCTTTCGAGCCCGCCGATCACGGAACGCCCGTCTGCATATTTGAGCGTAAGAACGAGCTTCCCGTTGTAGCCGTCCTCCACTTTTTCTACATTTGCTACATAACCTTCTTCGAGAAGAATGCGCGCGATCTCCGACTTCATTTTAGAAGCGGGGATCTCCACCGTCTCTTTTTTGACCATGAGCGCGTTTCTGATTCTCGTGAGCATATCTGCAATAGGATCTGTCATCTCTTGCCTCCTTACCAGCTCGATTTTTTCACGCCGGGGATCTGTCCCTTATAGGCGAGATTCCGGAAGCAAATACGGCAGATGCCATACTTCCGCAAAACCGCGTGGGGTCTTCCGCAGATAGAGCAACGGGTGTACGCTCTCGTGGAAAACTTAGGGGTTCGTTGCTGTTTATTGATCATTGACTTTTTTGCCATGTTCTTCTCCTCACTTCTTGAAGGGCATTCCGAGCGCCCTCAACAGCTCTCTCGCTTCCTCGTCCGTCTGCGCCGTGGTCACGATGCACACGTCCATACCCCTGATCTTTTCCACCTGGTCGTAAGTAATTTCCGGGAAGATCAGCTGCTCCTTCAAGCCAACCGCGTAATTTCCTCTGCCGTCAAAAGCAGTTGCGGATACGCCGCGGAAGTCACGCACGCGGGGAAGAGCGATGGAGACGAATTTGTCAAAGAAATCGTACATTCTGGTTCCGCGTAAGGTGACTTTGAGGCCGATGTTCATGCCCTCTCTCACCTTGAAGTTTGCAACGGACTTGGTCGCCTTGCAGTATATGGGTTTTTGGCCCGTAATGAGCTTGAGCTCGTTTTCGATGATCTGCATGGACTTTTGGTTGTCCTTGATGTCTCCAAGACCCGTGTTGATCACGATTTTTTCGATCTTGGGGACCTGCATCACCGTCTTGTAGCCGAACTTCTTCATGAGATAGGGAACGACTTCTTCACGGTACTGCACAAGGACTCTGCTGGGCTCGCGCTTTGCTGCGGGAGCCTCTTTCTTTCCCGCGGACGCCTTTGCGCCCTTCTCTGCGGGAGCCTTCTTCTTTGCGGTATTCTCCGCGGGCTCTTTCTTTTCTGCCATATTTACTCCTTACCGTCGGCCTGGTTTTCGCCCGTAACAGCGGACGTTTACTCGACGGGTGCCTCCTTGTTGGCTTCTTCGGTCTTTTGGCTGCGCTTTCTCGTCCTCTTCTTGGGCGCCTCTTCCGTCTTTTCTTCGACGGGAGCCGCCTTTTTGGACTTCTTCGCGTACGCTTTGTCGAGCACGGCGCCGCACTTCTTGCAAACGCGGACCTTCTTTCCGTCTATCACGGTGTGACCGATCCTCGTCGCCTTTCCGCACTTGTCGCAGACGATCTCCACGTTGGAGATGTCGATGGGCGCCTCTTCCGTGACGATCTTGCTGTTTTCGTTGGCCTTTCTCGCCTTTTCATGCTTATGCACGATCGCAACGCCCTCTACAACTACGGTGTTGTTCTTGGGGAAGGTCGCAAGGACTTTTCCCTGCTTCCCCTTGTACTTGCCCGTAAGCACGAGCACATTGTCGTTTACTTTAATTTCCATGACTTACAGCACCTCCGGAGCGAGGGAAATGATTCTCATGTAATCCTTCTCTCTGAGTTCTCTTGCGATGGGTCCAAAGATACGGGTGCCCTTGGGTTGCTTCTGCGCGTCGATAATGACGGCTGCATTATCGTCAAAGCGGATATAGGTGCCGTCTTGGCGGCGGATGCCCTTTGCGCTTCTCACGATGACTGCTTTTACGACCTCGCCCTTCTTGACCGCGCCGCCGGGGGTTGCGGTCTTGACGGATGCTACGATGACGTCGCCGATGTTGCCTGTTCTGCGGAAGGAGCCGCCCAATACGCGGATGCACATGAGCTCTTTCGCGCCCGAGTTATCCGCAGCTTTGAGTCTTGTTTGGGGTTGAATCATAATTTGCTCTCCTCCTTGTCCTTACTTCGCCTTTTCCACGATCTCGGCCACGCGCCAATTCTTATCCTTCGAGAGCTTTCTTGTCTCGACGATAAGCACCTTGTCGCCTACGCCGCATTCGTTTTCCGCATCGTGCGCCTTGAATTTCTTGGTGCGGGTGATCGTCTTTTTATAGACGGGGTGCTTGCGCTTATCCGTAACGGCGACGACCACCGTTTTATCCATCTTGTCGGAAACAACGATACCGACTCTTTCTTTTCTCAGATTTCTTTCCATTTTCGTCTACCTCACGCCTTTAATTCCCGTGCGCGGATCTCGGTGTTGACTCTTGCGATGTCCCGTTTGCAAGTCCTGATGGACAGGGGATTTTCGAGCTGCCCCGAAGCATGGCGGAAACGGAGGTTAAAGAGCTCCGTTTTGAGTTCTTTGAGCTTCTTTTCGAGCTCAACATCGGTCATGTTGTGAAATTCATTGCCTTTCATTTGATTTCACCGCCTTCTGCCGGATTTTCAAAGTCCGCCTTCTTGACGAATTTGCACTTGACGGGAAGTTTATGTCCCGCAAGGCGCATCGCCTCGCGCGCAACGTCCTCGGGCACGCCCGCCATTTCGAACATCACTCTGCCCGGTTTGACGATCGCGACCCAATATTCCACCGCGCCTTTCCCGGAACCCATACGGGCCTCGGCGGGGTGACGGGTGATGGGCTTGTGGGGGAAGATGTCGATCCACACTTGTCCGCCACGTTTGATGAAACGGGTCATGGCGATACGGGCTGCCTCGATCTGGTTGGACTTGATCCTGCCCGCTTCCTCTGCGACGAGACCGTAATCGCCGTATGCCACGATATTGCCCTTATGCGCCGCGCCCTTCAAGGAGCCGCGGTGCTGCTTTCTTCTCTTGACTCTCTTCGGAATTAACATTACTTGTTGCCTCCTTCCGCCTTTTTCGCGGCTTTCAGGACTTCTCCCTTATAGATCCAACACTTCACGCCGATCATGCCGAACGTGGTATGCGCTTCCGCAAACCCGTAATCGATGTCTGCGCGGAGGGTTTGAAGGGGGATACTGCCGTCGTGATAATGCTCGCTGCCCGCGATCTCGCGCCCGTCCAAACGGCCGGAGACCTGCATTTTAACGCCCTTTACGCCGGCGCGCATAGTTCTGCCGATCGCCTGCTTTATGGCTCTTCTGAACGCAACACGCTTTTCGAGCTGGGCAGCTACGCCCTCCGCGACGAGCTGAGCGTCCGCATCGGGTTTTCTCACTTCGGTGACGTTGATACCGACCTGCTTGCCCTTGGTGAGCTTGGAAAGGTCCTTCTTGATGACCTCGATCTCGGAGCCCGCTTTGCCGATGAGCACGCCGGGACGGCCCGTTTGAATGGTGACGACGATCTTGCCCGCCGCCCTCTCGATGAGGATGCGGGAAATGGCCGCCGAATAGTACTTCTTTTTGAGGAAAGTGCGGATGGTGTAATCTTCTTTGAGATATGCGCTAAATTCCTTTTTATCGGCATACCACTGCGTATCCCAGCCTTTGATGACGCCGACTCTCAAACCGTGAGGATTAACTTTCTGTCCCATGTTAAATATCTCCTTCCGCTTTCTTTACATCGAGGATAACCGTAATGTGGCTCGTTCTTTTGAGGATCGCATGGCCTCTGCCTTTGGAAACGGGCTGCATGCGTTTCAGGCTCGTGCCGCCGTTTGCAAAGCATTCCGCGACGATAAGGTCGCTTCTGTCCATGCCCTGGTTGTGTTCCGCGTTGGCAACCGCGCTCATGAGCACTTTGAGGGTGGGAGCCGCGCCGCCGTTGGGCATATGCTCCAAAACGGCCTTTGCTTCCGCAACGCTCTTGCCGCGAATGAGATCGAGCACCGTTCTTACCTTATAGGGCGAGATCCGGATATATTTTGCGACTGCATAGGGGCGCTTCTCTTTGATCTGTGCGACCCGCTCTGCTTTTTTCTTCATATTACCTGCCATTGCTCTTCTCCTTATTTCCCGGGCGTCGTCGTCTTGGCCGTATGCCCTCTGAACGTTCTCGTGGGAGCGAACTCACCGAGCTTGCAGCCCACCATGTCCTCTGTGATATAGACAGGTACGTGCTTCCTGCCGTCGTAGACAGCGATCGTGTGCCCTACCATCTGAGGGAAGATCGTCGATGCTCTCGACCATGTTTTGAGTACTTTCTTCTCATTCGCCTCGTTCATCGCCTCGATCCTTTGCAGAAGTTTGGCTTCGACGTAAGGGCCTTTCTTAATACTTCTCGACATTTTTTCTCCCTCCTATTAGTTGATCCTCTTCAAGATGAACTTGCTCGTAGGATTCTTCTTCTTTCTCGTCTTATAGCCGAGAGCGGGCTTGCCCCAAGGCGTTTCGGGACCCGCATGGCCGACAGGGGACTTGCCTTCGCCGCCGCCGTGAGGGTGATCGTTGGGGTTCATGACCGAGCCGCGGACGGTGGGACGGATCCCGAGGTGACGGGTCTTACCGGCCTTGCCGACGCGGATGATGTCATGTTCGAGGTTGCCGACCTGCCCGACCGTCGCCTTGCATTCCGCGGGAATGAGTCTCATCTCACCCGAAGGCATCTTGATGGTTGCATACTTGCCCTCGCAGGCCATGATCTGCGCAAAGATGCCTGCGCTTCTTGCGACCTGTCCGCCGCGGCCCGGTTTCATCTCGATGTTGTGCACCAAAGTACCGACGGGGATATTTTTGAGGGGAAGGTTGTTGCCGACCTTGATGTCCGCAGTTTCGCCGCTCATGATCGTGTCGCCGACGTTGAGGCCGACGGGAGCGAGGATATAGCGCTTTTCGCCGTCCGCATAGACGAGAAGAGCGATATTGGCGCTGCGGTTGGGATCGTATTGGATGCTCTTGACTTTGGCGGGGATGTTATCCTTGTTCCGCTTGAAGTCGATGATGCGATATTTGCGCTTATTGCCGCCGCCGATATGACGGACGGTAATGCGTCCTGCGTTATTTCTGCCGCCCGACTTGCGCTGGTCTTCCAAAAGCGCACGCTCAGCCTTGTCTTTCGACAGTTCCGAATAATCGGGAACGGTCATGAAGCGGCGGGCCGCGGACGTGGGTTTATATCTCTTGACTGCCATTTCTCTTCTCCTCCGGTTTTACGACAACGAATTGAAGTATTCGATGGGTTTGCTGCTTTCTTTCAGCTGCACGATCGCCTTCTTGGTGACGGGAGTATATCCCTGGGTCCGTCCCTGTCTTTTGAGCTTGCCGCGCTGCGTCACTGTGTTCACGCTCTTCACCTGTACACCGAACATCTGCTCGACGGCGATCTTGATCTGCGTCTTGTTCGCGGATTTAAGCACCACGAAGGTATAGCGCTTATCGGCGATCCCGTCATATCCCTTCTCGGTGAGCACGGGTTTCAAAATGATATCTTCGGATGTCATACCGCATAGGCCTCCTCGAGTTTTTTCACCGAACCCGCAGTGAGGACCACAACGGCGTTGGCAACGATTTCATAAGTGTTGATCTCTTCGACGGAGATGGTGGTGAGCCCCGCGAGGTTTCTCGCCGCAAGGATCACGTCCTCGTCGTTTTCGTCCATGATGACGACGGTGCGCTTGTCAAGGTGCAGGGCCTTTTGGAAGGCTGCCATCTCCTTGGTTTTCGCCTCGGCGACTTTCAGCTCGTCCACGACGAGGAGTTCGCCGTCCGCCACTTTCTTGGAGAGTGCGGAGAGGAGCGCGCCTTTCTTCGCCTTGTCGTTCATCTTCTTGGAGAAGTCGCGGCTCTTGGGTGCGAACACGACGCCGCCCTTCGTCCATTGAGGAGCACGGATGGAGCCCTGACGCGCACGGCCGGTGCCCTTCTGTCTCCAAGGTTTCACACCGCCGCCACGCACTTCGGTGCGGGTGAGGGTGCTCTTTGTTCCCTGGCGTTGGTTGGAAAGATAGGTCACGACCGCCTGATGGATGAGGGGTTCGTTGTATTCCACGCCGAACACTGCATCGGAAAGCTCCAACTCGCCGACCTCGGCGCCTTTCATATTATAAACTTTCACGTTTGCCATTTCAGTTCTCCTTCTGCTTTACACTGTTCGAAATGGTGACGACGCTGCCTTTGGGACCGGGGACCGCGCCTTTGATGAGGATCGCATTCCGCGCGAGGTCGACTCTCACGACTTCGAGGTTCTGAACGGTGACGTTCTCTACGCCCCAATGGCCTGCGAGGTGCTTGTGCTTGAATACGCGCGAGGGATCGCTGATCGAGCCCATGGAACCGGGTTCTCTGTGGACAGGCCCGACGCCGTGCGTTTCTTTGAGGCGGTGCTGGTTCCATTTCTTGATGACGCCCGTAAATCCGTGTCCCTTGCTGACGCCCGCGACGTCTACCTTGTCGCCCGCCGCAAACACATCCGCCTTCACGAAGTCGCCGACCTTGTAGCTGTCCACATTGTCGAGACGCACTTCTTTCAAAACTTTGCAGGGTTTTACGCCCGCTTTTTTGAACTGCCCGAGCTCGGGTTTGTTCAAGGATTTTTCGCTCGTCTCGTCAAATCCGAGTTTGAGCGCGGTATAGCCGTCGCTCTCCGCCGTCTTGATCTGAACGACGGGGCAGGGACCTGCTTCCACTACCGTGACGGGGATCATCTTCCCGTCCGGCGCAAAGATCTGCGTCATGCCTGCTTTGCGCCCGATGATTGCTTTATTCATGGATAAAGTTCACTCCTTAAAATTTTTATTTGTGAATACCGCTTCTTGCAGTATTTCAACTTCATGTTTTGCCGAATGGCGAAATGCTCTTTTTGATTAGCCCAGCTTGACTTTGATGTCTACGCCGGCGGGCAAATGAATGGAATCGAGGAGCTTCGCGTTGGGGGAATAGATGTCGATGATGCGCTTGTGCGTTCTCATTTCAAATTGCTCGCGGGAATCCTTATCTTTGTGCGGGCAACGGAGGATGGTGACGATCTCGCGTTCCGTGGGAAGCGGAATGGGACCGGAGATCTTGGCGCCGCCCTTTTGCATCGTTTCCACGATCCTGCTTGCCGCCTGATCGACGAGTTCATGATCGTATGCCGACAACTTGATTCTGATTTTCTGACCTGCCATTTGTTCCTTCTCCTTTTTTATACTAACTGTTTTTTGCTTGCGTCAACTTTTCCGTGCGTATCGAAGTTTTTGACAGTAAAAAACACCTTTTGTTTTTGCGGTGTTCTACGCAAAAGCCTCGGTTAGTCGCAGGAGTCGTGCTCCCACACTTGTCAACGGAAATTATCTGCCGAGGGGCTTTCGAACCTCGCTTTTTCAGTAACTTCCCGTCTCAACCCTATACGCCACAATAACGCAGCTTGATAATAATACCATATTGTCAAGCCGACTGTCAAATGATTTTATGCGTATTTTCTATTTTTTTCCGTCGAAAGATGGGTTTTTCCGTCTTTTTTACCCTATCGGACCGCTTTTTCGCCGATTTTTTCTCCGCACTTGACGCAGGTCTCTTTGCCCGCCGCCGTATTGGAGAAAAATTCCGCATCGAGCACGGCTCTGTCCTTTTCGAAGAGCAGGATGACGGTGGAGCCCCCAAATTCGAAGCAACCCTTCTCCTCTCCCCGGCAGAACGACTGCTTCTCTTCGTTGACGATACGCCCGACGAACATCGCCCCCACCTCCACCTGCGTGACGTCGCCGAAATTTTCGGTATGGAGCACGGTATATTCGCGGCAATTCTCTGCAAAGACTTTTTTCTTTTCCAGCGCGGCAGGCTGTACCGTATGGAGTTTCCCCCGGATGAATTTCCTCTCTCCCCCCGTTCCGCCGTCGAAGAAGTGATACCGGTGATAATCATTGACTGTCAGTCTGAAAACAATACATAGCCCGCCGAGATATTTTTCGGCGAGCGCGGGATCTCGGAGAAGCGTCTCCACGGTATAATCGAACCCTTTCACACAGAAAGTCCCCTCCCCCGTAACGGGAAAGACGGTGACGGCCCCGTCGCAGGGAGAGCAAAGCGCTGCGGGATGAAAATCGAACGGGCGCAGTTCGGGACGGATACGGCGGGTGAAAAAGGCGTTGAAACTTCGGTAATCCTCGGGAAGATAGTCCCCCATCGCAATGCCGTGTTTTTTGATAAATGCTTTGATACGGGGCTTGGAGAGCGGACTGTCGAGAAAAATCCCCGCGAGGCGGGAGACCCACCGCGCGGTGAGAAGCGGACGGACCAATTTTCCGAACGGATTAGAGTACAGGAACCGCGGACCGCCCTTGGAAGGCTGCGCCAAAATCGTTTCTCTCATGAAATACGTGCCCGCTTTGCTCAACGGAGAGCAAAAGCCGAAAAATCAGCACCCCCCCCCCGTACTTAAAAGATATTGAATATTTTCCTGCGCCGTCAAGGGCACGTCGCACACGAAGGTGCGCACGAGCACAAGAGAAATGATGACGACGGTATAGATGCCGATGGCGATGAGGAGCCCTTTCGGGCCCGCCTTGGGCATGCGGAAACGGAATACCATCAAAAACGCCGTGAGAAGATACCCCACCGTGAGCACGATAGACGTTACGAGCGGGTCTGTAAACATCGTTGCGATGACATAGAAGGTGGGAATGGCGATCGCGACGTTGGTGACGGGGAGCCCTTCGAACGAGGTGCGCTTCCCCGCTCCCGAGGAGACGCGCGCTTCCTCCGTTATATTATAATAGGCGAGCCGTATGAGCGCGCAGAGGGTAAAAATGCAGAGCGGGATCATGAAATACCACTCTTGCATGCCCTTGAAAAACCCGATGGCGACGGGCGCAACGCCAAAGGCAACGAGATCGCTGAGCGAATCTATCTGCTCGCCGAATTTTCTGTCCTCGTCCGTTCGGTTTTTGCGGGTCCCGGCGACAATGCCGTCAAAGGCGTCGCAGAGGCCCGAGACGAACAGGCAGACCACGCCCCAAAAGGGCCCGACCGCTGCGCAGAGGAAAATCCCCACGACTCCCGCTACCGCAGAGAGGTAGGTGAGGATGACCCCATAATGCCAAAAGCCGACAAAGGGGCCTTTACGTTTGTTCTCCTGCGTTGTTTTCATTGGCATACTCTCCGTTTTTTTCAACATTCTCCGTATGTTCCCGCTTTCCCATCTTTTTCACCAAATGTACGTGATACCCAAGGGTATAGATACCGCTCAACATCATGCACAGATAGTAGGAGATTACGCGGGTGATCATCATCGCGACCAAAATAAAGGCGTCCTCGAACAGGATGCAATAGATTTGCAGATATAAAAATTCAAATGCTCCCACGCCGCCGGGAAGCGGAATGGAATTATAGCCCACGAGCACGAGCGCTTGCAATACGAACAGATCCCAAAAGTTCGCCGTTGGGGAAGCTGCAAGACAGACGAAACAGGAAACAAGGACATGACACACGCGCTGGCAAAGATTCAACGTAAAATTCGCGAGCGACATGAGCGGTTTTTCGCGGATGGCGCGACGGCAATCCTTGAACTTTTCCACTTCCTCGGCGAGACGGTTTCTCCATTTGTCCGGCTTTTTTACAAGGTGCAGCTTGACAAGCAGCGTGATGAGCCAATTCCCGAGTTTGATGACTGCCCTCCCGCAGAACATGCACGCTACGAAAAACGCAAGGAGCAGCCCCTGTATCACAAATCCCAAGATGATGAGCAAGTGTACGAACCAATTATCGATCGCGCCGAAAAAATCAGGACGGACGCAGAAGGCAACGATCCCGATCACGATGATCGCACTTGTATATCCGATGAGATTAAAGACGAGGGCGAAGGACGCTTTCCCCGCCGCAATACCGTCCTTTACCATGTAAAAGGCGGAAGCGGGCTGTCCGCCCGAGGCCGAGGGCGTGATGGCGGAATAATAGATGTCCGCCGTGGAGTACACCAACGAGGAGCGGAGTTTCGGTTTCTCTCCGAGGCTCTTCAAAATGCAGTGCACGCTCGCCGCTTCGAAGAGAATAAACCCCAGCATCGCCGCAATGGCTGCGACCATCCACCAGGGGTCACTTGCATGCAAAAACTGCGCGATCGTATCAAAATTAAGTTCCCTGTTGCTCGTGACGAGCACCACGACCGTAATTCCGACGAGAATGACAAGAAAAAGAACATTCAAAAGTTGTTTCTTAACTTGTTTGCTCAGTTTCTTACCCATGCGCTACCTGCAATGAAAATTTTACAAAATACATCATACATTATACTTTACATTTTATCAAATGTCAAGAAGAAACAGAAATATCCGCCATTTTACATAATTTTCCATAAAAAAAGAAGAGATGAACTCTCTTCCTCTTTCTTTGTAAGGTTACAGCCTGCCTGCGGCGGCAAGAATGATGATATACACGATCGTCAGCGCAGCGAGCGTTGCGAGCATGGGAAGCACCATCTTTTTCATCACGCCGAAGAAGGTGCGCGCCTGCTCTTTGAAGGTCGCCTTCTGCCGCGGCGTCTTTTCCCTTTTTGTGCCGCTCATGTCGGCGACGGTAGAGCCGTCGTCATAGTAGATGACTTTCACCTTTTTTTCGCGCGGCTTCTCTTCCGGGGGCTGTTCAATCGGTTGTTTTTCTTTTTTGGACATCAATTTGCCTCGGCATTATCGGATAAGGACACAGCTTTGACGGACTCTGTCACATCCCCCTGCGGGTAGCAATGGCAGGCGGCGAAGTGCCCCGGTTCATACTCCTTGTATGCAGGTGCAATATGGCTGCAAATTTCCTTTGCCATGGGACAACGGGTATGGAACTTGCACCCCTTGGGAGGATTTGCAGGCGAAGGAATATCTCCTTTTAGCACGATCCGGTTCATCTTGACGTCGGGATTGGGATTGGGCACCGCCGAAAAGAGCGCCTGCGTATAGGGGTGCAGCGGATTCTCGAAAATGCTCTTCTTGTCGCCGAACTCCACCATCGAACCAAGATACATGACGCCGATCCGGTCCGAAATATGCTTGACGACGGACAAATCGTGCGAGATGAACACATAGGTAAAGCCCATGGTCGTTTGCAGCTGTTTGAGCAGGTTGATGATCTGCGCCTGGATGGATACGTCGAGCGCGGAGACGGGCTCGTCGCAGATGACGAGCTTGGGATTTACCGTGAGTGCGCGGGCGATACAAATTCTTTGGCGTTGGCCGCCCGAGAACTCGTGCGGATAGCGTTCGTAATAATAGTCGCGCAGGCCGCACTGCTCCATGATTTTGAGGACATAGTCCTTAACTTCGGAGGGCGGCACGATCTTATGCACTTTGACGGGCTCGGATAAGATCCCCCCCACCGTACTGCGCGGGGGCAGAGAAGAGTAAGGGTCCTGGAAGATGATCTGCATCTGCGTACGCAGCGGGCGCATTTTGGAGGGCTTGAATTTTGCGATATCCTGGCCCTCAAAGAAGATCTGTCCGTCGGTAGGCTCGTGTAGTTTCAGGATCGTTCTCCCGAGCGTGGTTTTTCCGCAGCCGGACTCGCCGACGATGCCGAGCGTTTCACCCGCCCTCAATTTGAAAGAGACGTCGTCGACCGCGCGGAGAGATACGAGCACTTTGCCCGTGACAGTCTTTTTGATGGGGAAATACTTTTTGAGATGCCGCACTTCGAGAAGAGCTTCGGGGTCGGGAGGAAGCTCCAAATCGGCCTTTGCCTGCGCATCGCGCGCCGCCTGTTCCTTTTCGGCCTCGGCAACGTCGTCGAATTGAGCAAATTCACCGCTTTTCTGTGCCTGCTCCTCTTTTTGTTCCTCTTTTTCGAGCGCCTCTTCGTAAGATTCTGTCTTTTTAATACTCATCTACTTTCTCCTTGGCGTTCTCCTGTCCGTAAAGGTGGCAGGCGACCCAATGGGTGGGGCTCACCTGCACCATCTCGGGATAATCTCCGTAACATTTCTCACTGCATCCCGAACAACGCTCGCGGAAATAGCAATAGTTGGGCATGTTGACAGGGTTGGGCACATTTCCCGGAATATTAAAGAGAGAATCGGACTTGGAATCCATCGTGGGTTTGCTCTTTTGCAGGCCGATCGTGTAAGGGTGCCTGGGATCGTGGAAGATCTCACTCGCCGTGCCCTGCTCTATGATCCTGCCCGCGTACATGACGACGACATAATCCGCCATCTCCGCAATGACGCCCAAATCGTGCGTGATGAGCAGAATGGAGCCGTTGATGCGGTCTTTGAGGCCGCGCAAAAGGTCGAGGATCTGCGCCTGAATGGTGACGTCGAGCGCGGTCGTCGGCTCGTCGGCAATGATGAGGCGGGGATTTCCTTCGAGTGCCATGGCGATCATGACGCGCTGGCGCATGCCGCCCGAGAGCTCGTGCGGATAGGACTTATATACCCGCTCGGGCATGGCGATACCCACGAGATTGAGCATTTCTATGGAGCGGCGCTTCGCCTCTTCCTTCGTGGCCCCGGGAACATGCAGGAGGGTAACTTCGTCGAGCTGGTTCCCGATCGTAAATACGGGATTGAGGGAAGTCATCGGCTCCTGGAAGATCATCGCGATCTGCCGCCCGCGGAGACGGTACATCTCCTTGATGGGCATCTGCGCGATGTCGAACACTTTCTCCTCCATTTCGTAGAGTTTGGTGCCGTATTCGTCCCGCTTCTGTCTGCGTTCGGTGACGGGGTTGCCCTCTTTGTCGAGCTTGGGGACTTTCTCGGCCTCGAACAGTTTCTTGCCGTTCTCATCCCGTTTTTGTCTGCGCTCGGTCTTGGGGTTGCCCTCTTCGTCGAGCACGGGGCCGCCGTTTTTATCGACCACAGGATCATAAATGGGCTGGCCGTTTTCGTCGTCTTCCCAAACGGGCTTCTTCCCTTTTTTGACATAGACAGGGTCGAAGATCGGCTGGCCGTTTTCGTCGTCCTCCCAAATGGGAATGGGCTTGCCGTCCTCGCCGAGCTTGAAATCAAAGGATTTGAAACGGATACTGCCTTCGACGATCTGTCCCTGCGGACCCTGCAACAGGCGCATGACGGACATGCTCGTGACCGACTTTCCGCAGCCCGATTCGCCCACGATGCCGACCGTGGCGCCCTGCGGCACGTTGAAAGTGACCCCGTTCACTGCTTTCACCACGCCTTGGTCGGTGAAGAAGTAGGAGTGCAGGTTTTCGACCTCCAAGATGTTCGAAGGATCTTTCATTTGGGTGACGAACTCGGATTCCTCTGCCTTGCGGTTCTTGAACTTTTCAAGGCTCTTCATCACCTTATTGTTTTCTTTGGCGATGGCGCGGACTTCCTTGCCCGAGAGGTAATGTTTTTCCTCTTTTACGGGCGCTTCCGTTTCGCCATCCGTCTTTTTCTTGAACAAATTCATATTATCTCCTCATCTTGGGGTCGAGCGCGTCTCTCAGGCCGTCGCCCACAAAGTTGAACCCGAGCACCGCAATGATGATGCAAATTCCGGGCGGGCCCCAGATGTTGAAGTAATTTTCGAGAATTGCCGAATCCTCCGCCGCGTTGACCATGGAGCCCCACGAAGCGTAGGGAGCCTGTACGCCGAGCCCGAGATAGGAGAGGGAGGCTTCGTACAAGATCATGCTACCGAGCGAGAGCGTCATGGAGACGATGAGCTGCGGCATGACGTTGGGCACGAGGTGTTTGAAGATCTTGCGCGCCGTGGAATAGCCCATTGCCTCCGCCGCCACCATATATTCTTGCTCTCGCAGGAACAAGATCTGTCCGCGGACGAGCCGCGCCGTCCCCGACCACGAGAACACGGTGAGGAAGATCATCAGATAGTATATCCGGTCTGAGCCCTTGATGCCGATGGCGTCCAGCACCGAGCCTAAGATCAGCAGAATGGGAAGTCCCGGCAGACACATCAGAATATCGCAGATACGCATGATGACGTTATCGACTTTTCCGCCGAAGTACCCCGCAATGCCGCCGAAGATGACGCCGATGATCATGATGGCGAACACGGCGATAAAGCTGATGAGAATGGACTTCTGTCCGCCGTACATGAGACGGACAAACACATCGAGGCCCGTCTGATCGGTCCCGAGCCAGTGGGAAGCGCTCGGATAGGAGCGTTTATTGATGAGGGAGTGCGTCTCCACTACCTGATAGAAGCGGTCTATGATCTGCTTTCCGCTTGCGTCGAGCACGGGATCGCCGTTCTCGTCCACGCGGGGGATCTCCAAAAGTTTGGAGTTTTCATAGCTCGTGGGTCCGTTGTAGTCGGTCTCCGTCTCTCCCCATCCGCCGTATTCGTTGGGAATGGCGGACATGATGAGCGGCCCCACCCACGCAAACAAAATGAGGGAGAGGATCATGACAAGGCCGATGATGGACAGCTTCGAGCGGAAGAACCGCCGCGCGACCATCCGTCCCGGGGACATGAGCCTTACGTTCTTGTCGAGGGGTTTTTCGCCGTCCTCTGCACCCGCGCCGTTTTCGGGGAGACCTTCGGGAGCTACCGTTTCGGGCGTTAAATTTTCGTTCAATTCGTCGCTCATTGAAAGCCTCCTTTAAGCAAGTTTCACCCGAGGGTCTACGACCATGTACATGAGGTCGGACAGCAGCACGCCGATGACGGAAAGGAGTGCAAGGAACATGTTATAGGTCATGATGACGGGAATATCGCCCGCCTGCGTTGCAGTGAGAGCCCAGTTCCCGATTCCGGGAAGGCCGAACACATTCTCCGTGATCATTGCGCCCGAGAAGAGGGAGGGAAGCACGCCCGCCATCATTGTGACGATGGGGATCATCGTATTGCGGAAGGCATGCTTATAGATGACCTTGTTCTCTTTGAGCCCCTTTGCGCGCGCCGTGCGGATATAATCGGAGTTCAGAACTTCGAGCATGTTCGTACGCATATAGCGCATCGTTCCGCCGATGCCCAAGATGATCGTGGACAGGACGGGCAAGGTGATGTGGCGCAGGTAGTCGCCGATCTTCCCGAAGAAAGTAAAGTCGACAGCGGGATTTTCGAGCCCGGAAGGATAGAACCAATTCAAGGGTGCGGTGGCGAACGCCTTTTGCAGCACTCTGCCGAGGAAGAAACTCGGCAGGGAAATGCCGATCATGACGAGCACGGTGACGACATAGTCACGGATGGAATATTGGTGCGTGGCAGCCGTGACGCCGAGCGGGATCGCGATCATATATTCGAAGATGATCGCGATGAAAGCGACCGCAAAGGAAACGCCCATGTGGTTGGCGATCTCGGAAACGACTTCGCCGCCGGAGACGAAGCTCACGCCGAAGTCGAGACGGCACAGCGACCAAAGCCACGAACCGTAGCCCTGCAAGATGCCTAAAAAGCTCGAATCGGAGAGCCCGTACCGCTTGTACATCGCCTCTACGGTCTCCTGCGGGATCGTCGCCCCGCCTTGGTTCATCTCGGTCAAACGCCGCATGACGAAGTCAACGGGCATACATCTGACGAGGATGTAGATGATCAAGGAAACTCCGAGCAGAATGATGATCGAGAGCCCCAATCTTTTGAGAATGTATTTGAGCATAATTTACTCCATAGTCCTGCCGAGGCTCTCGGCAGGACTTTTCGGTTTTTAGTAAAGCGGCTTGCGTTCCGCTCTTGCGGAAGCGCGGGAGATACAGCCGACGGACTTAGTCTGCGACAAAGTTGATCTCCCAGATCTTCGCAAGGGGCGAGGTGTAGGGATTGATCTTGACGTTGCCGTTTTCGTCGTGCGGCATGGTCGCCTTGTCGATGACGTTGAGGTTATAGGCGTACAGCGTCTGTCTCTGGTAGAGAGGAAGCTCCACCGCAAGGTCGAGCACCAGGCTCATTGCCTCTTTGTAGATGGACGCACGCTCATCCTGATTGTTCGTTTCGCGCGCCGCGTCGATCTTCTCAGAGAGCAGATTGAGTGTGTTGCGCTCTTCGTCGTATTCCCTCTGCGCAGTGTCTTTGATGGCGGTATAGCCCCATGCAAGCACGCTCGTTGCGGTGGAATTTTTATGATAGACCTGATACATGTCGGGGTCGATCGTGGAGCCCCATGCTGCCGCCCATACGGCGAGAGAGCCGGTGGCGAGCTTGGTGAGCGCGTTGGCGTCGGGCTTGATCGTGACATCCCAGCCGCATTCGTCGTTCAGAATATCCACTGCATTCTTGAACACGAGATATGCGGGGTGGTCGTACATGTTGGCGCCCGCGATCGTGAACTCGATTTCAAGTGCGGAGTTCCCCGTCTGCACGCCCGCCTGCTGCATGTACTGCTTGATCTGCTTCACCGCGTTTTCCTTGGTGGTGTACATGGTATATTCATGCTTGTTGTCGTCGTCCTTGTTCGCGATGGGATTTGCACCGTTATAGGAGGTACCCGCCTTTCTCGGATAAGCCCAGCTGACGCAGGACATCGGCCAGAAGATGTTTTCCGCGGTACCCGACTGATAGTATTCGAGTGCGAGCGAGGTGTTCATGGCCGCCATGATCGCTTTACGGAGTTCGAGCTTCGGAACCTTTGCAGCGTTGATGCCGATGTAGCCGTAGCCGAGCTGCCAGCTCGAAACAGAGCCTACGCCCTTGCCTTTCAGATCATCGATCTTCTCCGCGTTCTCCTTGGTGAACTGCGGGCTGACGAAGTGGACCTGTCCGCTTTCGAGGGAGGAGAGCGCGTTCGCGATCGGCGTCTCCATATAGCGCATCTTTCTGATCTTGGGCACAAACTTGCCGCCGTCCGCTTCTACGCCGTTGAGCGAGAAGTTCTCGTTTGCGATATAGTAGACGATATTGTTGTTGAAGAAGCCCTCTGCGGTAGGCTGTTTGCCGTCGTTCTTGTCGGAAGCAATGTAGGGACCTGCGCCGAGCGGCACCTTGGTCTTTTTCACACCCCACGTGTTGTCGCCCTGCAAAATATCCGTCTGGAAGTCGAAGTCCGCCCATGCAACGCCGAACTTATTGTTCTCAATATCGACCTCGGTGACGTTCTCCCAACAGGACTTGGTGAGCGCGTCGTCGCCCGCGAGCTTGTTCTTTGTGGTCGATGTAACGCCGCCCTTATCGGAGTAATAATGATACGGGGCCACGGTGAAACCGAAGTTCCACTTCGCCTTGGGGTCGATCTTGTTGATCGTGATACGCAAAACGTCGTATTCGTTCGCATTCTTGGGAGTGCCGTCTGTGTTATGCTCCTGCGCAACATGATAGGTGTTGCTGCCGATCGTCACTTCGGTCTCCTGCGTATTGTGGCCGAGGGAGACGATCCCGGAGATATTCTTATATCTGAGCTCGTCGCTGCTCACCTGGCCGTGAAGGAGAACATCTTTCGCCTTACCGATGAACTCTGTAAGCATCTGCGTGCCGGTCGCCCAATACTGCAAAACTTGGTCAAAGGCGCCCCTTACATTGTTGATATAGACGTAATTAATCGCAGCTTCCTCCGTCTGGATCGTATCGGGGTTGTAGTTCAGAGTCGCTTTTTCGATCTTGCTTCTGTCATACTGACCGTTCTCCCCACGGGGATATTCGATCTCGACATTGCGTTCCGCATACATGAAGGAGATGATCTCATTGAAGCCCTTCCCGATCTCTTTGCCGTTGTAATAGATGGGAGCGGACTTATAGGGTTCCTCCGTATAGGAGTTGCCCGCACTCTTGTAATCGCTTTCCAGCTCGTCTCTGAACTTTTCAAGGGTGTCATCGTAGTCGGCTTTGAGCTGCTCGCGAGCCGCTTCCGCCGTCTTCAAGCCCGTTGCATTCAGATAGCTTTCGCTGCAATTATGCTGCGCGATCGCCGCTCTCATCTCTTCCTCGGTCGCCATCTTTTTCCCGCTGGGATCGTCGATGCCCGCCGTCTCTTTATAAAGGTCGATGAGCTCCTGTCTGCGGTTGATTGCCCACGTCTGCGCCGTTTCGCTGATGTCGTCGTCCGACTTATCATCGCTTGTATTCGACTGCGTTCTGTACGCCTGCAAACCGACGATGTCCGTCGAATACATGGTCGTGGAGCCCGTATAGGCGGGATCGAGATAGACATACAGATTGAACATGACGTCGTTCATCGTGAGCGGCACGCCGTCCGAAAATTTGAGCCCGTTTTTGAGCACGTAGTAATAGCTTGTCGTGTCGTCAGCGGAGCTATATTCCTCCTTGTAATCCAGCACAACCGTGGGTTCGTCTTTCCCGTAGGCAAGCTCGCCGTTTTCGTTGGTGGAGAGCATGGAGATCTGCGTCTGGCCGACGACGTCCATGTCGGTGCCGGCTGTGGAATAGAACGGGTTGTAGAGCTCGTTCAGATCTTCCGTCATGATCACAAGCGCGTCCTTATCGGCGGGAATGCCGCCGCAGCCCACAAGAAGACCGGCGCTGCCCATGCACAGGGCTGTTCCGACCGTCATTGCAATCGCACGAAGAGCAAGTTTACTTTTCATTTTCCTTTCTCCTTTTTTATTCTGCTTTATATTCTATAAAATTCAACCGATTTTGATTTCGCCTGTCGCGCTATTTACCACAGAGGCCGTGACCCGATCGGTTTTTAACGTAATGTTTTGGATAGAAACGCCTCCCGTGACGAAGTTCCCCGAGAAGAGCCCCAAATCGTATACATGCGGAGCAGGTCCGATCTCCCCTGTTTCAAAGTCGATCGTTCCTCTCGGAATGTAGATCGAATCGCGGATGTAAAAGATGCCCGACACGTTGACATTCGTCAGTTTAGCCGCCTCATTCAGGTCGCCCGCAAACAGTCCGAACATGGAGCCCACCTTTGTGGAGGCCGCCTCCAAGCTGTAAGTCACCGACTCGAATGTGATGTTTTCGAAAGACGCCGTTGCACTGATACTGCCGAAAAGTCCGCCGGTATTGTCCTGCGCGCCCGTCTGATGTACGGTGACGCCGGAAATCGTATGATTGTTGCCGCGGAAAACGCCCGAAAAGATGCCTTCGCTGAACGCAGTGGGCCACACGTCCTCCTCGGTATATTCGAGGTCGGCCAAAAGGTCGAAGCTGCGGCCCCCTCCCGCATGGGTGGCGAGCTGTTCCTTGGTCTTGATGCGGTACCAAACGCCCTCTTCCCATTCGGCATAGAAGCGCACGACATTGCCCGTGGCGGTCGCGGTTTTCTCGTCCCAAGTCCCGTGGTTTTCGAGACGCTGCAACGCGCCCGTTCCGCGATTGAAATCTTCCTCCGTGCCGTATACCTTGACAAAAGTTTTGTCGCTCGGGTTGGAAAACTTTCCGTATTCAAGCGCGCCCGTCTCATCGTTCCATTCGGGAATGATCAGAGAATAGTCCTCTTCCGTTGCATATTCGGGATTATATTGATAGGAAGAAACGGAATACCACACCGTTCCGTTGTCGCGGAACTCGGTGCTGCCGCAGGTTTTCTCCTCGGTTTGGCCGTTCGCGCCCTCCACCTCGACGGTGGCGATGCAGTGATCGGGTTGTACGAACTGGTGGTACGCCGCGCCGCAGTTTTCGCAGATCCATTCCTGTTCCTGCCCTTGCAGCTGGTAGGAAAATTCGGGCACCCATGCAGCATAGAGCGTAAAGGCGTAACCGCTGCCCTCTTCGTAGACAAAATCGTCCCGCTGCAACAGTGTGTTAAAGTCCCATTCTTCCGAATAGGTATAACCTTGCGGTTTTCCGTATTTGGAATAATAGACTTTTTGAGGGTTCCCCTCTTCATCCTCAACGGGATTGCCGCTCGCGTCCAAGAGATCGGTCTCCACATCGCAGATGTTGCCCTCTTCGTCGAGCGGGTTTCCGTTCTCGTCTACGCGGGGAGCGCGGACGGCGTACCAACCCGCAAGAAAGTAGCCGTTGCGCTCAACATTGTAGAAGTTCCCCGTTCCGCGGGCGGTATCGTTGGGAGCATAGAGTTTGATCCCTTCCTTCACCTGCTCATAGGGGTAGGTATCTACAATGCTGCTGTTGTTTTTGCCCGCAGCTTTCCCGCCGTTTGCATCATAGCACACGGAGAAATTGAACCCCTCTTTGGCGTAATCCTTGTAGGGCCCGTTGTTAGAGCTACATGCGCCGAAAATGAGCGTCCCCGCACAGAGTGCGGCAAGCCCGATGATGATCTTTGTTCTCTTTCTCATATTATTCTTCGTCCGATGATTGTTCGGTCTCTTCTTCGCTTGACTTTTTTTCGCTTGTCTCTTCTTCGCCTGTCCCTTCGCCCGTTTCGGTCTCGGGAACATCATTGGGGCCGCCCGCTTCGGGTTCGCCCTCTTTCTCTTCGGCTGTCTCGCTCTCTTCCTCTTCGGAAGTTGTGTTCTTCTTTTTCAAAAGAACAATGAGCACAACCGCAACAACGGCTGCCACCGCAACAACGCCTGCAACGATATAAGCCCAAAGATAAGGGATCCCCGTAGGCTCGGAAGGCTGAGGCTTGTTCTTTTCTTCCTCGGCAAGCAGGTAGGCGATACGGTTCTCCGCCGCTTCAAGCTTGCTGTAATTTACGTCGGTGAAAACGCAACCCTGCTGGTCTGCGGGAAGCGCATTGTAGAGCGCACGGATCTGTTCGACCGTCGCGCGGTCGTCGAGGGTGACGCTTTCGGGCAGCGCTTCGATCATATCAATGACGGTCTGTGCGTCGTCACTGATCGCGAGGCGGCCATCGAGGATCAAGTCGAAGTACTGTTCGAAGATGAAGTTCTCATACCCGGTGCCGTTGATGGGACGGACCATCACGAGAGATTTCGCGGCGAGTACCGAGCGGCCCTCCGCCGTACCGATCTCCGCCACAAACGTAGCGCCCTGCAACACGCAAGTAGGATCGGCATTCCAAATTTGGTAAGGAACGATTCTCAGGCCGTGCTCGTTATTATTCACATCGATGTAGTGCGCAAAGTTATTCGTGAGATAGAGCGGCCGTCCGTTCTCGTCGTTCCCCTCCAACGCCGTATCATACTGTTCTTCGAGAATGGGCGCCTGGATACTTGTAAAGGTCACGGCGATCAGATTGTCGCAGCCGTAGAACGCCTTGTCGCCGATCGCAGCCACACGGCGGCTGATCTCCACCGCGGAAAGCTCGGCGCCGCGGAATGCCTCTGCGCCGATCCGCACGACATTCTTCGCAACGGTAAAGTACTTTCCCGCTTTCTCCATAGGATAGGTAATAAGCTCGTATCCGTTGGGGCAGGAGGCGTACAGTACGCCGTCTATCACTTTCACCGCTGCATTCACATCGAAGGTGGTATTGCCGGACGCATTGGTGAAGTCGCCGATTTTACAGCCCGCAAAAGGATTCTCGCCGAGAGATCCCAGCTTCTCGCCCAATTTTACCGAAGTCAGAGCGCTGTCCGCAAAGGCAAAGTCTCCGATCGCGACGGCTGCGGAGAGGTCGGCCGAGGTGAGCGCGGTTTCCTTCAAGGCGCGTGCGCCGATCTGAACAGCCGTTTCGAGATTGCCGACTGCCGCGAGCTGCGTACATCCCTCAAAGGCGCCGTTGCCGAGCGAAGCTCCTTCCGCAAGGTCGACCGACGTAAGCGCAGTTCCTGCAAACGCGTTGTTCCCGATCAAGGTAGCATTGGAAAGGTTTATCTCCGCGAGTTCCGTACATTCGAGGAACGCGGAATTACCGATCGCGGTGAGCGTTTCCGGAAGCTGTACGCGCTTTATGGCGCTGTAAGCAAACACCCCGTCTCCGAGCGGCCTGCTTGCCTCGGGATCCAATCCGCTAAGGTCTGCCTCCGCAAATGCAGCGCCGTAAGGATTGATGCGTACGACCATAAGACCCGTGTCGAAAAGAACATATTCGGCTTGCTGGCCGGAGAAGGCATAGTCGCCGATGAATGCGGCGTGGGAAAGATCGATGTTGCTCAGGTAGTGACAGCCGTTGAACGCATAGGCGCCGATCGTCACATTCTCGCCGAGAGAGACCGACCTCAATTCTGCGCCGAAGTTACGGATCTGCCCGCTCTGTCCCTGTCCGGAATAGCGGCCCGAGCCGACGCCCTGGAAGGCATAGTTGCCGATCGTCACATTGTCTCCGATCGTCAGATTCGTCAGTGCGGAGATATAAGGATCGATGCTCGTCGGTACCGATTGTTGGTTGTATGTGAAAGTATTGCCGCTGATGAGCAAATCCCCATAACGGGATACCATGTCGATCGCGGAGAATGCGCCATCCCCGAGCACAACATCATTGCCAATCGTAACAGTGGCCAGTGCGGGGCTTGCGAAGAACGCGCCCTCTTCGAGCTCGGCGCCGTTTCCAATGGTGACGGTCGTTAAATTATAGTTTTGGGCAAAGGCATAGCTTCCGATCTCGGCTTCTGCGGGCACATCTGCCGTGGTGATGCCCGTCATAGAGAACGCGCGTTCCCCGACGGAGATCCCCGTTTCAAATGCGGGAAGCGTTCTGAGAGAAGTCCCGAAGAAGGCGTAATTGCCCACGCTCTTCAACGTGCCGAACTGCGCACTGCCCAGGGCGGAGCACTCTGCGAATGCATAGTCCCCGATCTCGGTGACGCTCGGCAAATTCACGGAAGTGAGGCTCGCCGCGGCGGAGAAAGCGCCCGACCCGATCTTGGTGATCGTGGTGCCCGTAACGTCTCTTGCCGTAAAGGTCACCGTCGTGGGTGCGACAAGCGCGAGCACGCCCGTGCCCTTTTCCAGCAGATATTTTCCGTTGGCAGCAGCTTCGTAATGGGAATTGTTCGCGTCGACTTCGAGCCTGCTGATGCGCGTGCCGCGAAGCGAATATTCGCCGATGACTTCTACATCCGCACCGAGTTTCAAACGGGTCAGATTGGTGCAATCCAAGAAGATCTGTGCGGGGAACACGGAAGCGTTGATCTCCATGCTGGAAACGGCACAACCCGCAAAGGCCTGCGCACCGACTTTGATCTTGTTGGCCGCGATCGTCACCGTTTTGAGCTCGCCGGTGCCCGCGAACGCTGCCGCGCCGATCGATTGCGTGGTCGCGGGAAGCTGCACGCTGATCAGACGAGTATTCATGAAGGCTGCATCGCCGATGGCGACAATGGAACTGAAATCGAAACTTGCAAGTTTCGAGCATCCTTCAAACGCGCGCTGGTTGATGAACTGCAAATTATTCTTGTTGAATTTCACTTCTACAAGGGAGGTGCAGCCGATAAAAGCGCCCGTTTGGATCTTTGTCAATGTCGACGGCAACGTGATGGAGCGAAGTGCCGTGAGGTTGGCAAAGGCATACATTCCGATGGTTTTAACGCCCTCCGGGATCACGACCTCCGTAATGGTGTTATCGCCGATATACCATTGCTTGCTGTAATAAGGGTCCTCTTCGGTGATCTCGTCGCCCGCGGAAAGATCCTTGGGAACGAGGTCGTAATTCGAGAAAGCAAACTGCTGGATCTCGGTGATGCCGAGGTCCTCGGGAATGACGACTTTGCCGCCGAGCCCCTTGTAACCCATCAGGTAAGGCCCGTTCGTCTCGTACGGAGCTTTCACCGTCACGAAGATCGTACGCGTGGTGATCGTCGGCTTATATTCGCCCGTTTCGGGATCGAGCATCAAAAGACGGACGGATATGGTCGCGGTACGTTCGGAATTGAGTGCCTCGCCCGCGTCGTTCACGTTCTTTGCCGTGATCTTCCCCGTGTCCGGTTCAACCTCCACAACGCTGGGTTTGCTGGAAGTGAACTCGACCTTATAGTTCTTTTCGTCAAAGTATCCGCGCAAGTCATATTCAATGGTAACAGACTCGGAGGGGAGCATTTTCAGAGAATAGGTAGAACCCGTGAAATGCACCGTCGTGCCCGCTTCGCTCGCCCCGAGATCACGATCCTCGCTGGCAAGGAAGTAGTAGACTTTATTGACAACATACCCCGTTAAACGGAAATTCTCTGCGATCGGGCGGTCGAACGATTTGTAATCGGGCTCATCGGGAGACTTGACGTGCACCTTGACCGACGCGATGGCATTGGCGTTACGGTTGCTCGTTGCCGTGAGCGTGACGTCCCCCGACTTGATCCCGATCAGCTTACCGTTGACGACGCGTGCAATGCTTTCGTCGTCTGTGGTATAGTTGATGCTCTCTTTCCAGGCCTCATCTTCGGTCGGCGTGATGTTGGGGTCGAGAATATAGATCTCGTTGGGAGAAATTCTGATCTCCTCCTCTTTGAAATCGATATGGACGATATTGTCCGGAATGGTGAGCTCAAAGGTGGAGGTGTTCTGGGCGCAGTCCATAAGCTGCACCATAAAACTCCGGTTATTATAAGACTTATCCTTGATCTGTTGCAGATAATCGGTCAATTCGATCTGCACAACGCTCGTGGAGTTGCGCTCGCCGATCACGGGAACAACATACTGCCCGAATCCATAGATCGTGTACGGAGCGCTTGCGCCGGGATCGCTGTAACCGATATAGCCCGGGACCAAGCCGCGCACATAATGGTTGTCGTAAACGCTGATGTTGGCAAAGAGGCGGTTCGTCTCGCTGTCTCTGTCATACTCGTAGGTGTACTCCACGCCGGTGACGATGGGCGCGGTAAAGTCGGTATAGAACGGAAATTCGAAGGTGTTGTTCGAAACGCTGCCGTCCTCGTAATCGATATAGCCCGTCAAACGGAATATATATTTGGTGTTGTTTTTGAGGTCATAGTCGGCGAGGTTGAAATCGACGTCAAAGCTGCTGCCGTAAATCGCGCCGCCGTAATTATAGGACTTGCTCAGATTGAGCTGCGTTTTCTCGAAGATCACTTTCCCGGTCGAGGTATCGGTGACGGTCGCCACCATGCGCTTTGCGCCGCGAAGAAGCCCGAGCTGTACGCTGTTGATGGAGTTGATGCCGCCGTATTCGCCCGTTTGGTTGGTGAGCGCGATGTGATCTCTGTCCGCCGCGATCTTATTCGTGCTGTTGGGATCCTGCAAATAAGGGAAGGAGCCGAGATACGAGATGTAATCGTTATACAATCCGCCGACGGGACGGGTGGCATAGGCATCGGGGAGCGTCTTTTCCAGGGTCTCCTTGCTGTCGTCGAGCTCGTCTGCGTTGGTCGCAAAATAGTCGAGGTCGAACATCGGCGCCGTGTGCCAGGAACCGTAATAGGCGAGGAACGGCGCGTTCAAGTCGTAAGACGTGCCGTTTGCCTTTAAGGTGACAAAGCCCTCTACGTACATACCGTTCTTAAAAGAACTGTCGATATATTTCTTGTTCTCTTCGGAGAGGGTGACAGTGAGGGTGACCGTACCTGTTTTGCCCGCTTCCACCGTGACCTTGTTGTCCGAATTTGTGCAGTTTTCAACGGCTGTCACCGAAATGTCCGCACCTTCGAGGAGATACCCTTCCTGCGTGACGGTGGTATCGCCCTTGTAGGTGAGGATCTCGCTCACGCCCTCCGTCATCACGACGGCGCTCACGTCATAGCTGAGCGCGCTCTGCCCGATGTTGACGATGTTGAATTTCATCGTATAGACGCCCGTCTTATCGGGATCGTCGCCGAGTTCGATCTTGGCCTTGTCCATGATCTCGTGCGTGTCGCGGTCGAAGGTCTGCAAATAGCCCTTGGAGTGAGTCGCCTTTTCAAGATTGGCGAGCCCGGAGCCCTGTTTTCTGACCGAGAAAGGAAGCCCGTTCTTGTTGGTCGCGATGTCGGTCGTGGACATCATGATCTGGTTGACGGTCGCAGCGATCTGCTGTCTCGTGGCGGGATCGTTTCCGTCGAAACCGAAGTTGTCCTTTACGTATTGGCGGACAAGCGCCGTGACGCCCGCCTGGTTGGGCGACGCCATAGAAGTGCCCGACATACGGTCGTAGCTCTGGCCGGGGATCGCCGAATAAATATCGCCGCCGTGGGCCGTGATCTCGGGCTTGATACGAAGGTCTGGAGTGGGGCCCCAAGAGGAGAAATCGGACATGAAGGGACCCGCCTTTTGGCTGCGGCTGATCGTGATCTTGCCGTTGCCTCCCCTCTGCAACATTTCGCCGTCCACCTGGGAAAGGGAACAGACGGGGAAGTCGCCCAAACGGCCGACGTTCATCGAAATATCGCCGGAGACATTGTTGAAGATGATGCAGCCGACCGCGCCGTATTGGCGGGCAAGACCGGCCTTCTCTTCGAAATTGGTTTGTCCTCTCTTGACCAGGGCGATCTTGCCGTTGAGGCTGCCATCCGCATAGGGTACAAACTGCTGCGCATTCCCGATACCGTCGATGATGACGTACTCAAATTCATGGGTATCTTCCGCCGCGGAGACAATGCCCTGCCGTACGCCTTCCGCAAGAATTTCGTTCACGAAATCCTTGGGCTTTGCCGCGCTGTCCGAAGCCTCGGTGAAATAGACGATCTGTCCGTTGTAGACGAGATAGGGCGTTTTAACGCCGCTGATAGAGGCGACGGAGAGCGCCGCGTCGTAAGTGGAGGGCGCGCCGACGGTCGCGGAGTCGGGGTTGCTCGTAAGGCCGAGGTTGCCGTTCTTTTCCGAACCGAAGGTCGCGTTGTAGTTGTTGGAAGCGGCCGCCACAAGGCTGATGCCCTCTTCCTTGATCCTGTCGTACACCGCATAGCGGATGTCCTCGTCCACTTCTCTCGAAAAGCCTGCGGCCGTACCGAGGGACATGTTGATGACGTCCACTTTGAGTTTGACGCAGTCCTCCAAAGCGGCGATGATCCACGAAGTTTTTGCGCCGTCCGCTTTTTCCGAGAAAGTCTTCATCACGGCGAGCTGCGCATTGGGCGCGACCCCTCTGATGCCTTCGGGATTGACGTCAATGTCGTTGCCGACCATGATGCCCGCAACGTGCGTGCCGTGTTCGTTGTTGATGGGAGAAACGTCATCGTCCCCGTCCGCATAGTCGTACGCATAGGGCACCTTGCGGTTGAGATAGACGTTTGCGGGTTGAAGGCCGGGCGTCGTCTGCGCAGCTTCGAGCTGGCCGATGACAGTACGGAGAGTGTCCATGGTGATCACGTCCGAAGCGGTGTCCGTGGTGAAACGGGCGGGATCGAACGCGGTGTGCGTATAGTCAAGTCCGGTATCGAGCACGGCGATGACCGTACCGGTGCCGTCGTATTCGGAATCGGAGCTGTCGAAAATACCCGTATCGTAGACGTTGACGTCATTTTCGACGACTTGCGTTTCGCACGGAGCATACACTTCGCCGACCATGACCCCCGCTTTGCCCTTGACGGCATTGCAGAGCTGATCAAACGCGCTCGCCTTCACGGTGACCTCCACGCCGCCGAGAAGGGTATCGAAGCGGTTGCCCACTTCGTATTTGACGCCCGCATTCGAGAGTTTGGTGAGGAGCGCATTGCACTGTTTTTCGATGGAAGCGGAAACGGCTTTGCCCGCGCGGGACGCGGCATACTCGCCCATCGACAGGTCGGTGTCGGCGGCATGATATTGATCGAGCACGGTATCGGTATCCAGGCTGAGGATCACGGAGATCTCCTGATCCCCGGTTACCGCCTCCGGAAGTTTTTCTACAACAGAGCTATCGAAATATTGCGTGAGATCGGCGCTGACTGAACCGGTAACATCGGTCACTTCACCCTTTTCGCTTCCGCCGTTGGCAGACAACGTGTTCCCGGACGGCTGCAAATTGGGCAGCACCGCCGAAAACACCATCGTGCCGGAGAGTATCATTGCGGAAATTCCGAAAAGAAGTTTCCTTTTGGACTTCATAGTGTTTTACCTCCGAGAGAGATTCTTTCTTTGAGCATTATACCGTACTATTATAACCGATGAAAAATTTTTTTGCAAGCATTTCAATGGGTCAAAAATACCCGCTTCTCCTTTATAAAAAGAATTTATTCAAAATGAATGATTATTTTGTGAAAATATTCATTTCTATTCATAAATCAAGCTATAAGCCCTACTTATATTTTGGGCAGTTATTCGTATATATTCAAATTGCTGACAAATTTTCCTTCAATGAATTAAACAAAAAAAATGTCCGCTTTCCAAACCTTCGCAAAAAAAGAAAGTTTCAAACACTTTCTGTAAACGAGAAACATTCGCGGAAAAATCAGGGAGCGCCGAAAAATTTTTTTCATACATCGGCGAGAAAAAAAGTGAAAAATGCGTGAAATTTTTTTGGGCGGGCTTGTACCACAAGATATAGTGGTGTAATTTTTCAAAACCGCAATTTTGCCTGCAAAATCGACACCCGTATTTCATTTCCGCCAAAAATTTTTGCGCGTGCGGATATAAAAAAACGCTCAAAGGACGGTCGTTTTTGTTCGGGAAAAGGCCGCCGCCCTGCGATTTTCTCTGCCTGCATAAAAAAAGAGATCCCCAAACAGGAAATCTCTTCTTTCATTTTTTTCGGTGATTACTTGTTCATTCCCTCTTGCACGGCGACTGCGACGGCAACCGTTGCGCCGACCATCGGATTGTTGCCCATGCCGATCAGTCCCATCATCTCCACGTGCGCGGGAACGGAGGAAGAGCCTGCGAACTGCGCGTCGGAGTGCATTCTGCCCATCGTATCGGTCATGCCGTAGGAGGAAGGGCCCGCCGCCATGTTGTCGGGATGGAGGGTCCTGCCCGTGCCGCCGCCAGAGGCCACGGAGAAATAATTCACACCGTTCTCGTTGCACCACTTCTTGTAGGTGCCTGCGACGGGGTGCTGGAAGCGCGTGGGGTTGGTGGAGTTGCCCGTAATGGACACGCCGACCTTTTCCAGCTTCATGATCGCGACGCCCTCCGGAACGTTGTCCGCGCCGTAGCACTTGACCTTTGCGCGGGGGCCGTTCGAATAAGGAACTTCCTTGGTAACGGTGACGGTCTCGGTGTAGGGATCGAACACGGTCTCGCAATAGGTGAAGCCGTTGATACGGGAGATGATGAATGCGGCGTCCTTTCCGAGGCCGTTCAGGATGACGCGGAGCGGATTTTTACGCACCTTGTTGGCGTTCATCGCAATGGAGATCGCGCCCTCTGCGGCCGCAAAGGACTCATGTCCCGCGAGGAAGCAGAAGCAATCGGTCTCTTCGGACAGGAGCATTTTGCCGAGATTGCCGTGGCCGAGGCCCACCTTTCTGTTCTCGGCGACGGAGCCGGGAATGCAGAACGATTGCAGCCCAATGCCGATCGCAGCCGCTGCGTCCGCTGCCTTTGTGCAGCCTTTCTTGATCGCGATCGCCGCGCCGACGGTGTATGCCCAAACGGCATTCTCGAAGCAAATGGGCTGGGTCCCGCGCACAAGTTTATCGCAATCTACGCCCTTGGAAAGGCAGATCTCTCTGCACTCTTCCACGGAGGAGATGCCGTACTCTTTGAGCGTTGCATTGATTTTTTCGATTCTTCTTTCATAACCTTCAAACAGAGCCATGTTGCACCTCCTTACTCCTTCCGAGGGTCGATGTACTTCACCGCGCCCTGTTCTTTCTCGAATCTGCCGTAGTGTCCCATCGCCTTCTGCCAAGCCTCGTTGGGTTCGAGCCCCTTCTTGATGAAGTCGGTCATCTTGCCCAAAGAAACGAACTCATAGCCGATGACCTGATTGTCCTCATCGAGCGCAAGGCGGGTGACATAGCCCTCCGCCATTTCCAGATAGCGGACGCCCTTTGCGGCCGTACCGTACATGGTGCCCACCTGCGAGCGAAGGCCCTTGCCGAGGTCTTCAAGCCCCGCGCCGACGACAAGCCCGTCATCGGAGAATGCGGACTGCGTTCTGCCATAGACGATCTGCAAGAAAAGTTCGCGCATGGCGGTGTTGATCGCGTCACACACGAGGTCGGTGTTGAGCGCTTCGAGAATGGTCTTGTGGGGCAGGATCTCCGCCGCCATCGCCGCCGAATGGGTCATGCCCGAGCAGCCGATGGTTTCCACAAGCGCCTCTTGAATGACGCCCTGTTTGACATTGAGGGTGAGCTTACATGCGCCCTGCTGCGGCGCGCACCAGCCAATGCCGTGCGTGAAGCCGCTGATGTCGGTGATCTGCTTGGCCGCGACCCATTTTCCCTCTTCGGGAATGGGAGCGGGGTCGTGCTTGGGCCCCTTCGCAACACAGCACATCTCTTCCACTTCGCGAGAATATTGCATTGTGATTTTCCTCCATTTTTCTATTCCCCCCTCGGGGGCTTGATTCCAAAACTCATTCTACCACATTTTGGCAGTAAATACAAGTCCTTGCAGCAAAAAATTTATATTTTCGGACATCTCCCTTTGCCCCCTGCTTGTTGTGGAAGGTAGCTCATTTCCTCACGGAAAGAGACCGCGCAGCGAGATTTTTCGTGGACCTATATCTCAATATGTTCGAAGTTTTCCCTGCTCGAACGTCTGTAAAAGATCGCCTTCCGTCCGATGACTGCGACCACTTCCGCGCCCAGAAGATCGGCAATGTTTGCGGCGAGATTTTCACCGTCCTCGCCCGCCGCAGGCAGCAGATGAACTTTGATCAGTTCATGCGCCTCCAAAGCGTCGGAAATGCCGCTTAAAAGGTTCTCCGTGACCCCCTCTTTCCCGACCTGCGCGATCGGTTTTATGACGCTTGCAAGCGATTTTAAGTGCGCCCGCTGTTTGGATGTAAACATCTTCTTTTCCTCCTTGTAAGATTCCGTCTGCCGTCTTTTGTCTTACGGCACAAATTCAAATTCCGTCTCGCCCACGACGACAGTGTCCCCTTCTTTACAGCCCATCTCCGCAAGTTGCTTGAATACGCCCCGCAATTTGAGAACACGCTGGAAATACATCATCGAATCGGGGTTGTTCATCACGACGTTGCGGCAGAGCATATCGATAAGCCCGCCCGTAAGGACATAGGCACCATCCTCGTCGATGAAGATCTCGCAGGTGAGTCCCTCGTCCGATTCGAGCGCAAAGTCCTCGTCTGCGGGGATCCGTTCCTGCGACGGCAAGGTCGCCAAAAGCTCTGCACATGCACGCACAAGTTCCTCCGTCCCCTCGCCCGTCAGCGCGGTAATGGGGAAAATGCGGTATTTTTTGCCATACTTTTTTTTGAATTTTTTGAGGTTTTCCTCCGCACCGAAACAGTCACACTTATTGCAGGCAATGAGCATGGGCAGCGCGGCCAGCTTTTCGGAATAGGCGGCAAGCTCTGCATTGATCTTGACAAAATCGTCGAGCGGATCCCGCCCCTCGATGCCCGAAATATCTAAGACGTGCACGATCATGCGCGTACGTTCGATGTGGCGCAAAAAGTCGTGTCCAAGTCCCGCCCCATCGCTCGCCCCCTCGATGAGACCGGGGATGTCCGCAGCGACAAAGCTGTCGTCATAGTACTTCACCACGCCCAAATTGGGAGACAGGGTCGTAAAATGATAGTCTGCGATCTTGGGCTTCGCTGCCGAAATTTTAGAAAGAAGGGTGCTCTTGCCCACGTTGGGGAATCCGACAAGCCCGACATCCGCAATGACCTTCATTTCGAGGATCAGGACGTGCGGTTTGGTAGCTACCCCTTTTTGCGCAAAATTGGGGGCATGGCGGCGCGCTGTGGTAAAGCGGACGTTTCCCTTGCCTCCCCTTCCGCCGGAGAGCAAGAGGATCTTTTCGCCGTCCTCAAAGACATCGCAGACGATCTTGCCGCTCTCGCTATCGCGCACGAGGGTGCCGCAGGGGACTTTGATGACGACGTCCTCCCCGCGTTTGCCCGTACATTGGTTGGAGCCGCCCCGTTCGCCGTTTTGCGCAAAAAATTTCGATGTAAAGCGGAATGCAAGCAGGTCTGTCGTATTTCTGTCAGCGAGAAGATAGACCGAGCCGCCATCGCCGCCGTCGCCGCCGTCAGGGCCGCAAGCAGGCTTTCCTTTATAGGCCTTGAAGGAATTCATGCCGTCGCCGCCGTCGCCCGCCTTAACGGTAATTTTCACTTTATCGATAAAAGGTCTGTTGTCCATAAGAACAGTATAACAGAAAACAAAAAAAATAGCAAGAAATTCCCTTCCCCGCAGGCGTAATTGGGCGCGGGAGATTTGTTTGGTCTTGGGCAATGTGGCTTCCTCCCGAGGGCCTCTCCCGCTTGCGGGGGAGGCCCTCGGGGTATATCGCTTTGTCTCCGCACCCCTCATTCGTCTGCCGAAAACGGCAGACGCCTTCTCACGAAGGCGCCACGTCTATGCCGTGGCGAATGAGAAGTGTCGTAATATGCAGTTAAGCGCGCACTTTTGGATCATTTCAGAAAAAAATAAGGAAAGGAGAATGATTATGGA
>CANRPN010000005.1 GCA_947632505.1 uncultured Clostridia bacterium | reverse complement strand
ATATCCCCACGGCGATGAACTTGAAGAGCCAAGCACATCGGTTTCATTGTGCTCCCAAAAAGATTTACGAAGTAAAGATTTTTGGGAAGAGGAGCAACCTGCGCCTAAGGCGCGGTTTTTTAGTTTTCGCAAAAACCCGCAAACGGCGCAGAGTTGCGACGAGGTGGTGGGAACAACAGGGCTCGAACCTGTGACCTCACGCATGTGAAGCGTGCGCTCTAACCAACTGAGCTATGCTCCCGAAAGCATGTTCTATTTTACATGCTTTTTCTGCTTCTGTCAACCGTTTTTGAAGGAAAAATTTGTCTTTTCTCAATTCCTTTCATAGATGCTTTTCCCTAAACTGTCGATTGCGACGACGAGCGGGAAGTTTTCCACCGTCATCTCATAGACCGCTTCGCTCAAAAGATCGGGGAAAGCGATGCAGACCATTTTCTTTACGCCGTTCCCATATGTCGCTCCCGCGCCGCCGATCGCCGCGAAATAAACCTTTTTGTTGCGTTTGAGCGCTTCTATCGTCTCTGCGCTCATCTCGCCCTTTCCGATCATGCCGCCCAGTCCCAAATCAAGCAGCCGCGGAGCGAAAGGAGCCATTCTTGCGGAGGTCGTCGGCCCGCAGCTTCCGCACGCCTTTCCTTCTGGCGCGGGACAGGGACCTGCATAGTAGATCACGGCATTTTTAAGCGGAAATGGGAGGGGAAGCCCCCTGTCCAGCATTTCGAAAATTCGCTTGTGCGCGCAGTCGCGTGCAGTGTAGAGCGTCCCCGAAAGGAGGACGGCGTCCCCCGCATGCAGTTGTTCGATCTGAGCAGACGATAGGGGGAGCGTCAGCTTTTTCATTACAGTTCCTCCTTTTCGCAGCGGATGCAGTGACATTGGATATTGACGGCAACGGGCAGTCCCGCAATGTGCGTAGGAGCGAGTTCGCAGCTCACGCCGAGCGCCGTGACTTTGCCGCCGAACCCCTGCGCACCGATCCCAAGCGCGTTGATTTTTTCGAGCGCCGTCTGTTCGATCTGAGCGACATCCGCGCGGGGATTATGGCTTCCGACCTCCCGCGTGAGCGCCTTTTTCGCAAGGAGCGCGCAGCTGTCGAAACAGCCGCCGATCCCCACGCCCACATACACGGGCGGACAGGGGCGGGAACCCGCCTTTTTCACCGTTTCCACAATAAAATCGAGAATCCCGTCCACACCCTCGGCGGGGGTGAGCATTTTCAGCGCGCTCATGTTTTCGCTCCCGAAGCCCTTTGGGAGAAAGGTAACCAGGATCCGATCGCCTTTGACAAAGTCCACATGCAAATGGGCGGGAGTGTTGTCGCCTGTGTTTTTACGGGTGAGGGGGTCGCAGATGCTCTTGCGGAAATATCCGTCCGCATACGCCCGACGCACGCCGTCGTCTACGGCTTCCGAAAGCGGAGGACCTTCCAAAAAGACTTCCTGACCGAGTTCGAGAAGCACGACCGCCATGCCCGTGTCCTGACAGATCGGCATTTTTTCGCGGGTCGCGCATGCTTCGTTTTCAAGGACGGCCGAAAGCGCAAATTTCGCGGCACCCGTCTCTTTGTTTTCAGCCGCGGAAAGCGCCGCGCGGCAACTTTGGGTGAGAGTGCGCCCCGCCTTCAAGGCCAAACGATAGACGCAGTCGGAGATTTCCCGTGTGTTGATCGTTCTCATACTTTTATTATAAAACAAATTTCGGGAAAAGCAAGGTTTTTGTTTGGAAAATCGCAAAAATTTCGTTATAATAGAGGCATGGAACAGAACGGAACGGAACAGTTGGAACAGTGGCGCAGGAAGGGCCTCACGGAGAGCGGGATCTCCTATTCGGTCGCCGCAGTTCTTTCCATACTCATCGCTTTCTTGATGTCGGCGATCTCTTCGGCGATCGGGGGAGAACATTATGCCGAGCAGAATTGGTATCTCTATCTCGCCTATTTGAGCGCGCAGATCGCCTTTTGCGTTGCGATCGTTTTCTATTTTCTGCGCAGCAAAGAATCCGTCAAAGCGCCCGTTCAACGGTGTCGGCCGAAATATTTTTTGATCGCGCTTTTGTTGGAGTTCGGGCTGCTATTCTCCCTCTCCGAACTGAACGGCCTGTTTGTGTCGGGCCTTGGAAAGCTCGGCTATTCCTCGGGCGGGGTGTCCGTGCCCGACCTTTCTGGGTGGAACCTGCTTCCCGCGATCTTGGTGATCGGGGTACTTCCCGCCGTCTTTGAGGAGACGCTTTTCCGCGGCGTTCTCGCACGGAAAATGCACGAAGGCGGTTGGGGACTTGCTCCCGCAGTTCTCATTTCCGGCGCGCTGTTTTCGCTCTTTCACGGAAAGCCCGAGCAGACGATCTATCAGTTTTTATGCGGCTCGTGCTTTGCGCTCGTCGCACTGCGGGCGGGAAGCGTTCTTCCCACGATGCTCGCACATTTTGTCAACAACGCGCTCATCCTCACGCTTACGTCCTTTGGTTATGAAAACCTCTTTGCGGCGCTTCCGCTTTGGGGGTACATTCTGCTCGTCGTGTCCTCGGCGGTCTGCTTTCTCGGCGCGCTCGTCTATCTGATTTTCTTGGAAAAACGAGGCAATCAAAGGGGAGGCATTAAAGAGGGAGTCTCTTTCTTCATGGCGGCGGGGGGCGGCATCCTCATTTGCGCCGTAGAATGGATCGCCGTGCTTGTAACGGGGTTTGTCCATGGTTAAAGTGAATTTTGTCTGTGTGGGAAAACTCAAAGAGGGCTATCTGCGCGAAGCGTGTGCGGAATATCTGAAACGGCTTTCCCGCTTCTGCAAGGCGGAAGTCAAAGAACTGCCCGAGAGCACGCTCAAAGAGGAGGGGGAAAGCATTCTCCGCGCTTGCAGGGGGCACACGGTCGCGCTTGCGGTGGAGGGGAAGGGCTGTTCTTCGGAGAAATTCGCCGCAAAGCTCCAAGCGCTTTGCGACCGCGGGGAAGAAATCACTTTCATCATCGGCTCCTCCTGCGGGCTGGACGCGTGTGTTAAAAGTGCGGCAAACGAGCTGCTTTCCTTCTCGGAAATGACCTTTCCGCACCAACTCATGCGCGTGATCTTGCTCGAACAGGTGTACCGCGCCTTTATGATCAACGGCGGGGGAGAATACCATAAATAGGTTCACGAGATTAGTTTCGCACAATTCTTTGCTCCTCGCTTCATCGACCCTCCCCCAACTTGTTGGGGGAGGGTGGCATGGCGAAGCCATGACGGGTGGGGGTGAGCTCGTCGAAAAGAATTGTGCGAGGAAACCTTCCTTCTGCATCAACCGAGTTACTCTCTCCTTCGCTTGGCTTTAACAACAAGCCGCAGGTATGCGGCAAATTGTGGGCGCTGCCGCAGGGGAACCCTGCTCCGCGCAGGAGATTATATTCACAAAATAATTGCCAAATTGGGCCAACGGCGGGAGTGAATTCCGCCTAAGGCAAGAGGATCATATTCAGGAAAAATCGCGTGGTTTTGCTCGCACAGAAGGGAGAATTATGAAAGCATATTCAGTTTCGGATATTGCGGGAACGCTCAAATATGGAAAATATCAACCGAAAATACTTTGTGTATTTGCTGCGCTTTTTGCCGTTCTTACAGCGCTTTTAATAATCTCCTTTGTGCCATT
Organism: uncultured Clostridia bacterium; assembly: GCA_947632505.1. Classification (GTDB taxonomy): domain Bacteria; phylum Bacillota; class Clostridia; order Christensenellales; family Borkfalkiaceae; genus Gallimonas. The sequence goes on along the minus strand of CANRPN010000005.1, from coordinate 41,354 downwards.
CTTGATCATCAATTTGCAGACGGCAACGCAGGAGGAAATGATCGATTTCCGAATTGGTTTGATTATTTTCCCCGCTTTAACGGTGGTTTGTGCGGCAGGGAGCCTCGCACTGTACTTTTATCTCAAACGACAAAAGGCTTTTGTTCGGAAGATCCTGTCTGCGCCCGATTTGAAAGAGAGTGCAGCAAGACCGTTTAACATTGGCGATGAATTCCTCAACGCTGTGAAATTGATGATCCGTTTCCGTGTGGACGGAAAAAATTACGAAAAACGAGGCAAACGATACACTGAATTTTTCAGAATATGTACGACATATCAAAAGATCCCCATCCTCTATTCGCCGTCGCTCGACGAAGTGCTGTTTTTGAAATTTTAAGCATAGCGGCGCAGATTCGAGCGTGATGTTTCGCGCGCGCATAAGATATTCCATGAATATCTTCGAAGAAACAGAGGCGGTTTACAGCCGATATCGCGGCGAGAAAAAAATTTACGGCAAAAGCGCGGAGGGACGGCCTCTCTTTGCAATATTTCTCGGCAGACATGAGTTTCCCGTCGGGATTTCGCAGTACGCGATCCACGCAAGAGAGTGGGTCACAACGCTATTGGCATTTGCCCATTTGGAGCGGGGGATCGGCCGCGGCGGCGTATGGTTGTTGCCGCTCACGAACCCCGACGGCGCGCTTCTGTCGCAAACGGGAGCCGACTCCCTCTCCGAACCGCGACGGACGCAGGCGTTGAAGCTCAACAAAGGCAATTCCGATTTCTCCCTTTGGAAAGCGAATGCCGAGGGGGTAGACCTCAACGTCAATTTCGACGCGCGTTGGGGCACGGGGAAGCAGAACCTCTTTTCTCCCGCTCCGGAAAATTTCGTAGGCGATTTGCCGCTCTGCGCACCCGAGAGCCGCGCGCTGTGGCAGTTCACCGAGGAAGTTTCCCCCGATTTTACAATCAGCTGGCATACCAAGGGCGAGGAAATTTATTGGCGGTTCCACGAGCCGCTTTTCCGCGCCGTGCGGGACAAACGACTTGCAAAGATTTTGAGCAGAAGCACGGGATATTCCCTCCGCGAGGCGAAGGGGTCCGCGGGCGGCTATAAGGATATGTGCATCCAAAAATTGAAAATTCCCGCCTTTACCGTGGAATGCGGAAGCGACGCGCTCTCTCATCCGCTTCAAAGGGAACAGGCTGCGGACATCATAGAAAAATGCGGCGGGGCGCTCCGTGCGCTCACGGAAGGATTTTAATGGAAGAAAAATTTATGCGCGAGGCGATCACGCTCGCAAAAAAAGCAAAGAAGAAAGGGGAAGTGCCCATCGGTGCGGTGGTCGTCTATCAGGGAAAGATCATCGGCAGGGGATATAATCTTCGCACGAGGCTCCAAATGGCGACCGCGCACGCCGAGATCCGTGCGATCGACAGAGCCTGCAAGAAATTGCATTCGTGGCGGCTGCCGGAATCGGAAATTTATGTCACGCTGGAACCCTGCCCCATGTGCATGGGCGCGATTCTGAATGCGCGGATCGACCGCGTCTATTTCGGCGCGTACGAGCAGAAGGGCAGAAGCCTCACGGGCGAACTTGCACAGGCGAATCTTCTCAACCATAAAGTGGAGGTCGTCGGCGGGGTGCTCAAAGAGGAGTGCGCCGAAGTTTTGACTTCCTTCTTCTCCGAAATGCGCGCACGCGAACGGGCAAAACGCGATTAAATCAAATCGTCTTTCACCCGTAAGTCATGGCTAAAAGGGGGCGGCGGCAAAAATTTGCCGCCGCCCCTTGCGCATTGCGTTTCATGCGTCCAAAAGCCGTCAATCCTTTCTTTTGCGGAATATGAGGAGCAATACAAAGACCGCCGAAACGGCAACGGCGGGGATCCCGACGCTCAGGGCGATCTTCGCCCCGAGACTGAGAGGCGGTTTCTTGTCCCATTTGGCATAGAGGTGCAGTTCGCCGCTTACCGTCGGGTTTTCCGCCTTCTCGGTGAGCTCTTCGTCCAGATACCACCCGCCGAACACATAGCCTTCGCGCTCGGGAGCGGGCAGGGGGATCGTTTCACCGTAAGGAAGGACTTTTTCTTCATACAGCAGCCCTTTGGAGTAAAACTGAACGGGATAGGAGCGCAGCGTCCGCTTGTATGTCGCCTTGACGGTGACGTCCCCCGTGATGTTTTCGAGAGCGCCGTCCCAACCGTTAAAGGAATATTCGTATTGCGCCGTGGCAGGAAGCGTTGGCGTTTCGCCGCCGTATTCCGCCGTTTCGCCTTCGGAGACGGTCGTTTGATAGAGCATCGTTCCGTCCTCATTGAGGAAAGTGACCGTGTACTGCGCGGGAAGCATCTCCATGCCGAGGTGTTTGCGGACCACGTTGAGCGCGGAACGCTCGAATCCGAGGTTTTCCGCCGTCTGCACAAAAGCGGCCTTGAAGTCCTCGAACGTTGCGTCTTTGCCGAGAAGGGGGATGATCGAGTACCACAGTTCGCCGATGCGTTCCTTGGTGAAATAGTCGGGCATGTCCTGCCACATCAGATATTGGGCATGGGTCAATATGGTGCTGTTGTAGTGTACCCCGCCGAAGTCGCAGCCCTCGGTGTTGTGATTGTGCTTTTCATGGCAGGCGGGAAAAGGATCGTCAAAGGAGGAACGATAGCCGTTTGCGGGCTCTTTGATGGAGCGGACACCGCCGTCCTTCTTTCCTGCTGCGTCCTCGCCCATGGTCCAGAAGCGTTCGTCGGTAAGGTCGTGTCCTTCGGCAAGCGCGCCGATCATGTCCGAGATCGCTTCGTCGATGGCGCCCGATTCGTTCATCTGCGTAAGCTCCACATGGAAATGGGTGATCGCATGTTGGTACTCGTGCGCCATGACGTCGGCTGCTCTGCCGAGCTGATAAAAATAGCCGTCCGCGTTGCCGTCTCCCACACCGAGCATCGCGGCGTTGTAATATCGGTCAAACCAGCCGTGCGCGTTTTGTTCGTTTACGCCGTAGTGGACAAATAAAAAAATGGGAAACTCGTTGTTGCCGTCCACGCCCCGCAAGGGCGCGCCTGTCCCGCCGTCGGCATAAAAATCATAGACCTTGACGAGATTAAGATAGGAGGTGATCGCGATCGGGTCATCGAAAATACCCGTCGAATTGTGATAGCGCATGTCGTTGGTGGGGAACTGCCCCGTACCGTTGTGCGCATGATAGACATAGATTTTGCGCTGCGGATCGGCAAGGGTATATACGCCGTCCGTGAAATCGGTGACGACGGGGACACGGTTGCCGTACACATCCGTCTGCTCCGTTTCCACGGCAAAGGAGGGAACCGTTTCCGGATCTTGTTTGTTTGCTCGGTAGGGAGTAGAGGAAAGTACGCGCCCCGATTTGTCCAAAGCGAGCGCGTATCCTTCGCCCTTTTCGTTTTCATAACGGCGGACTTGTCCGTAGGCGACCTCCGCCGTCTGCACAAGGCGGTAGTCCCGATTATTGTTTGGCGCTGCGGCCGTGGCGCAGGGAAGCGCAAAGCAGAGCGCGGCGAGTAGTGAAAGCGTTTTTATCATTATTTTTACATTATAGCATGTCCGGGCGCAAAAGTCCAACGATAAAACGGATTTTGCAAATTCCGCCCGTCTTTTTTTGTCTCGTGAAAAATTCTTTCGAACTCAACAAAATGGGGCGATGAAACATTTGACTTTCCTCTTAAAAACAGATACAATATGAAGCGGCAAAAACATTCGAGGAAATTTTCATGATCACACACGGAAACGAAATCAAGTTGTTTGCGGGAAATTCAAACAAACCTCTCGCCGAGGCGATTGCAAGAAAGCTCAACACGGCGCTCGGAGAAGTGGAAGTCAGCAAATTCTCGGACGGTGAGACCAGCGTTCACATCGCCGAGACCGTGCGCGGAAGGGACCTCTTTATCATTCAGTCGACCTCCGCTCCCGTCAACGACAATCTCATGGAACTGCTCATCATGATAGATGCCGCCAAGCGTGCTTCCGCAGGCCGCGTGACCGCCGTAATGCCCTATTTCGGATATGCCCGCCAGGACAGAAAAGCGCGCTCTCGCGATCCGATCACGGCGAAGCTCGTTGCGGATCTCCTCACCTCCGCGGGCGCGGACAGGGTGCTTACAATGGATCTGCATGCGGCTCAGATACAAGGTTTCTTCGATATTCCCGTAGATAACCTGCTCGGCGGGCCCACGCTATACAACTATTATGCCGATAAACTTGGGGATGATTTCATCGTCGTGTCTCCCGACATCGGCTCGGTCAACCGTTCCCGCAAGGTCGCGGAAAGGCTGGGATGTCCCATGGCGATCATCGACAAACGCCGCCCGCGTGCGAACGTCATGGAAGTCATGAATATCATCGGGAATGTGGAGGGGAAGCGCTGCCTCCTCGTGGATGATATGATCGATACTGCGGGCACGATCGTCCAAGGTGCGGAAGCGCTCGTGGACGCCGGCGCAAAGGAGATCAAGGCCTGCTGTACGCACGCGGTTCTCTCCGGGCCCGCTATCGAACGGTTGGAAAAATCGGCGATCGATGAGCTTGTCATGCTCGATACCGTTCTTCTTCCCGAAGAGAAGCGGCTGCCGAAGATGAAAATATTGTCTACGGCGGACATTTGGGCGGCGGCGATCGAGAACGTATATCTTGACAGGCCGATGAGTAAGATCTACGATTAAGCAAGAGCCGCTCGACGAGCGGCTCTTTTCAGCTCCGTTCGCGGAGAGCAAAGAAACAGGGATCGGATATAGAGGAATTGCAAAATGTTTTTGATCGTCGGACTCGGCAATCCCGAGAAAAAATATGAAAAGACCTTTCATAACATGGGGTTTCTTGCGGTGGGCGACTGTGCGGAACTCCTGGGCGTCAAATTCAAGAAAAAGGAATGCGAAGCGAGCGTTGCAGAGGGCTACATCGGCGGGGAAAAGGTCATTTTGGCCCGCCCCGTCACCTACATGAACGCTTCGGGCCGAGCGGTAAAGCAGCTCGTTGCGAAATACAAGGTTTCCCCCGAGGAACTCATCGTCATTTACGATGACTACGATCTGCCGAAGGGGCATGTCAGGATCCGTCCTTCGGGCAGTGCAGGTACCCACAACGGGATGCGTTCGGTCATCGCGGAACTCGGGTTTTCCGATTTCGCGCGGGTACGCATCGGGATCCGCGATCCCGAGATCGAGATCCCTCTCATCAACTACGTCCTTTCCGAAGTCCGGAAAGAGGACTATGATCTATTCGTTTCCGCTTGCAGGCGCGCGGCGGAAGCCGCACTCGCGATCGCAAAGGGGGAAAATTTCGAACTTGTCATGACGAAATATAACGGATGAGCTTCTTTACCTTTGAAAATTTGGGCGGCGATTACCCGCTTCTCGGAGCGAATATCGAGAACGGGGTTCCCGCTGCCGCATTCGGCGTTTCGGACGCCCAAAAATACCTCATCGCCGCACTCTTTGCGCGTCCCGTTGTCTACATCACCGCGGATGCGCTCACTGCCAAAAAAGCGTATGAGGCTATTTCCGTACTCTCGGGGAAAAAATGCACGTTGCTTACCCCCAAGGACGAGGTCCTTACGTACCGCAAAGCAGGGAGCAAGGACGCGCTTTATCGCCGTCTCAACGCCGTCTATGCGTGGCAGAATGGGGGAGAGGTACTCGTTACGGATATTGAGGCGGCGATCCAACTTCTGCCTCGCCATGCCGAATGGGTTCGCCTCGAAGTGGGAAAAGAAACAGAGCTTTCCCCGCTTTTGCAAAAACTCGTGACCATGGGTTACACGCGGGAGTATGAAGTGGAGGCAAAAGGGACTTTCGCGTTGCGCGGGGATATTCTCGATCTTTGGCCGATCAACTCCGAACATCCCGCCCGCGTTGACTTTTTCGGCGATGAAGTGGAGGCGATCAAACCCTACGACGAGATCACGGCCGAACGCCTTCCGCAGGTCTCTTCTCTCGAAATTGTAGCCGCCACCGATGTTCTCTTGACAAAGGAGGATGAAAAAGAGATCGCCGCCGCCTTTTCGTCGGAACTTAAAAAGGCTCCGGGCGCCGCGGCATATTCCCGAATGAGTAACATTGCAGGGGAAATTCTCGCCGGAAGCGTCACGGATTTTGTTCTTCCGCTCTGCGAAAACAGCTGTGATCTGTTCTCGCTGCTCGACGAAAACACGCTGCTCATTTTCGACGAATGCAAACTCATCCGTGATAAACTCGACGGACTCTACAAGGAACACGAAGAACGCTTTGCCCGCCTGTACGAGGGGGGAGAAGTCATGCGGTTTTCCAAAAACCAATATGTCGGACAGGCGGATTTTCTTTCCAATGTGACGAGCTATCGCAACCTCGCGCTCCAAACCTTTACGGGTCAGACTTTTTTCTTTGAGCCGCTCAAAATCTTTAATTTCAAGGCAACGCCCGCGCGTAAATATCTGAACTCCTTCCCCGATTTGTTCCTCGATATCGCCGCGTGGCGAAAGACGGGCTATCGCGTGATGCTTTGGTGCGGGGAAGAGGAGCGTTCCGAAAAACTCAAAGAGGCGCTCTATGAGAACGGCATTTCCACCGTGCCGTTGCCCCAAAGATTGGAGGAGCTTTCGGGCGTTTGCGTCCTTTCCGAGACGCTTGCGGGCGGATTTTTGTTGCATGAATGCAAGCTCGCCGTAGTGGGTACGGGTGATCTCTTTCTCAAAGCGCCGAAAGAGAGGCGGGTCAAAAAACGCAGAGGCGACCTCTTTCTTGCGCCGGAAGTGGGGGACTTTGCCGTTCATGAGACCTATGGGATCGGCCGCATCACGGGCACGAAAAAGATCGAAACGACCGATGGAACAAAGGAATATATCGCGCTCGAATACAAGGACGGCGATACGCTCTATGTTCCCGTCGAACAGATGGATGTGCTGTCCAAGTACATGGGCGGGGACGATCCCGCTCTCTCCAAGATCGGGGGAGGCGAGTTCGAACGGGTGAAGGCGCGTGTGCGCGCTTCCCTCAAAAAAATGGCGTTCGATCTCAAAGCGCTCTATGCCGAACGTCAGGAAACGCGCGGCTATGTTTTCCCGGAGTATCGCGAAGAATTGGAAGAGTTTGAAGCGGCGTTTCCCTATGAGGATACCCCCGATCAGACTGTCTCCACCAACGAGATCATAGCGGATATGTGTTCGGAGAAGGTCATGGACCGGCTTTTGTGCGGAGACGTCGGCTTCGGAAAGACGGAAGTCGCTCTGCGCGCCGCTTATCTCTGTATTCTCGACGGGAGGCAGGTCGCGCTCATGTGCCCGTCCACCGTTCTTTCGGAACAGCATCTCCATACCGCCGAGGAACGGATGAAGCCATTTGGGGTGCGGGTCGCCTGTCTGAATCGTTTTCGCTCGGAAAAGGAGCAGACGGCAATCCTTTCCGCGCTTGAAAAAGGGGAGATCGACCTCGTGATCGGCACGCACCGCCTGCTTTCCAAAGACGTCAAATTCCGCGATCTGGGGCTTCTCATTCTCGACGAAGAGCAGCGTTTCGGCGTGGAGCACAAAGAAAAGATCAAAAATGTGAAGCGCAATGTGGACTGCCTTACGATGACGGCAACGCCCATTCCGCGCACCCTGCATTTGTCCCTTTCGGGCATTCGCGACATTTCCACCATCCAGACACCGCCGCATGCCCGCCTTCCCGTGCAGACCTATGTCGCCGAGGAGACGGAGACGCTCATCAGGGACGCCTGTATACGGGAAATGGCGCGGAGCGGACAGATATTTTTGCTCTATAACCGTGTGGAGACCATTCACGCTTTCGCGAAACGCGTGCAGGAGATCATCCCCGAAGCACGCGTCACCGTAGCGCATGGCAGGATGGATAAAGCGGAGCTCGAAAAGCATGTTTTCGGTTTTTACCGCGGCGAATATGACATCCTTGTGACCACGACGATCATTGAAAACGGCGTGGACCTGCCCAACGCGAATACGCTTATCGTCATCGATGCAGACAGATTGGGCGTTTCACAGCTCTACCAGCTCCGCGGCAGAGTGGGCAGAAGTTCCCGGCTTGCGCATGCGTACTTTACTTATAAACCGGAGCGGGTAATGAGCGCCAATGCCGCCGAACGCCTCAAAGCGTTGATGCAGTTCACCGAGCTCGGCAGCGGATTCAAGATCGCCATGCGCGATCTCGAAATCAGGGGCGCGGGCAATGTGCTCGGCGCCGAACAGCACGGGCACATGGATAAGGTCGGATATGAGCTCTATGCCAAGATCCTCAAAGAGGAGCTCACGGGGGTCAAACAGGAGGCAGTCGATCTCGACATCAAGACGACCGCATTCATCCCGGAGACCTACGTGGAGTCCAATGCGGGACGGCTGGACTGTTACAAGCAGATCGCCGAGATCAGAAGCACGGACGATTACAAGCGGGTCTGTCTTTCGATGGAGGAGACTTACGGTCCGCTTCCCCCCGAGACGCTCAATCTGCTCATTATCGCGGTACTCAAAAGCTATGCGGGCCGTTTCGGCGTCAAAAAAATCAGCGTGGGGCCGAAGGGCGGTACGCTCGAATTTTCCGAGCTTGCCTCTCTCAACGACAGCAGGCTGCAAGGCGCCATGGAGAAATACCGCGGCTCAGTGGGGCTCGATATGACCAGCGCGCCCATGCTCCGTTTTCCTTTCGGGGGAAATGGCGGCAAAACCATGGTGCAAATGACGAAATTTTTGAAATTTGCCTTAACTTTTGCATGATTTTCACCAAGAAACAATTGCACTTATTTCAAAAATGCGCTATAATAATTTGGTATGAAACTGTGGGAAAGATTCCTGCGGAATAAGAACAACAGTTCGGAGTGAAGAAATCTATGAAATTCAAAAAGACAAAGACAGCCGCACTTGCATTGGCGACCCTGCTTGCCGCGGGGAGCTTTTCGGGTTGTGCGCTCGTCACAAACAACCTCAAAAAAGATCTTGAACAGGTCGTGGCGTCGGTGGACATCACAGACAGCGAGGACTATTCTTCTCTGAAAGGGACGATCACCGCAAGCAGCGTATTGAAGCGTGATCTTGTCGCGAGCTTTGCAAGCGTCGGTTCCACTTATGTAAACTCTTACGGAATGGCCGCGGCTGACGTGTACGAAATGCTGAAAAATCAGCTTGTCAACCGCCAAATCTATATCCAATATGCGCAGGCTTATTTCCTCGGAGACGACAGCTCCAAGAAAGCGGCGTGGGACAGCGCCATTGCCGCTGCGGACGAGTCGGAAAAGTCCATCGCCGCGATCGCTTATTTCCTCGATAAAGACGAGATCGCCGCAGCGGAATACAGCGTAAAGACAAGCCTGAACGACGCGCTCGATTCGCAGGAGGTGCAATATATCGATGCCGAGGCGGACGAGCACGATCATGACACCGCCCGCACAACGCCCACCGGCGTCAATACCGTGAGCGAAGATTATTACGATCCCGCTTATCAAATCTATACGGGCTTTAATCATGCCTCCGATTGCGGCAGTTATGAAGCGCAGGACGGCTCCACGCCCTCCACGCGTATGAAGGCATATAAGTCTCTCCTTTCCAACCTCAATTACTACGGCTTGGTTTCAAAAGGGGAGAACACGAGCGACATCACAAAGCTCGAATATTACAACAGCGAGCGCAAGTCCGCATATGAGACTCAGCTCATCAACAAACTCGGCGATGTGTTTGAGAAAGAAGCCAAGGAAAAGATCACCAAAGAGTGGATGGAAGGGAAATATCAGACCACGCTCGATTCTCAGAAAGAACAGTTCGGTACGGCCGATGCGTCCGCGCTCGAAAGTGCCCTTGACGGCGTGAGCGATTCGAGCTTCGTACTCTATGCTCCCGAAAACTATGGATTTGTTATCAACATTTTGCTCCCGTTCAGCACGCAGCAGACGCAGGAGTTGAACGATTCCGAAGCGGACTACGGCGATCCCAAAGGCAATAAATTTGTCAAGCGCGCCTCCCTTCTGGAAGGCATAACCGCTACCGATCAGCGCAACACGTGGTTCACGGGTCACGACGACTTCTCTTATGTGGCGACTGACGAGGACGGCGCGTATACCGCGGGAAGCGCAGACAGAAAGTATCTGTTCTTTGAGGACAGCATGAAAAAGACCGAGGAAAAGGATGGGGTTCCCGCTCAGTATGAGAAGATCCCCAACTATCTCGGCAAGTACACCTACAACGGCACAGTATTCCAGGGCGAAGATGAGGACGGCGATAAGGAATATACCTTCCGTCCCAATAAGATCACGATCGACGATTTTATCCAAGAAATGGAAGGGTATCTCAATTTCGCAGGACTTCACCTCACCGGAGCGACCAAGACGGAAAACTACTTTAATAGAACGTTCTCCGATTATTATCAAGAGGACGGAACCGTGGATTATTCGAGCTTCCTTTATTATAAGGCCAAGGTAGAAGAGCTCGGCACATTTAACGCGAACAACATCTTTAAGGAGGGTTCCGTCGAGAATAAGGCGCTTTCCGTCATCAACGAGCTGTCCTTCGCATATAATACCGATACGGCGGGCCTAAACACCTACCTCGGCTATGCCGTTTCTCCCAACAATACCGATTTCGTAAAGGAATTTGAATATGCGGCGCAAGAGGCTGTCCGCGGCGGCGCGGGCACCATCACGGTTGCTCCCTCCGATTACGGCTGGCACATCATGTACTGCACGTTCTCCTATACGGGCAACACCGTACCCTATACCTTTAATTGGGATGAGATCGAAGTGGAGGGCACATTCTCGAACCTTTACTATGAGGCGCTCACTGCGGAGAATTTCTCCTCCTATTCCAGCGAACTTCAAACAACGGTGCTCAATAAGTATAACAACGATACTTGTGTTACCGTTTATGAGAAGCGCTACCAGGATCTTTTCGAGGCATAAAGAGACTTTCGCAAGGAACGGACATGAACTACTTTGAGGCAATTTGGAAATCAATCATACTCGGAACGGTGCAGGGACTCACAGAGTTCCTACCCGTTTCTTCAAGTGGACACTTGTCCCTGTTGCAGCGCATCCTAAACTATAATATCGGCGATTTCGGCATGCTGTTTGTCAGCGTAATGCTGCATTTGGGGACGCTTTTCGCGGTCGTTTGGGTGTTCCGCAGAGAAATTTTGGCGCTGTTCAAGAAGCCCTTCAAAACGCTCCTCATGCTCATTGTCGCCACGATCCCCGCGGGCGTTGTGGGACTGCTTTTTAACTCCAAGATCGACGGATTATTTGCGGGAGAGCTGGGAGTGGGACTTCTTGCGGTTTGTTTTGCCGCCACTGCGCTTCTGCTCCTCGTTACGGAATATGTCGCACAGCGGCGGAAGAAACTTTCTCCGCTCGGTTGGAAACACTCCATAGCGATGGGCTGCATGCAGGCGGTCGCGCTGTTTCCCGGAATTTCCAGGAGCGGATCTACGATCTTTGCGGGTACGGTGAGCGGCGCAGAGCGCGAGGACGTGGCGAAGTTTTCCTTTTTGATGAGCATTCCCGTCATTTTGGGGAGCGCCGTCGTAGAACTCAAAGACATCATTTTCCCAAACGAAGGCGTGGCAGTCGCCATGGAGGGGCCCGAGATCACGGGAATGATCTTCGGCGTTTTGTTTGCGGCTATCGCGGGTTTTCTCTCTGTCAAACTCATGCTGAAAGTGATCAAGAAGGCAAACTATAAGTGGTTTTCCGTTTATTTGGTGCTCTTATCGCTCTGTTGTTTGTCGCTCGATGTTGCGGGGGTGCTGTAACACCGTATAGATTTTCGTTTCCGGCGCATAATAAGGGTATCGGAGGTGAAAATCATGAGATTGAACTGCGGAGACGTTTGTCCCAAGACCGGTTCTTACAAGGTAGTCAACGAGGACGGCAAGACCGTGAACACGATCTATGTCGGCGAGGGCGAGACCATGCCCCCCACACAGTACGCAAACTGCCATTATGAGTGGGCAAACTGACTTTCGACCGATAAAGAAAAAGCGAACCGCTTTGGTTCGCTTTTTCTATGAAAATCGGGAAAATTTTCCAAAAATCTGTCACAAAACCCCGTTCAAATACGATATATAAGTGTAATCGGTTACATTCCATGGAAAAACGAAACGAAACAATCCGCCAAGTGGTGGAGGAGTACGGCGATACGATCTACCGCCTGGCCCTTCATTACGTAAAGAGCCCTGCCGACGCGGAGGACGTTGTGCAGGAGGTTTTGCTTGCCTTTTTTACGCGGGAGATCCCCGAGGAGCGCAGAAAGGCGTGGTTGTTGCGTGTCACCGTCAATAAGAGCCTCGACGTTTTGCGAAAACAGAGAAAACACGCTCCGCTTGACGAGAGCATCCCCGACGAGAGAGGGGAGAAAACCGGTCTTGCGGAGGAGCTGAAAGAGCTCTCTCCGCTCGATCGGGAGATCATCTATCTGTTCTATTTCGAGGGCTATACGTCGAAAGAGATCGCGCGGCTCCTCAGAAAGACGGACGGAGCTGTACGGAAGCGGTTGGAGCGTGCCAAAAAGACGCTCAGACAGATTTTGGAGAACGAATCATGAATTATCGAAGTCAGTTAGAACAGTATTCCCTTGGCGAGGAGGCAAAAAGCAGGATATGCGCCGCTCTCTCCGAGGAGACGGAACACAAAAAAGCCGTGCGAATGACTCCTATGGTGAAACGGCTGCTGGCGGTCGGAACGGCTTGCGCGCTCGTCCTTGCCGTCGGGTTGCCCATAGGTCTCACGCAGTCCGGCAAGGGCCTCGAAAATCTAATCAGCGTCAACGCTCCTTTCGGCGGGGGTGCGCTCGGAACCTCTGTGGAAGGAAGCGGCAACGCGCCGCAGCTGTTTTCACCGTATATTTGCGCCTATACCTTCGAGAGGAACGAGTATCCCAAAGCGGCCGTGGAGGCGACCCTTTACTTCGGGGCAAACGAGCAGATGTTTCGCATGTATTGGGAACAGCATGAAGGCCTCGGACGGAAAGAGATCGTAAGCGGCACCTTTTTTGCGGGAGTTTATCGTTACGATCTGATGTTGACGGAAGAGGAACGCGCACAGAGTTACGCCGCAGAGAACGAGAGCTTCCTCCGCAAGATCGCGCAGGCATCCGAAGCGCCTGAGGGCGTCTGTCAAAGCGGTATCTGCGTCTATGACAAGTTTTCCGTCTCTGAGCTCGAAGAATTTCCCTTCGAAGATTATCGCGTCGAGCTTGTCGGGCTTGAAGCCAAAGAGGACGCTGAGGGCTTTGACTCCGACGTGATCTGCGGGGACGCGGCATATAACGCCTACTACGACTATGCAAAAAGCATGGATGTAACGATCCCCGAGGAGCTGTTCTGTGAGCCTGAAACAGACAGGAGGATCGACTTTTTCTACTGCGGCTGCCTGAAATTTTCGGACGGCACAGATGAGCTTCTCTTTCAGATGTACAACGAAGGCCCGCCCTGCTTCTTCTATTCGTTGGAGGGGGACAGCGTGCGCCTTTCCAAAACAAAGATATAGGACAAAGCGCCGCCCGCGTTACAAACGCGGGCGGCACTGTCTAATAGAAAGTTATTTGCAAATTTCTTCGATCCGTTCAAGCTCCTCCTCGGTAAAGGAGGGGTTGATTTTGATGTTTTCGAGGATCTGTTCGGAGGAAGAAGCTCCGATAATGACCGAACTGACCGCTTTGTCTTTCAAGACCCACGAGAGGGCGAGTTCGGAGAGGGTCTGCCCGCGTTCCTCCGCAAAGGCGCGGAGAAGCGAGAGCTTTCCGAGCACGGAATGGAGTTTTTCCTCTTTCAGAGTGCCGCTCTTGCGGATTCGGCTGTCTGCGGGAATGCCTTCCTTATACTTGTCCGTGAGAAGCCCCTGCGCGAGAGGGGAATAGGCGATCAGCCCGAACCCCTGTTGCAGGGCATAATCCTTCAAACCGTCCTCTTCCACCGCGCGGTCGAGAAGATTGTAGCGCACCTGGTTGAGGATGAAGGGGGTTTTGAGCTCACGGAAAAGATCGACCGCTTTCTCCGTCTGCTCACGGTTGTAGTTGGAAATGCCCACATAGAGCGCTTTCCCCTGCTCCACAATGCGGTGAAGGGCGTAGCAGGTCTCCTCGATCGGCGTCTCGGGCGCGGGGCGGTGGTGATAGAAGATGTCTACATAGTCGAGCCCCATGCGGGAAAGACTTTGATCGAGGGAAGCGACGAGGTATTTCTTGCTGCCGCCGTCGCCATAGGGGCCTTTCCACATCGGAAATCCCGCCTTGGTGGAAATGACCATTTCATCGCGGTAGCCGCGGAAATTTTCCCGCAGGATCTTGCCGAAATTCTCCTCGGCCGTCCCGCCGCGGGGACCGTAATTGTTGGCGAGGTCGAAGTGGGTGATCCCGTTGTCAAAGGCGGTAAAGATCATGTCCCGCATGATCTCAAAATTGTCGAAAGTGCCGAAATTCTGCCACAGTCCGAAGGAAATTTCGGGCAGTTTTAATCCGCTTTTCCCTGCGCGTCGGTAGTGCATCGCTTCTTTTTTATAGCGCATCGGGTCGGGAATGCGTTCTTTGTTTTTTAATAGCTTTTTGAACATTTCCTCATCCATGGTTTCGCCTCAGTTTTTCTTTGAGTATATCATAAATCGTGCGTATTTGCAAGTGTTTGAAAAAAGCGTCACGCAAATTTCACCCGCGGCATAAGCTGAAAAAAAAGATTTCGGGGTGAAAAATGGTTGCAGAACAGAATTATCCGTCTTTGGAAGAAATCAAGGAGGATGTCATGACGCTCCGCCTGCTCTCTCCTGCGTACGCGGGCAGAGACGGCGAGCTGACGGCGGTGTTGCAATATGTCTATCAGTCGGTCATTTTTTCCGAGTTGGGATACGGGGAATTTGCACGCGAAATTGTTGAGATCGCCGTAAATGAAATGCATCATCTGGAAATTCTTGCAACGGTAATTACCAAGCTCGGCGCGCCGCCCGTGTACACCGCTTGCCCGCCCTATCCCGTGGGGTATTATTCCGCAGCCTGCGTCAATTATACGCGCAATCCCCGCCAAATGCTCTGTGCGGACATCTGTGCCGAGGAAAATGCGATCTCCGGCTACGAAAACATTCTCTGCCGCATGAAAAACGCGCCTGTCGCCGCCGTCGTCTCCCGCATTTTGGAGGACGAAAAGAAACACTTGAAGAAATTCAACGAGCTTTTGATGAAATTATAATGTTGTAAAGGGTTTTATGTTGACAATGGATCGGTCGCATGAAACTCCGGCATATGTTTCCAATACCGCACAGGCATATAGCCCTTCATTTGTTTTAAGCGTTCCCGTTGGGGGATATTCACGCTTTGATAGTATCGCTGCCAGAGCGACTGCCAACGCTGTTCGTCCGCCGAGAGAACGATTTCGGCGCTCTCCAAGGGGGCGAGGAAGCTGTTTTTTCCGTCATAGACGGCCGCCTTTTTGCGTTTGACGTCATGCAGAACGAAGGGAAATTCGGGCAGCCGTGCGCGGAAATGGGGCGTGAGCAGATCAACGATGTCGTTGTCGGGGGAGAGGGGAGCGTACAGCGCGCCGCTTGCGCTCTCCAAAAAGCGCACGAAACCGTGCATGCGGTGGATCTCATAGGTCACTTTGCGGATGCATTCGTTTGCCGCAATGGACGCATCCTCGGCCATTTCACGCACGGGCATCTTCTTTTCCGTAAGCAGTTTCAGATAGCGGAAAGCAATTTGCTCCCGATCGTTCCGTCCGCTGCGGAGCAGGTAGAAGAGATCGTTCATGCAATCTTTGTCAAAAGAGAGCAAGCGCGCCTCCGTTTTTTTCGCTTTTGCCGCGTCGGCGGCAACGAACACGCTCTCCTGCCCGAGCGCGAGCTGGGTCTGAGATGAGGATATCAAAGCATTCTCGTCCGAAAAAGCATAGAGAAAGGCCGTTAAGAAGCATTCTTTCGTTCCGTCTGTGAGATAGATCATAACTCCCCCGTCAGTGCGCTGAGCGCCGTCTCCGTATCGGAAAACAAACTGAGCTGCCGCGAATTTTCGCTGTTTTCCCCCGCTGTAAGATAGCCTCGAACGGCGGTTTCGCTTTTTGCACCGTAAAATTTTCCGTTTGCCGTGATAAAATGCCGCGCCCGTTTCAGAACCACGCGCATCTTTTGCAGATGTTCGAAGGTCAAATTCGTATACTTTCGCGCCTGCAAGATTTTTTGCGCGCTCCTGCCGCCGATCCCGGGTACCCGCAGGAGCAGTTCGAGGGGCGCATGGTTGACTTCGACGGGGAAAAGCTGCATGTTTCTGAGCGCCCAAGCGCACTTTGGGTCGAGATCGAGGGGTAAATTTTCGTTTTCGGGTGCGATCTCCTCCGCCGTGAATCCGTAAAAGCGCAGCAGCCAATCGGCTTGATAGAGCCGATGCTCGCGCAGCTGTCCCGCAGGCAGGTCCGGCAAAAGGCTGTCGTGCACCACGGGGACATAAGAGGAATAGTAGACCCGTTTGAGCCCCATGCTGCGGTACAGGCTCTGCGTGAGACGGACGATCTGGCTGTCTTTCTCCGGTGAGGCGCCGATGATCATCTGCGTCGTCTGTCCCGCAGGTAAAAACAGTCCCTTTCGCTTTTCCTCTCGAAAAACGGCTCTGTCCTCGGCAAGTTTTTTCATGGGGAGAAGCAGACTCTCTTTGCTCTTTTGCGGCGCGAGAAGTTTGAGACTGCGCTCGGAGGGGAGTTCGATGTTATAGCTCATGCGGTCCGCATATTTTGCCGCCTCATGAATGAGCGCTTCGTCCGCGCGTGGGATCCCTTTTAAGTGGATGTAACCGTGAAAGCGATATTGTGTGCGCAACAGTTTGACGGTACGGACAAGTTTTTCCATGGTATAATTGGGGCTTTTTTCCACCGCGGATGAGAGGAACAAGCCTTCGATATAGTTTCGTTTATAAAAATCGATCGTGAGCTCGGCCACTTCTTCGGGCGTCGCGCTCACGCGGGGCACGTCTGCGTCGAGACGGTTCGGGCAATACTTGCAGTTGTAGACGCAGTCGTTGCTCATCAGAATTTTCAGCAAGGAAATACATCTTCCGTCCGGTGTAAAGGAATGGCAGCACCCCGCGGCATAGCCGTTTCCCATGCCTCCCGTGTTCTTCCGCTTGCTCCCCGAGGAAGAGCAGGAAACGTCGTATTTTGCGCCCTCGGTGAGGAGTTTTAACCGCTGTTCGTCGATCATGCCCTTATTATAGCACAAATGTTTGCATAAGTCAAACGTTTGTTTAAGAAATTCGAAAATTTTTTGTTGCAATCCGAAAGGGAGTATGCTATAATAAGTTCACAAAAATTTCACTTAATTTTGAAACAGTATTGAAAAACAAACGGTAAAATAGGGATATTGGGAGGCTGTCATGAAAGTTTTGATCGTGGACGATGAAGAGATGATCCGCGCTGTTCTTCGGGAGTACATTGAATTTGAAGGCGGCGAAACGGATGAAGCGCAGGACGGCATGGAAGCCGTAAAAAAATGCCGCGAAAATCAATATGACGTAATTTTAATGGACATTATGATGCCAAAACTTGACGGGTTTTCCGCCGTCAAGGAGATTCGCAAGTTCAGCGATACGCCCGTTATTATGCTTTCTGCGCGCGGAGAGGAGTACGATAAGCTCTTTGGTTTCGAGATCGGCTCGGACGACTACGTCACAAAACCCTTCTCGCCCAAAGAAGTCATTGCGCGCATCCACGCCGTTATGAAGCGTGCGGGAGGCGGAAAAAAACCTCGCGATATGTATGAGTTTGAAGGGCTCAAAATCGACAAGGTGGGCCGAAATGTCTATGTGGACGGCGAGCGCGTTGAGCTGACCCCTAAGGAGTACGAACTGCTGTTTTATTTTGTGGAAAACGCCGGGGTCGCACTCACGCGGGAGCGGCTTCTGAATCAAGTATGGGGGTACGATTTTTACGGCGACGACCGCACGGTAGATACCCACGTGAAAATGCTGCGCGGAAATTTGAAGGAATACCGCAAGTTCATCGTTACCCTGCGGGGACTTGGCTATAAATTCGAGACTTGATATGCAAAATTCTTCAAAAAAGAGAACGAACAAGAAAAAGAGCGGTGTGCATGTGCGCCCACTCAATCTCAATCTGATCCTTTGGCTGTGCTTCCTCTTGTTTGCCGTGTTGCTGATCGTGATCTGCACATTTATTCAGAACTATGAACTCGACAGGCGCTATCGTGAGCAGATGTCAAAAAGTTTGCACGAAGCGGCGTTTCGCCTGCGCGAGAGCCTTTCTGACGAACTGCCGCCCGCCAAGATCAGCACGCTGATGCTTTCCGTTACAAACCAATACAATGTAAGCGCATATCTCTTTTCGGAAAACGGTATTTTTGTCTTTCCCGAGCTTCCCGAAGAGCCGGACGGGCAGGATTATCAAACGGTCGTTGCGACCGTGCGCGAGCGGATAGAGGCCTTCGTGGAAGAGATGGCAGAGAAGGGAAAGCAGATCGACGTGACCGATGCGCAAGCGCAGATCACGACGCCCGAATACTCCGGCTATGCGCTTGCTGTGCGAATGTGGGACAATGAGGTCTATTACCTCTATCTGACGAGCTCTTTCGAGATGCTTCACCGCCTCACCGCCGATATGATGTGGTTTTCTCTCATAACTGCGCTCTTTGCCGTCGTGCTCTCATTTCTCGTGAGCGGATTTGTGTCCATGCTCATCACAAAGCCCGTAACGGAGGTCACAGAGCGCGCCAAGGAGCTTGCGCGAGGCAATTATGAGGGAAGCGGGGAAAAGCGATATTTTTGTTTGGAACTCAACGAATTGAATAAATCTTTGGATTATGCGAGCAGTGAGATCGGAAAGACGGATCGGATGCAAAAAGAGCTGATCGCAAACGTTTCGCATGACTTCAAAACTCCGCTCACCATGATCAAGGCCTATGCCGCTATGATCCGCGAGATCTCGGGGGACGATCCCGAAAAGCGGGAAAAGCATACCGGGATCATCATCGACGAAGCGGACCGTCTTGCGGCATTGGTGGGAGACGTGCTCGATCTTTCCCGCTTACAGGCGGGTATAGACGAAGCCGAGCGCACGGTGTTCAATCTTACTGAGGATGTATATGCCGTGGTTGGCCGCTTCGGTTATCTTACCGAAACACAGGGGTACGCGCTCGAAACGGACATTGATGACGACATCTATACCTATGCGGGCAAAGCGCGTGTGGAACAGGTACTCTACAACCTTATCGGCAACGCCATCAATTATACGGGTGAAGATAAAAAGGTAATTGTGCGTTTGAAGAGGGGGAACCGCAGCGCCCGCTTCGAAGTGCAGGACAGCGGAAAGGGGATCCCGCCCGAGGAGATCAACACCATTTGGGAACGATATTACCGTTCTTCCGAGCTGCACAAGCGGCCCGTGCAGGGGACGGGACTGGGACTTTCCATTGTCAAAAATGTGCTGCTTAAATACAACATTCCCTTCGGGGTACAGTCCGAAGAGGGGAAAGGGAGTTGTTTTTGGGTGGATTTCCCGCTTCCGCCCGATGAAACGAATTGATTTTTTTCCGAAAAAGCGGGACAAAACATCACCTCCGTTCTTTTTCTCTATAAGAGATGAAAAGATGAAGAAGATCATATCCATTGTTGTTGCCATATCGGCGTTTTCTTTCGCCGTCGTCCCATTGAGAGCAAAAAAAACTTTGTATGAAAAAAGCCTCGCAGCAGTGCGGGCTTTTTTCGTACTTATCTGTCTTTTACACGCAGCGCGTTGAGCTCGGCAATGCGCTCGGTGAATTTCACGGGGACGTCCCGACGCTTGAAAGTCTCGGTGAGCTTCGCCGTCACCAGCGCATAGATGCAGAAGATGGGTACCGCGCCGAGGTTGGTTTCGAGCAGGGAATTGACGATGAGCGTTGTAAGTTTCTGTCCCCAATCGGCGATCTCCGCACTTCGAATGCCGCCGATGAGCAGAGAAAATTCCCACGCAAATTGTACGAGTACGCCGATCGCAAGCATCCACAGGAGCGGAAAGCGTTTGGTTTTGTCCTTCTGAAAGAGATTATAGCCGATGGCTATGGCATAGCCCGCGATCAGAATGAGCGCCATATAGCCGTGATAGGAACCCGTGGTGCGCTGAATTTTGATCGGAGTCAGATTCTGCCCAAAAGTATTTGCGAGAAGGGGCGCGGCGATCCACCAGATCACGATGAGAAGGGACCATTCGACGAGGTGCTTGTCCTTGGCAAACCAAAGCCAGATCCACACGAAATTGGTGATCCCGTAACTCATGCTCATCCAAAGCAGTACCCAAAACAGGTCACCTCCTTCAATGGAGCGTGAATGGGTGAGCAGGTGGAAGATGCCGTAGTCCACGACCATGTAGAGCGCTCCGCCGAAGATACCCCAAACGAGGGTAAGATATTTCTTTTTGAGAGCAAGAAGAACACAGAGTACCGCCAAAAACCCGATGTCGAGGTAGATATAGAGGGGATTAAAAACTCTTTGCGCAATGATCTCCACGGATAGCGCCTCATTTGTTTTTTTGTCATTTTATCATATTACAATTTGTTTGTCAAGAAAAAGCCTCGGGTGTCCGAGGCGATCTTCAAAGATTGGGTTCCGGCAGCGGCGGCGTCGGCCTGATCGGAAAGCGGGGCGGAAAAAGCGGGTCGTCGGGCAGTCTCTTCGGCACGGGAGGCAGAGGGTGTACGGGGACCCTTCGGCTGTTCCTGTGTTTCTCTTTTGGACAGTTTCCGTCCGGGCAATCATCCTCTTTTGGACAGTTTCCGTCCGGGCAATCACCCTCTTTTGGACAGTTTCCGTCCGGGCAGTCATCTTCCTTTGGACAGTTTCCGTCCGGGCAATCGTCTTCGGTCGTTTGCTCTTGTTCGGGAATGCTCCTTTGCGCTGCGTTTCCGCTGCCGTTGCAAGCGACTGCGCCGCACACGCAGAAGAGTGTCAACATCAAAGCTAAAAATTTCTTTTTCATGGCAACAGTATGCGGAAAATTTTCGCGAATATTCCCTTGCGTTTTTCAAACAGATGTGCTATAATACGCATGTTCCTGAGCGGAAAGAGAGATCTGACGGCAAAGGGGTGAAAAGTTAAGAATGTTTTCATGCGCATTCTTGCGCCGTTCTCCTTTTGCCCTTGCCGCAAAGGGGGATTTTTTTATGGAAGAAAAACGCATTGCCGTCCTTTCGGTCATTTTGGAAAAGCGGGAAGAAGCAGCAAAACTCAACGCACTCCTGTCCGAATACGGAGAATACATCGTCGGCAGAATGGGGATACCTTATCATGAAAAAGAGGTGTCTGTCATCTGCGTCGTCATGGACGCGCCTGCGGGTGCGATCAACGCTTTGACGGGCAAGATCGGTCAGCTCAATGGGGTCACGGCAAAGACGCTGTTCAGTAAATACTGAGTTCATGGAAAATCTTTGAAAGCGCCTCTCAAATCAATCAAAAATCTTTTAGGAGAAAAACCGAAGTATGAAAAAATTATTTGCAGGGATCATGGCAACTGCGCTCCTTGCGGGCGCAACTTTCGGCATCGCGGCTTGCGATGGCGGAACGAACAACGGCGGCAATGGGGGGAACAACGGCAATAACGGCAACAACAATCCGCCCGCTGTGCTCGCAGACCTCGAAGTCGTCTCTCCCGACGGCGCACCCGCGCTCTCGCTCTGCTATGCGATCTCGGAGGAGGACAAGAAGGAGGATGAACTCTTCGACTTCGACATCGTGAATGCGGACACCATCACGACCTATGTCACGGGCGCAAATCCCAAAGCGGACATCTGCGTGCTCCCCGTGAATGATGCGGCAAAAATACTCGGCACGGGTTCCGTCTATCAAATGCTCGGCACTGTGACGAACGGCAATCTCTATTTCATCACGACGGGCGACAACGCCGAACTCACCGCGGAGAACCTCAAAACCTCTCTCGTCGGCAAGAAAGTAGGAGTGGTGCAGCTTCCCAAGGTCCCGGGGCTTACCTTACAGCTTGTTTTGAGCAATTATGACATTCCCTATCAGACGATCGAGAGCGCGCAGGCGGAAGGGGACGCGGCGAAAGTCAACCTCGTCGCCTTTACCCCCGAAAACGTCACGCCCGCGGGCGGCTGCGATTACTATCTCTGCCCTGAACCCGCCGCAAGCGCAAAGATCAAGGGCACCGCGACCGCGCAAAAGCCGTTCAAAATGGCGGGCGATCTGCAAGCGCTCTACGGCGAAGAGGGGGGGTACCCTCAGGCAGCTGTCGTCGCCAAAAAAAGCGTGATAGAAAACCGTTTGAACGACGTGAAAACCTTCCTCGGGTATCTTGAAAAAAGCGCAAACTTCCTCGAAAATGCGACGGTAGACGAAATTTTGCGCCTCTTGGACGAAGAGCGCGAGGACGGAGTCACCCCCTCGTTCAGCGACAAAAATTTGACGAAAGAGGTCGTTTCCCGCTGCTCCGTGCGCTTTACGGCGAGCAAGGATTGTAAGGCGAAGGTCGTGAGTTTCCTCGAAAAACTCATTGCGGTCAATCCCAATTCCACGGCACAGCCCGCGGACGAATTTTTTTACATGGGTTAAGTTTTGAAGAAGGAACTGTTGTTTTCCGCGCTCGCGCTCGTCGTTCTGTGGGCGGCGTGGCTGATCGCCGCGGCAATCGTGCGCAACGAATATGTGCTTCCCTCCTTTTGGGACGCATGCCGTGAAATGGGGCGGCTCTTTTTAGACGCCGCCTTTTGGCGCGCGCTCGGAAACACGCTTCTCAGGACCTTTCTTGCCTTTTTGTTTTCGCTTCTGCTCGGTGTGGGATTGGCGCTCGTCGCCGATCTCCACAGGGCGGTGCGGGCGTTTTTTGCGCCGATCGTGTCCGTTTTGCGCACCGTGCCGACGATGGCGATCATCCTCATTCTGCTTATCTGGACGAATCCCCGCATTGCGCCCGTCATCGTGTCGCTTTTGGTGCTGTTTCCGTCCTTTTATGCGGCGACGCTTGCCGCGCTCGACGAGGTAGAGGCGGGCTATGGGGAGCTTGCGCGGGCGTTCGGAGTGGGTGCGGGACGAAAACTGACCCAAATGTATCTTCCGCTCGTTGCGCCGCCCGTGCTCAAACAGGCGGGCGGGATCTTCTCCATGGGACTGAAAATCACGATCTCGGGGGAAGTGCTCGCCAATACCTATCGCAGCCTCGGCGGTCTCATGCAGGAGGCGAAGATGTTTACGCAGATGCCCACCCTCATGGCGCTCACGCTTTTCAGCATCGTCGCGGGATTTTTGCTCGAAGGGCTGTGTCTGCTCTCTTATAAGCTCATCGTGAGGTGGCGCGCATGATTTTGAAAAACGTCGGAAAATATTACGGCGAAAAGGCCGCGCTGAAAAATATCGACCTCACGTTCGAGGAGGGGAAGATCACGGCGGTGCTCGGCGAAAACGGCGCGGGAAAGACGACCCTTTTGCGTATTTTGGCGGGCATGCTTCCCTACGAAGGGGAGATCGACGGCAAGAGCGGCAAAAATCCAAAGCGCAGAGTGGGGTGCAGTTATCTCTTTCAGGACTGTATGCTTCTTCCGAATCTCACGGCGGAGGGGAATTGCAAATTCGTTCTGTCCAAAGAGGTTTGGGGAAAGATCGGGGAAATGCTTGCCCGCGTCGGGCTCGGCGGACGGGAAAACGCACTTCCCCACGAACTTTCGGGCGGGGAGAAACAGCGGGTCGCCATTGCGCGCGCCTTTCTGTTTCCGCACGATCTGCTTCTCATGGACGAACCCTTTTCTTCGCTCGATCTTGCGATCAAACGCTCGCTCATTTCGCTCGTCTATGAATTATGGCAGGAGCGGGGGAGCACGGTCGTGTTTGTCACGCACGAGGTACGGGAGGCGGCTCTGCTTGCTCACCGCGCGCTTGTGTTGAAACATGGAGAGATCGTGCTCGACCTGCCGATCAATGCGCCTTTTCCGCGGGATTTTTTGTCGCCGCCCAAGGAGGAAACGTTGCT
The DNA here is from genome assembly GCA_947632505.1 of uncultured Clostridia bacterium. Lineage (GTDB taxonomy): Bacteria > Bacillota > Clostridia > Christensenellales > Borkfalkiaceae > Gallimonas. Next base: position 17,441 of record CANRPN010000005.1, on the reverse strand, counting down.
TACGCAGACGCTGCTGTAAACGGTAAAAATTTTCTTTGGGGAATTTTGAAATTTCTTTTGATTATCGCTTGACTTTTGGCGCATATTTTGTTATGCTAACAAACGTTGTTGGTGCGTCATAGTGACGACAGCAACGACGGCGCATCCTTGGTAAGGGTGAGCGACGCGTTCTGCAAACAGTTCGGTGAACTGTTTGCGCGGCGCGAACTGAGCGAAAAGCATTTGTTGCTTTTCGCGTGACCGAGGGTGGGTTCCACCGCCCGAGAGAGGTCGGCGTGTTCTGTGAATGTCCGTAGGACATTGGCGCGGCGCGAACTGAGCGAAAAGCATTTGTCGCTTTTCGCGTGACTGAGGGCGGGTTCCACCGCCCGAGAAGGTCGGCGTGTTCTGTGAATGTCCGTAGGACATTGGCGCGGCGCGAACTGAGCGAAAAGCATTCGTCGCTTTTCGCGCGACCGAGGGCGGGTTCCACCGCCCGAGAGAGGTCGGCAGTCCGACCGCATGAATAACAATTTAATATGCTGGTGTAGCTCAGCAGGTAGAGCGCATCCTTGGTAAGGATGAGGTCGGCAGTCCGAGTCTGCTCATCAGCTCCACGGAAAAAGGGAACGCAACCGCGTTCCCTTTTTCCGTGGAAAAAATTTGTTCCTTAGACTGCCGAGCAAAAAGACGACCGAAACATGCTCAATTTTCAATGCCCGCGAGATAATCAATAGACACATGAAAATATTTTGCGATCAAAATGAGCTTTGATAGGGTGGGTTCGCACTCTCCTCTTTCCCATAGACTTATGATCGACTTTCCAACATCAAGTTCTTTTGCAAGTTGTACTTGGCCGATTTGTTTTTCTTGGCGTAGCTCTTTTAATCGTTCCGCAAAAATGCTATCCATAAAAATATTTTCCCACAATACTGGGAAAAATGCTTGACTTCCCAGTATTATGGGAGTATAATGATTTGCGGAGGTGAAACTATGAAATGTTTTTATTGTGGCGGGGAAGCCGACATGCAGACGGCAAAAGGTTTTCCCATTTGTCACAGTTGCGCGGAGCAAAAGGGGTACACGGTGTGCACCGAACTCGGCAAGGTGATAGAAAATGCAGACTTTCAATGCGACAAGATTTGCAGTGATTGCATTTGGAAAGAGGACTTCGTAAATGAAAAAATGATTAAAAAAGGAGAATAAATACAAATGAGTGTATCGGGTTATGTTGGGATTATATTGGCAGTTGTTTTTGTCGGTCTTATTGGTGGGTTAATTTATTATGTAAAAACTGTTGATAAGGCTAATAAGCAATGGCAGACGGTCATGAATAAAAATGAGCAGATTGGGAAAGATGCATTAAAGTATTTAGGTAATCATAATTTCACGCCTTCCCATATCTGCTATTTATCCGATTATGCTTCTGTCAGAACAACCGAAAAAAGCAAAAAGCAGATGCTATGCGTCGATACCGAAAAAGAGAAACTCGCATTTATCAATTACACTAATGGAGAGGTAACTATTGCTGACTTTTCACAACTCATCAATTATGAAGTATATGAAAATGGCAAGACGGACTCTTCGAGCTCGGGCGTTGTTTTAGGCGGCTCAGTAGCGGTGCCTTATGTAACGACAGCAACGCAAGAGCAATGCTTAGAGTTGAAGTTGCTGATTAGGCTCGATAGTTTTGATAAGCCGCATGTGGAATATATTTTAATTGCTAATACACTGTTAAACGGTGGCGCAGATAAATCAAAAAGCACATATCGGGCTATCCGTGATGAATTGCAGCAAACAGTTTCTTACCTTGAAATGATTTTGAGAAAGCAAAAAAGCAACAAACAATAAAAACCCGAGGGGGGCGGGGCGCATTCAGCGCCCCGCCCCCCTCGGGTATCTCGATTTAATCAAACAATTCCTTTCAACATGTCGCTCATGTCGTAGAGGCCCGCGGGCTTGCCGATGAGCCAGGCGGCCGCCTTCAATGCGCCCGAAGCAAATACCTTGCGGCTCCGCGCGGAGTGGGAAAGGGTCACGATCTCGTCCTCGCCCGCAAACATCACTTCGTGTTCGCCCACGATCGTCCCGCCGCGCACAGCGTGAATGCCGATCTCGCTCTTTTCACGCGCGCCCACCATGCCGTGCCGTCCGTACACGTTCTCCTTTTCGCCCGCCTTTTTTACGCTCTCTGCAAGCATGAGTGCGGTGCCCGAGGGAGCGTCTTTCTTTTGGTTGTGGTGCCGCTCGATGATCTCTACGTCGAACCCGTTCCCCAACACCTTTGCCGCCTTTTCCACAAGCAGTTGTAAAAGATTCACCCCGAGAGACAGATTCCCTGTTTTGAAAAGGGGAATTTTTTTTGCGTAGTTTTGAATGAGTTCGAGGTCGCTGTCCGTGTAGCCCGTCGCCGCAAGCAGAACGGGAACGTGCCGCTCCTCGGCAAATTTCAACAGTCCTTCAAGCCCCTGTGCGGAGGAGAAGTCGATGATGACATCAAAGTTTTCATTTACTTTCGTCAAGCAATCGTGGACGAGATAGGGCATGGGAGCGGGAGCAATGTCCACGCCGCAGACGATGTGTTCACCTTGCGCCTCGGCAAGTTCGGTCACCATGCGTCCCATTCTGCCGCAGCAGCCGCAAAGGAGAATGTTCATGCCTTGACCTCCAATCCGCAAAGCTCCATCGCGGCGCGGAGCTGAGGGAGATGTGCCGCCTCCAAGGGGGTGAGGGGAGCGCGGGGAACGCCCGCCTCAAAGCCGAGAAGGTTCATGCCCGCCTTTACGGGAATGGGATTGACTTCTGTAAAGCACGCTTTCGAAAGGGGCAGGAGCAGGTCGCCGAGCCTGTTTGCCTCGGCAAGGTCTCCGCTCAAAACCGCGGACGTAAGCTGTTTTTCGAGCTTCGGCGCGAGGTTCGAAACGACGGAGATGACCGCCGTGCCGCCCGCCGCGAGAATTGGCAGATTGAGCGCGTCCTCGCCCGAATAGAGGTCGCATTTTCCGCGGATGAGGCGCGCCGTTTCCATTACCTGCGCCATGTTTCCGCTCGCCTCTTTGATGCCCGCCATGTTGGGGATTTCTGCGATCTTTGCCATCGTCTCGGGTAAAATATTCACTCCCGTGCGCCCGGGGACATTGTAGGCGATGACGGGGATATGTACGGCGGAACAGATTGCTTGATAATAGGCGACAAGCCCGCCCTGCGTGCATTTGTTATAGTATGGGGTAACGGCGAGGAGCCCGTCCGCGCCGAGCGCCTCTGCCCGCTTGCTCGCCTCTACCGCTTTCGCCGTGCAGTTGCTTCCCGTGCCGAAAATGAGCTCGATCCGACCCTTTGCATGCTTTACGGCAAATTGCATGACGGCGATCTTTTCCTCTTCCGTCATGGTGGCGGGTTCGCCCGTCGTGCCCAAAATGACGAGCGCGTCCGTGCCGTTGTCGATCTGGTAGTCGATCATCTTTTCAAACGCGTCGAAATTCACCCCGTCTGCCGTAAAAGGGGTGATCATCGCCGTTGCCGAGCCCTTCAAAAATCCTGTCATAAATTTCTCCCTGTATCTTTATATGCTTTTATCTTTTGTTTGTGAGAGTGGGGCGTTACGCGTGCCTTGCTGTTTGATTTGTCATTTCGCTCAAAGCCGCATTGGCGGCGCGTGGAGTAATCTCGCTTTATAATGCGGATGAGATTTCTCGGCTACGGCTTACGCCTCCGCTCGGAATGACATTTGGGATACTTGCCTTAGTGTGCGCTCACTCATGGCGCATTGCGCCACAGTCAAGGGGGAGCCAAGCAGGGGCATGTGAAAAGTATCGTGCGAAACTTAATCGAAATATCCCTCGGTCGCGAGGAGTTCCGCAAGCAGCACCGCGCCGCCCGCCGCTCCGCGCAACGTGTTGTGCGAAAGTCCGATAAAACGATAGTCGAAAAGGCTGTCCTCGCGTAGCCGCCCCGCAGAGATCGCCATGCCGCCTTCGAGGTCGCGGTCGAGCTTCGCCTGCGGACGGTCGTCCTCTTCAAAATAATGAATGAACTGTTCGGGCGCGGAGGGGAGCGCAAGTTCCTGCGGCAACCCGCGATAATTTTTCCAAGCCGCAAGGATCTCTTCCTTTTTCGGCTTTTGTTCAAAGGAGACGAATACAGCCGCCGTGTGTCCGTCCGAAACGGGCACTCTCAGACACTGCGCCGTGATCGCGGGAGAAGCCGCGGGAAGAATTTCTCCGCCTTCGAGCGTTCCCCAAATTTTGAGCGGCTCTTTTTCGCTCTTTTCCTCCTCGCTGCCGATGTAGGGGATGATATTGTCAAGGATCTCGGGCATCCGTTCAAAGGTTTTACCGGCGCCCGAGATCGCCTGGTAGGTGCACACCGCGACGTTTTTGATCCCGAAAGTGCGCAAGGGGTGTAAAAGAGGCACATATGATTGCAGGGAGCAGTTGCTCTTGACTGCAATAAACCCGCGCGTTGTGCCGAGGCGCTTGCGCTGGAACGGAATGACGGAAAGATGCTGAGGGTTGATCTCGGGGATCACCATCGGAACGTCGGGGGTGAAGCGGTGCGCCGAATTGTTGGAGACGACGGGGATTTCGAGCTTTGCATATTTTTCTTCAAGAGCGCGGATCTCGTCCTTCTTCATATTGACGGCGCAGAACACAAAATCGACCTTTCCGACCAGCGTATCCGCATCTTTTTCCGCATCGAGCACGACGAGGTCTCTCACGGCTTCGGGAATGGGGAAGGGCATAGCCCATCTGCCCGCAACGGCTTCTTCGTAGCGCATTCCCGCGCTTTTTGCGCTTGCGAGCAGAGAAACGGGGGTAAAATAGGGATGCCGGGAAAGAAGCCCCACAAAGCGCTGGCCCACCATTCCGGTAGCGCCCACAATGCCGACCTTATATTTTCTCATGAAAAACCTCGAAATTCTGTAAAAAAAGAGCAGCGACTGCGTCGCCGCTCATATCACCGACATTTTAACATATGCGGTAGGAAAAGTCAAAGAATTTACCTGTTTTTAATTGAAATTTTTTTTGATTTGTAGTACAATAACAATATCTTGGGGTTTCGGTTTACCGAAGAACTCATTTTTTACGGAGTGAAACTATGGCAGACAGAGAACATAAAGGTTTGGTGGCCCGTTGGCTGGAAGGAAAGGAGCGGAGCGAGGACTATGCGCGCAGCACCCTGCCCACCAACCGTGTTTCGCTATTTTGGGATATTTTGAAGGGAAGATTCGGGCGGCTCATGCTTGTGAATTTGCTCGTTTTGCTGACCTTGTTGCCCACGATCGCCATTTTTGTTTGGAGATTTCTCGCGGTAAATACCGATCTGTTGGTCGGCCCCTATGCTTCGAGCTTTTTGTTTACTTATCCCTCGGTTCCCGATTCGACAGGGCTCATGGAAATGGTGCGGCTCAATCAGGATCTCCTGTTTTTTGCGTTGCTCTTTCCCGCCGGAGCGATCGCAGCCGTCGGCATTTCGGGGGGCATGTATATCATTCGCAATCTCATCTGGACGGAAGGCGTCTTTGTCGCAAACGACTTTTTGCGCGGAATACGGCGGAACTACGGGAACGTTCTCGAAGCCGTGCTTGTTCTTGTTTTGGTGCTGTTTTTGTCCCAAACCAGCAGCAATCTCGCCGATCTCCAAGTGGCGCTCGGGAGCGAATATTCGGGCTGGCTGATCGCCTCAAAGGTCGTGGGCTATATTCTTTTGGGTTTGGCGGTTTTGGTATGCCTTTGGATGATCTCCCTCGGCATCAACTATAAACAGGGTGTTTGGGCGCTCTTCCGAAATGCTCTTGTCATGACGATCGGCACTTTCCCGCAGACGGTGGTTTTTGCGGTCGTTTCGCTGCTGCCGCTCATCCTCTTCTTCTTCGGCGTCACCATTCTCACCGCGATCGCGCTTGTGTTTTATCTTCTCATCGGGATTTCTTTCTTCATGCTCGTTTGGATGGATTACAGTCAATGGGCATTTGATAAATTCGTAAACCCCAATTTGGGCGTTTCAACGGGGCGCGGGCTCTACAATAAGGAGACCAAAACGGTCAACCGCGGCCAGTCGGACAAGCCCGCCGAGGATAGCGCTGCGATGCGCGAATATCGCCGCATGATCGTTGCGCAAGGGAAGAGCAAACTCGTCTCCCGTCCCATTAAGCCGATCGATGACGACCTCGACGTCTACCAGCTTCCCGAATCTTTCAGCCGCGAAGATCTTCAAAAGCTCAAAGAGAGCAAAGAGGCGATCGCAGACGACGTCAAAAAATACGAAGAAGAGCATAAAAACGACGAACAGTATGTGGAGTATAACCGCCAATTTGAGGAGCGGGAAAAAGCTCTGCACGAAGAGGATGAAAAGAAAAAGAAGAAAAAGCGTCCTCCCAAGATGCTCAATAAGCGATGAACGGCGCAAAAGCATATCGGCATCTCGCCGAATGGTTTGAATATCTCAACGACGACTGCGACTATCGGAAATGGTCGCAGTATTTCATAGGCGGCCTGGAAAAGTACGGAGCCGGGAGAAACGGACTCGAACTCGGATGCGGCAGCGGCGCCTTCTGCCGCTTACTGACACAGGCGGGATTTCGGATGAGCGGAGCGGACTCTTCTCCCGAAATGCTCACCAAGGCCGAAGCTCTTGCGCGGCAGGATGGGGCGAAGATCGGGTTTTTCCGCGCGGATGCCGTCTCCCTGCGCACACCCGAAAAATATGATTTTATCCTTGCGCCCAACGATGTGTACAATTATCTTCCGCCTTCGAAATTGGCTTGTGCATTCTCCCATGCCGCCAAGTGCCTCAAAAAGGGAGGACTCTTTTGGTTTGATGTCAGTTCTCCTCACAAACTTTGCGAAAAGATTGCAGATACTGTTTCCGCAGACGACCGCGAGGAGGTGACCTATCTTTCCTTTGGGCGCAGAGAGGGCGACCGCATCATCATGGATGTCACCCTCTTCGTAAAAAGAGAGGACGGCGCGTTTGAACGGTACGACGAGACGCACGTTCAATACATTCACCAAGAAAAGGACATTGTCGCCGCGCTGTCGGACGCAGGGTTGGAACTTCTTTCGGAGGAAGGACATCTCGGCGAAGCCAAAGAGGGGAGCGACCGATTGAATTTTATATGCAAAAAGAGGTAAGCAAGATCTATAAAACTTTGGTTTGCGGCGGGGAAGTATCCCTTGCCGTGCTCGACACCACGGTCCTTGTGCGGGAAGCGGTGCGGCGGCACGCGCTCTCTCCGGTTGCCGCAGCGGCCCTCGGCCGCACTATGACGGCTACGGCCTATCTGTGCAGTTGGCTCAAAGGAGAGGAGAGCAATCTTTATGTCACGGTCTCGGGAAACGGACCGGGCGGGAAGATCTCCGTCTCGGGAGACGGCGCGCTTCACTTGCGGGGCAATATTCAGGTGCCGGACGTTTCTCTGCCTCTCCGTGCAGACGGAAAACTTGACGTAGGCGGCTGCGTGGGGAAGGAGGGGACACTCACCGTGGTGCGCGATGACGGCGAAGGGATCCCGTTTGTCGGCACCTGCGCGCTTCTGACGGGAGAGATCGGAGAGGACTTTTCCGCTTACTTTCTTACCAGTGAGCAGCGGCCGACGGCGATCGCGTTGGGCGTTCTTCTTACACCGGACGCGCTATGTCTTGGCGCGGGAGGCGTCTTTCTGCAACCCATGCCGGGCGCGAGCGAAGAGGCAATTTCCTATGCGGAGACGCAGATCGCAAAATTTGCGCACATTTCCTCACTCATAGCCGAGATGGGCGCAGAAAAGATCATGAAGGATTTTTTCGGCGCGGAACATACGGATGAGCGCGATTTGGTATTCCGCTGCCGCTGTTCGCGGGAAAAGGCGGCTTCTGCCGTGCTTTCCATGGGAAAGAAAGACGCCGAAAAATTGTTGGACGAGGAAGGCAAGATCGCCGTTCACTGTCACGACTGCAATACCGATTATCTGTTTGACAGGGAGGATGTCGCTGCGCTGTTCGGCGATAAAAATTCAAAGTGAGCGAAGACAACATCAGAAAATTGACTTTTGACGAGGAATTTCTGCTCGAAGGCGCCGAAAAACGCTATGACGAGGGGGACTTTTTCGGCGCTCTGAAAATGCTCAATAAACGTGGAGAAATGTACGATCCCTCCGCAGATGCTTCCGCACTCTATGCCGCCGTTTACGAGGCGCTGGGGCTTTGGCATCTGTGTGTCGACGCATGGTTCCGCTTTCTCGATACCTGCAACGAAGCCGATTTTTCGGAAGGATACGAGGGCCTCTCCTATGCCTTTTTGAATTTGGGTGACTCATTTCAGTCTGAGCTGTATCTCCGCCATATCTATGGAGAGGATATGCCGGAACCGGAGGAAATGCGTCCTCCGCTTCGGCTCGTCCATTCTGCGGACGGCGGTGCGGAGGATTCGGAATATCTCTTCCGCGGCATCGAATGTATCAAGCAGGGAGATTTGAGCGGCGCGCGTGAGGCGCTCACCGAAATTTCTCCCGAGAGCAAGGACTACCCCTCCGCATCGGGGCTTACGGCGATGTGTCTGCTCCTGGAAGGAGATACCGAAGGTGCGGCATCGGAGTGCGCGCGGTTGCTTGAATTTTATCCCGACAACGTCCATGCGCTCACGACGTATTGCGCGGTTTTGGGCGCGAAAGGGGATACCGACGGCGCACGGGAAGTCGGTAAGCGGCTTGCCGAGATCGAGACGGATTCCGCGGAGGATCTGTTCCGCGTTGCAACTGCGCTCTGCGAGACGGGGCTCGATGAAGCCGCCTATGAAAAATTGACGGTACTCAAAAAAAAGACGCCTTACAGCGACGACACTCTTTGGTTCCATGCGGTGGCCGCTTATCGCACGGGCAGGACGCAAGAGGCGATTGATTCTCTTGATCGGCTCACGACCGTTTATCCGAGAAAAGCGGTCGCCAAATACTATCTTGTCCGTCTGAGGGAGTTGCTCGACGGAACGGAAAAGCCCTTTGCCATGAATTACTTTTACCGCTTGCCCGACGAAGAGTATAAGAATATCGTCTCTTTCTTTTTGGCGGCAAGCAGGGCAAAGCGGTCGGATGTAGAACAGTTTGCGGAGCTTTCCGTCATCGGGGATTACTTTCGTCTCGCGTTCGACCAGCTGGACGGTCGGGACGAAAAGTTGCAGATGCTTGCGGGAGATGTGGCTGTCAAGTGCCGCTGCGACGCTTTGGTCCGCGAAGTTCTGCTCGATTATAATGTGTCGGAGAGCATTAAACTTGCCATGCTTTCCGAACTCATCCGTCGGAACGAGGAAAACTCTTACGGCGTAGTCATGTGCAGCTTGTATCGTGAATTTTTTACGCACAAGATCCACATCGGCAACCGAAAACGCACTTCGTTTATGCAGTCGTTCACCGAGGTCTATGTCAAGTATGCCATGATCGGGGAAGAGAACGAGGAGAAGATCATCGCAGCGGCGGAAAGCATTTATCGCACGCTCGAAGAAGCGGAGGCGCTCGACTATGCAGACGAAACCGAAGCGATGGCCGCCGTCATCTACCGCGAGGCGCGCATGAAGGACAGCGATCACTCCATTGAAGCGGTCGCCAAACACTTTGATGCAAATCTTTCCGTTATCAAAGAGATCCTGAACTATATCATTTAAGGGGGGAAACAATGAAAAAGCTCATCGACTTTGACGGCATTTTCGACAAAAAGCTCTCCGAATACATGGAAGAAAATTTCGGGAAATATACCGAAAAGCAGTGGGAGAGCATTATACCGAAACTTTACAGGAGTTTTGGCGATACCTTCATCAAGAGCGCCGGCAACACCCCCAAGGGTTACTATGCCGAAATGGGGGATGAAGAGCTCGTGGAGACTCTGGCCGCGCATGTGCGCGAGGGTGTGCCCGTTTCCGATTTCCTCTGCAATGAACTGCAAGAGCGGCATTGCCCCGACGGCCTTCTCGCACTCATGAAGAGCGGCGAGGAAGAACTTGTTACTCTCGCCGTCAATCTTGCGGGAGACAGTGTCAAAGCGTTTGACGTCTATTTCGACCTCTTAACGGGGGACTTGGACGGGGAAGTGAAAGACACTGTCGTCGAACGGCTGAAAGGTGATGCGGACAGCGCCAAAGAGCGGGCGATCGATCTCTATGAAAAGCACGTGGAGCGGGAATACATGCTGGAAATTCTTTCCCGCTGCAAGGAACGGGATGACAGAGTGTTTGACATTCTTCTGACGGCTTTCCGCACTTCTCCCGACGAGCTGCCCATGCACGCAAGTTATCTTGCAAGTTACGGCGACGATCGCGCTTTACCTGTTCTGCTTGACTTCATCGACCGCGACGAAACCAACTATCTCGAATATCAAGAGCTCAAATATGCCATTGAAGCGCTGGGCGGAGAATACACCCGTATTCGCGATTTTTCGAACGATCCCTATTATTTGGAGATCATGGAGCAGTCCCGGATGGCCGCCGATTTGGCGGATAAAAAAAATTAAAATGAAAGTGATCGAAAATCAGAGATTCGGCGAAGAGCGGGCGCTCTATCACACGAAGAATGCGATCGTCGAGAATTGCAGATTCGAAGGAATTGAGGATGGGGAGTCCTTTCTGAAAGAAAGTGAGGACATTGTCGTGCGCAAATGCTTTATGGATCTGCGCTATCCCATGTGGCACTGCGACCGTTTGAAAGTCGAAGATTGCGAGATGACAAAAAATTGTCGCGCCGCGCTTTGGTATGATCGCGACGTGACGGTTGTGAACAGTAAGTTGAACGGGATCAAGGCGCTTCGTGAGTGCGAAAACGTCACGCTCTCCGAAGTCTGCGCCGATTCCCCGGAATTTGCATGGCGATGCAAAGGGCTTACCGTGAAGGGAGGGACCGTTCTTTCGGAATACGCGTTTTTCGAGAGCAAGGCGATCCGCGCCGAGGACTTAAAGCTCTCGGGGAAGTATTCTTTTCAATATACCGAAAACGTGGAGCTCAAACGCGCAAAATGCAAAACAAAGGATGCATTTTGGCATGCGAAAAACGCGGTCCTGCTGGATTGCGAGCTCGACGGCGAGTACATAGGATGGTATTCTGACGGTCTCACCCTTAAAAATTGCCATATCAAGGGCACGCAGCCCTTTTGCTATTGTAAACATCTGCGGCTGATCGACTGTACCATGGAAGATTGCGACCTTGCTTTTGAATACAGCGATGTGAATGCAGACATCCGCGGTAACATTCTTTCGGTCAAAAATCCTCTGAGCGGCAGGATCGTTGCGGACGGATTCGGAGAAATTATCATCAAGGACAGCAAATATCCTTGCACGGCAGAACTCACCGTGCGTAAATTCTGAAAACTTTTCGAAAAACCGGCATAATCGAGCGCCTCACGCCATAAGTTATTCAAGCAAGGAACTTTCGGCGGAGGCGTTTATTGTATGGATAATAACAGCGTTTACGAGGACATTGCCGCCCGTTGCGGCGGAGAGATTTATCTCGGGGTCGTCGGCCCCGTGCGAACGGGCAAATCCACTTTCATCAAAAAGTTTATGGAAGAGCTCGTGTTGCCCGCGGCTGCCGGTGCGAAAAAACAGCGCATGACGGACGAACTTCCCCAATCGGGTTCAGGCAAAACGGTGATGACCACGGAGCCGAAATTTGTGCCGGAAGAGGCGGCCGAGATCACTTTTAAGCAGGCGACTGCCAAAGTGCGGCTTATCGACTGCGTCGGTTTCCCCGTCGAAGGGGCGGCAGGCTTCGACGAGGAGGGCAGCCCGCGCCTTGTGAAAACTCCATGGAGCGATGTCCCCGTGCCGTTTGAAAAAGCGGCTGCGGAGGGAACGCGCAAGGTGATCCGCGACCACTCCACGATCGGGATCCTCGTCACGACCGACGGCTCCGTCACGGGCATCCCCCGCGCTTCTTATGAAGAAGCGGAGGAGCTTGCCGCCGACGAACTCAAAACCATTGGCAAGCCGTTTGTGATTTTGCTCAACTGTATCGAGCCGGAAGGAGCGGAAGAGCTTCGTTCGCAGCTCGAAGAGAAATACGGTGTACCCGTAATTGCCGCCAATGCGGAAAAACTCACGGCGGAGGAGATCGGCGGGGTGCTCGAAAGAGTACTCTACGAGTTCCCCGTGCTCTCCATCGACGTCGATCTCCCCGATTGGGCGCGTGTGCTTGATGCGGACAGCGCATTGATTTCCGAAGTCCTTGCGGGTCTGCGCGTGCTGGCTCCGAAAATCAATAAGATGAGCGACTGTGCGCTCCTCGACCAACTCTATGCGGAAAGCGAATTGCTTCTTCCTCCCGTTTCAATGCGGCTCGAACCCGCGACCGGGAAAACGCACGTTCAAATTACCGCGAAGGACGGAGCCTTCTACCGCATTTTGGGAGAACAGTGCGGCGTCGAGATCGGCGATGATTTTGCGCTCATGAGCTATGTCGCCTCTTTGGGCAAGGCCAAAAAGCTCTATGACCGCGTGGGAAAAGCGTTTGCGGAAGCCGAGGAGAGTGGATACGGCATTGTTCCTCCCGACGACGGGGAGATGAGCCTCGAAGAACCGAAGGTCGTAAAAAAGAGCGGAAGGGTTGGGGTGAACCTTCACGCCGCCGCCCCGAGCTATCATATCATCCGCGTGGATGTTTCGGGCGAAGTGAGCCCTGCGCTCGGCGATCTCGAACGGAGCGAAGCGTTTGTAAAGGAGCTCTCCGAGGGCATGACGCAGGAGCCCGAAAAAGCATGGAATACCAACATGTTCGGCAGAACGCTCAAAGAAACGCTCGGCGAAGAGCTCTATCACAAAAACCGCTCCATGGAGGAAAAGCTGCAAAAGAAGATGCGCAAGACAGTCACCCGTATCGTCAACGAGGGCAAGGGCGGGGTCATCTGTATCTTGCTGTAAAAGGGCGTCCGAAAAAGGAATTGAAAAAGTTTTTAAGAAGCGGTCCGGGTTTACCGGATCGCTTATTTGATGGTATTTTTCCGTCGGGCCGGCCAACGGATGAAGAGGAGACCGAACTCGAATACGATCGCGCCGACTGTGGCGAGGGCCATATCCGACATGGTATCTGTCAGCGGATTCAACCCCTCCGAGAGAAGAAGGCCAACATCCTGCATGTCACTGCCGATGATCGCTCCCGCAACAAACTCGTAGACTTCCCAGATCGCGGCAAAGGAGATCACCAAGAGCACGATGAGGATCTGTTCCAAAAAGACGGGTTTCACTTGCTTCCAGCGGAGAAAGAGATAATACAGCGTAGCGCAGGACAAGAAACCGAAAAAGGCATGGACGAGAGCATCCCACCAGACAAGCCTGCCGTAAAATCCGAGCGCCGTGCCCATATCGACCGACATCACCGAATGCAGACACATGAGCGTGACGAGATATTGCGGAAGTCCGAGCCGCCATTTTCGGTTGCAAAAGACGATCGCAATCGGGGTAAGAGCGATCACGCACAGGTCGAAATAGATCGTGGCGTCCTTGCCCGAACGGACTGCGGCGTACATAGCGATGGTAACTACCGTCAGGAGCAGGGCAACGAATGCGGGCAGATAGGCATAGAGCGCTTCCGAGGAATTTTGTTTCAAATTGTCGGCTTCCGTCATAACAATTCCTTTTGGCCGGGACCTTTTTTTCGCAGCGATCCCTGCTATTTAAGTATTTTTCCCATATTTTCGGGCCTGTTAAACGGAGAAGTGAAAAAATTTTCATCGTCGGCGGTGCAATCTCTGTCGGAAGCGGGATTTTTTTGCAAAGCGCTTGACTATATGATAAAATCATGTTATAATACGCCAAGAAAGGAGGTGCCTTATGGCAGATACAACAAAAAAAGGAAAAGGGCTAACTTATACGGGGATCGTTTTGCTGATCATTTTTGCAGCGATCACGGTTTTGAGCTTCGTTTTTTATAACCAGATCAACGACCCTGTCAACGGTTGGTTTGCGCAGTCCGAAGAGAACAGCGCGCTTGTCAACTTTATTTTCGGCATCACGCCCAAGCTCATCAATACGGCTCAGGTGCTGTTCGTGACCTTGCTGGTGCTCTATATCGTGTGCTTCATAATTGCGAAAGTGTTCAAAAACACGCCGAGAAGGATCACGATCGGGAAACTTGTAAACAGTATCGTTAAGGTTGTGATCTGGGTCGCCTGCGTCATCGCGGTCCTTGCGGTTTGGGGGTTCAACGTGGGCGCACTCATTGCAAGCGCAGGCGTATTGACGCTCATCATCGGGCTCGGCATGCAGAGCCTCATCGCAGACGTGGTCGCGGGGGTATTCCTTGTATGCGACGGGACCCTGCAAGTGGGGGACATCGTTACGATCGACGGTTGGCGCGGCACTGTGCAGGAGATCGGTATCCGCAACACGAAGCTCATCAATTACAGCGGCGATATCCGCGTTGCCAACAACAGCACGATCAAAGTGTTCATCAACCAGAGCCGCGAGGATTCCTATCCCACCGTCATTGTCGGCATTCCTTACGAGGAAAACCTGCAACATGTCAAAGAGGTCTTTGAGACGAACAAAACCAAGATCAAAGAACTCTGTCCCTGCCTTTTGAGCGAGATCGATTTTAACGGCGTGGAAGAGCTTGCCGATTCGAGCGTGAATCTGCACTTCGGCGCAAAGTGCAAGGAGGGCGACTTCTTTGCGGCGCAACGTCAGATGCGCGGCGCGATCAAGACGGTTTTCGAGGAGAACGGCATTTGCGTTCCCTTCCCGCAGATCGTTCTGCACGAAGAGGAGAAGAAGTAATTCTTGCATTAAAATAAGGCGCGGGGTGTCCGCGTCTTTTTTGTGGATCCCCGTAAAATTTTCGGAAATATTTTCCGCTACATGCTTGAAATTTCTGCGATAATATCTTATAATAGGTTTGTGCGGTCTGCGCATGGAAAAAGGGGGGAAACAACATGGACAATTCTGCAAAACATGCCGTTGCCTGTGGAAAGACGGCGCTCGGGATCGAGTTCGGTTCCACGCGGATCAAAGCGGTGCTCGTAGACGAAAAAAACAACGTTCTCGCTTCGGGCAGTCACGAATGGGAGAACCGCCATATCGGCAATATTTGGTCGTATTCTCTTGAAGACATCCGCATCGGCGTGCAGGACGCCTATGCCAATATGGCAAAAGACGTCAAGGAAAAATACGGCGAAACGCTCACTGTCATCGGCGCCATCGGCTTTTCGGCCATGATGCACGGCTACATGGTGTTCGATGAAGACGATGAACTCTTGGTGCCTTTCCGCACTTGGCGGAACAACACGGCGGCGTATGCGGGAGACAGGCTTACAGAGCTCTTCGGCTATCACATTCCCGCGCGCTGGTCGATCGCGCACCTCTATCAGGCGATCCTCGACAAAGAGGAACACGTCCCGAAGATCAAATTTCAAACGACGCTCGAAGGGTATATCCATTGGAAACTCACGGGCAGAAAGGTGCTCGGGATCGGCGAAGCGTCCGGTATGTTCCCCGTGGATCCCGTTACAAAGAAATATAACCCCGTCATGCTCAAACAGTTCAACGAACTTGTGAAGGACAGGAACCTTCCCTTCAAGGTGGAGGACATCTTGCCCGAAATTTTGCTTGCGGGCGAGGAAGCGGGACGGCTCACCGAGGAGGGCGCAAAATTCCTCGACCCGACGGGAAACCTCAAAGCGGGCATTCCGCTCTGTCCGCCCGAGGGAGACGCGGGCACGGGCATGGTCGCCACCAACTCCGTCAAGAAGCGTACGGGCAATGTTTCCGCGGGCACCTCTGTGTTCGCGATGATCGTGCTTGAAAAAGAACTTTCCAAGGCTTATCCCGAGATCGATCTCGTCACGACCCCCGTCGGTGATTTGGTCGGCATGGTGCACTGCAACAACTGCACGTCCGATCTCAATGGATGGGTGAACATGTTCGGCGAATTTGCGGCGATGCTCGGCGTGGATATTCCCCGCTGGAAACTCTACGATACGCTCTATGTTAAGGCGCTCGAAGGCGACAAAGATTGCGGCGGTCTGCTCTCTTACAATTACATCTCCAACGAACATGTCACCAATGTGGAACACGGCAGGCCGCTCTTTGTGCGCAAGGCGGACAGTAAGTTCGATCTTGCAAACTTCATGCGTTGTCACCTCTATTCCGCATTCGGCGCTTTGAAAGTGGGCTGCGACATCATGCTCAAAGAGGAAGGGGTGAAACTCGACCGCATTACGGGCCACGGCGGGATCTTCAAGACCGAGCGCGTGGGACAGAGCTTTCTTGCCGCGGCGATCGGCGCGCCCGTTACCGTCATGAAAACGGCGGGCGAAGGCGGCGCGTGGGGCATGGCGGTTCTCGCAAATTATCTGCTCACCAAGGAAGAGGGGGAAAGCCTCGGATCCTATCTCGAAAACCGTGTCTTTGCGGGGCAGGAAGGGGTGACGCTCGCACCCGATCCCGCAGACGTCGCGGGGTTCGAAGCGTTTGCGCGCCGCTATGTGGAAGGACTTCCCATCGTACGCGAAGCCGTTCAGAGCTTAAAATAAGGAGTTGACAAAATGCTCGAAGAATTGAAAGAAAAAGTATTGAAAGCAAATTTAGACCTCGTCAAGCACAAGTTGGTGCTGTTCACTTGGGGCAATGTCTCCGAGATCGACAGAAAGAGCGGGCTTGTGGTCATCAAACCGTCCGGTGTCAGTTACGACGAGATGAAAGCGGAGGACATGGTGGTCGTCGATCTTAACGGAAAGGTCGTGGACGGAACGCTTCGTCCCTCCTCCGACACGCCGACGCACATCGAATTTTACAAGGCATTCCCGAACATCGGCGGGGTTACCCATACCCATTCCACCTTTGCAACAGCGTGGGCGCAGGCGGGCAGGAGCATCCCTTTCTACGGCACCACCCATGCGGATTATTTTTACGGGGATATTCCCTGCGCGCGGTCTCTCACCAAAGCGGAGATCGAAGGGGAATATGAGAAGAACACGGGCCTTGCGATCATCGAAAAGTTCCGTGAGGACGATCTCAACCCGCTGGAAGTGCCCGGCGTGCTCATCAAGAGCCACGGCGTGTTTGCGTTCGGCAAGGATGCAGACGGTTCCGTCTACAATGCGACAGTCATTGAGGAAGTCGCGAAGATGGCGTTCCTCACCGAGCAGATCAATCCCACCGTGCAGCGCGCCGACCGTTTCATGATGGAAAAACACTATCAACGCAAACACGGAAAGAATGCCTACTACGGGCAGAAGAAATAGTTCACGAAAAATCTTTTGCCGGCGCAAAATCTTTTTCCGTGAGGAAACGTGCGTGCATGCCTTAACTTGCTCGACCTCTTATTCGTTTCATCGGACAAGAAGTTGCAAGGGTGCAACAAATGTTGTCGCCCACGGCGGAAGTCGATTCCGCCTAAGGCAAGTATTCTAAACCGCATTATAATGCCGCATTATAATTATTCAAAATCAAAACTTTTAGGGGGTTTTATTAAAATGAAAGAAAAAGTTGTTTATTGGTTGACAGGTTCCCAA
>CANRPN010000004.1 GCA_947632505.1 uncultured Clostridia bacterium | reverse complement strand
TTACCTCGGAAATGAACTCATTTAGGCGAAAGCTCACAGAAAGTGCGTTTCTTTTAATATGCTTGCATGATTTCGATTTCTTCCCCCGTATCGACATCGAGGAAATAATAGAAAGAAACCTCCCCTTTCGATTTTTGCCTTAAAAATTTTGTGGGTTTGCCTGTTTTGGAGAGAGGCCATTCGCTTTCCTGAATCCAACGCGGGTATTTCTGACCTTCTACATAGAACATTGCCTTCAGCTTATCCCGAAATGCTTTTATTCGTTTGGTTTTCGGCATACTTTCAGGAAACTCTTCTATCAAAGATTCTAAAATCCCCGCATTTTCAATTTCTGCGCTATATAAATATTCAGGACAAGCAATTAAGATAAATCGGAATTTATCCTCTAAGGTACTATCAACCTGCATTTCTTCATCGGGAAAAGCTTCTTTCATTAAACGAGAAATAACACTAAAAGTCTCCATCTCATTTTCCAAAAAACTTATCCCACGCCGATTCCAAATGGAATTAATGACATCTTTAATACAATATGGGCCTGTCTTTTGATACCAAGTCCCATCTTCTCTGGTTACTATATCATCGTAATATCCGAGCTTATCCTTTGGAACAATGCTCTGTAACCACTCCATAATTTGGGAATCGTTATGCAGAGATTCAAGAAAAGCTTTGGATTCGATCTTACCTTCTACGTAATCAATTACGTACTTCTTTATTTCTTCCATACATCACTCTTTCTATTTTTTATACAACCAAGGATGTAGCTCTTTAAAGTGCGCATAATGCTCTGTACGAGTCAGTTCTTCATAGACATTAAAAAACTTTCCTTCTCGTCCAAAAGTATGATGCAAATTTACCGAATTGCCATTTAGACCTTTTGGAGCCTTACCTTGCTGCATTCTTTCAATATTACCCTTATTAAGCTTATACTTTCTCGATTCAGAGAAAGATTTTTCATCTATTGAGTCTTTGTATTTTTCGCCCTGCTCTTTCCAATATCTTTTCCGCTCTTTTGCCCATTCTGCGTTTGAACAATTATTATGCACCAAGACAGAGCATTCAGAAACGAAATATGTATGGTAATCGGCTACTTCAAAATTATAAGTCGTTTCCGGTGCTTCCAGCCGCTCAACCTGAACTGCTTCTATTGTAGCATATTAGCCGCCCGAAAGCAAGATTTTCGTGCCAACTTTCAATTCACATGCCGATATGAATTTCGGAGACTTGCCCGCCTAATGTCATTTCGAGCGTCAGTCGCCCCGCGCGCAGTTCTAATTCTCTAAGCGCGGCACGAGGAGCGTCAGCGACGAAGTAGAAATCTCTACCTCGTCGCCGCACGCGCCCTTTATACGCTTTTGGGCACCCTAATAATGTGAGATTTCTCCACGCGCTTTGCTTGGTGGAAATGACAGATTCAAAGCCTTGGCGCCTCCCGAGGAGGAGCTGTCACGAAGTGACTGAGGTGGTGCTCTTGCCTCCCCCCAACTTGTTGGGGGGAGGGTAGGAAGGGGGGCACATTATTTGAATGCCTGTCTGCACCACTCCCCCCCTTTCCCCCGCTACGCGGGGGACAGCAAGAGACCTCCCAAGCGATCAAAACAGAAACTTTGCTTTTCCGCCCTTGTTTTTCTTTACAAAGAGCGGAAATTTTTTTATAATAAAGACGTTATGATACCGTTAATTGCGATCGTCGGCAGACCCAATGTCGGCAAAAGTACCTTCTTCAATAAGGTCGCGGGACGAAAAATTTCCATTACCGAAGATCGGCCCGGCGTCACGCGGGACCGCGTCTATGTCTCGTCCGAATGGCGGGGCAAGCCCTTCATGCTCGTCGATACGGGCGGAATCGAGCTGAAAAGCGAGGACATCATGTGGAAACAGATCGCCTTGCAAGCGCAGCTCGCCGTGGAGACCGCCGACGTCATTCTCTTTTTCACCGACGGCAGAGAGGGGCTCACAAGTTCCGACTACGACGTTGCGGACTATCTCCGCCGCTCCAAAAAGCCCGTCATTCTCGTCGTCAACAAGGTCGACGACTATTCTCCCGAAAAAGTGTTCGAGTTCTATTCCCTCGGTCTCGGGGAGCCATATGCCGTGTCCTCCGAGCATTCCCGCGGGATCGGCGACGTGCTTGACAAGGCGGTGGAGTGGTTCGAAAAGGGGGAAAACGCCGAGGACGACTCCTTGAAGATCGCCGTGGTGGGCAAACCCAACGCGGGCAAGAGTTCGCTCGTCAACAAAATTTTGGGGCAGGAACGCACGATCGTCACCGACATCGCGGGCACCACGCGGGATGCGATCGACACTCCCTTTACGCGCGGGGAAAAGAAGTACACGATCATCGACACGGCGGGCATCCGCCGCAAGCGGTCGGTCGAGGACGACGTGGAGTACTATTCGGTGCTCCGCGCTTTCGACGCGATCAGGCGCGCCGACGTTGTTCTTCTCGTCGTCGATTGCACCGTCGGTCTCACCGAGCAGGATGTGCGCATCATCGGACAGGTGCATGAGGAGGGCAAACCCTCCGTCATCGTCATGAACAAGTGGGACATGATCGAAAAAGACACCCACACAATTCAAAAATTCGAGGAAAAGCTCAAAGAGGACCTCAAATTCATGGATTATTACAAGTCCGTGTATATTTCCGCCAAGACGGGGCAGCGGGTGGAAAAATTGCTCGATCTCGCCGAAGAGGTCTACGCCCATGCGAGTTTCCGCGTCCAGACGGGCGCGCTCAACGACCTTCTCATGGACGCCATGCGCATCTCCGAGCCGCCGAGCTACTTGGGAAAGCGAATGAAGCTGTATTATGCCTCGCAGGTCTCCACCAATCCGCCGCTCTTTGTGCTCATGGTCAACGACGAAAAGCTGCTGCATTTCTCCTATGCGCGGTATCTTGAAAACGTCATTCGCGAAGCGTATGATTTTTCGGGCACGCCCATTCGCATCCAGGTGCGCAGCAAAAAGGAGGACGCATAATGTTTTCGTTGCTTTCGTCCGCTTCCGCTGTTCTGAGCACGCAATCCGCTCCCTCTGTCATTTCGAGCGGAGGCGCATCGCTCCCTTCTGTCATTTCGAGCGGAGGCGCATCGCTCCCTTCTGTCATTTCGAGCGGAGGCGCAGCCGCAGTCGAGAAATCTCTCGCCTTTTCTCAGCTTTGGTATTGGTTTCTCCTCATGGCGGTCGTGTGTTATTTCATCGGCTGTTTCAATTTTGCGGTGCTCATCGCGCGGTTCAAGCACAAGGACGTTCACAAGATCGGCAGCGGCAACCCGGGCACGATGAACATCTCCCGCGAATTTGGCTTAAAAGTGGGGCTTCTCAATTTCCTGCTCGACGCCTGTAAAGGAGGAGTGCCCGCGCTCATCAGCTATTTTATCTTTCGGAATTACGTTTTTGCGGGCACGAACGTCGTCATTTCCGACTTCACGCGTTATTTCTGCGGCGTATGCGTCATTATCGGGCACATCTGGCCCGTGACAATGAAATTTCAAGGCGGCAAGGGGATCGCCTCCACGTTGGGTCTGTTTTGGTTCTGCATTTCCTGCGAAACGTGGTGGTATTTCTTCGTCATGCTCGCGCTGCTGCTGTTCGGGGTCGTGGGGTACATCGCCTACACTGAATGGGGGAGCATGGGTTCGCTTTTGGGAGTCACGGGGTTCTCGGTTTGGCAGGGTCTGATGTTTTTCTTCCGCTACGAGGCGGAGATCGCAAACGGTTGGGTGATCGCCTGCTTCATGATGCTCCTTGCGCTGAATGTATTGACGTGGTTCGCGCACCGCAAGAACCTCGTGCGCCTCTATGCGGGCGAGGAGCACCGCACCTCTGTGCGGAAGCTCTCCCACGGCAAGAGAGGGATGAAAAATATGTAAAGAGTTTCGCGGAAAATCTTGCTTCGCAATCTTTTCCGCGAGGGGTCAAGCCTCTGCTCTCATGTAGCCATCGCCCGCGAACGGTCTGCCTTGTGCGCACAACAAGCCGCAGGTATGCGGCAAATTGGGTCGCCGCAGCGCAAAAGCGTGGTTTTGCTCGCGCACGCCCCTTGGCGCCCCTGCAGGGGAGCTGTCACGAACGCTATGAGTGACTGAGGGGTTCGCAGAAACTCTTTCCCCCTCGTTCCACTCGGGTACTTTCCCTTTTAGGGACAGCAAGAGACCCCCACCACCCGCTACGCGGGAGTCTCCCCCAACGAGTTGGGGGAGACTAAGAGACCCGACCCCTTATAGGGGGAGGGTGGCATGGCGAAGCCATGACGGGTGGGGGTGTCGCTTCGAAAAGGATTGTGCGTGGAAGCCTTCTTTCTGCATTAACGAAAAGACCTGTCTTGAAAAATAAGACAGGTCTTTTCGTAGCTACGGAAAAGTTGTGGGGCGTTTTAATCGTAGAAAGTGAAGGTTATATTAGATAGACCTTGATTATATCCGTCTCGATTGGGGTAACTACCAAAAAGAGAGTTTATTCTTGCCCGATAAGCGGAGGGCAAAGTGGCCGTTCTCAAGTTTTGACAACAGTAAAAAGCACGGTCTTCGATTACCACAACATTGTTGGGGATAGATACACTTTTGAGTCCGCAGTCATAAAAAGCTCCGTTCATAATTTCTTCTACGTTGCTTGGAAATTCAATACTTTCCAACAATGTGCACTTGTTAAATGCGGAATTATAGATTTTTTTCACATTACTTCCTAATTTAACGCTTTTCAACGATGTACAGTTGCAAAAAGCATCGCCGCCAATTTCTTCTACATTATTTCCCAATTCAACGTTTTTCAGTGATGCGCAAAAAGAAAAACAACCCGATGGCACATTTGCATTGATGGTTGCCGATTCCATAAGGGAATCAGCAACATACAAATCATAGGGGCGGTAATATATAAGTCTATAAGGTTTAGTGAACCATGCGGATAAAGACGATATGTATAAGCGAATCCGTCCTCGGTAATTATCATCAAATGCGCCATCAAAGGCATCACAAAAATTGTTCAGATTGTTTTCTCGAAAGTGTATTTCGTTCAATTTACAGCCGTAAAATGCGCGTTTTTTAATTGTAGTAAGGCTCTGCGGAAGAGTTAGACATAGTAAACTAGTACAATCACGGAAAGCCTCTTGTTCTATGAGGGCAATTCCTTCGGAAAATTCGATTTTTGAAAGCATGACACAGTTTGAGAATGCCCGCTCACCTATGATTTTAACACTTTCTGGGATAAAAACGCTCCGTATGCGCTGATTTCTGTCGAATGCGCTTGACCTTATTTCTTTAACTCCATTCGGGATCCGAACTTCCAGGGCATTACCAAGATATTTTGTCAAAACGTCGTTTTGAATTTCAAATTCTGTCCGATCATAAATGATTGTTGGCGCTGCTGCTACAACGGCGAATTCAGACTTTTTTGAAGCAAAAAATTTACTGCTTGTTTTTTTGTGTAGGCATATTGCCATAACAACGGTAAAGACGATCACAAAAATGCCTATTAAACAATATAATATGTACATAAATACACCTCATATAAAACAATTTGCCATATTATATCATACCGTTCGGTATTATGTCAATACTTTAATACCGTTTGGTATAAAATTGTTGCATGGACTATTGCAAAGCATTTGCGGATAATTTGCGGGAACTTCTCGCCGAAAGGGGGTTGACCGTCTGTAAATTTGCAAGAGAAGTTGGGATTCCGCAACCGACGATCACAAGGTATTTGCTTTGCCAAAGGGAGATCACGGTACAAAACCTCTGTAAGATCGCCGATTTTTTTCATGAAGATATTGATTTTTTGCTCGGGAGAAAATCTTATTGACGAAAGGCCGAAAGCAGTCGGCTTTTTTGTTTGTTTCGGTTGTATTTTTGCGGGGCGCGTGATATAATAAAAAATAGTATGGAAGAAGAAAACACGGAAAAACGGAATAAGCTCGCGGCGTTCCTTCTCGACGTTCTCCGCGGAGTGGCGATCGGCGTGGCGTTCATCATCCCCGGTTTTTCGGGCGGGTCGGTCGCGGCGATCCTCGGTATCTATGAAAAACTCGTTGGGGCGATCGCAGATTTTTTCAAACACTTTAAGTCGAGCTTTCTCACCCTGCTTCCCATTGTTCTGGGAATGCTCCTTGGCGTGGCCGCGCTCATTCTGCCCATCCAATGGGGGCTGAAACACTATCCCATGCCCACCGTTACGCTGTTCGTGGGGCTCGCGCTCGGCGGGCTCCCCTCCGTGACCGACAGGATGAGAGCTCCCGCAAGGCCTTCGTGGAAACATCTCCTTGCGTGCGTGCTTCCTCTCGCGGCGGCGGCCTCCCTCTGCTTTTTGCCCCTCGGGAGCGAAGTCGACCTTTTCAACCTCAGTTTCGGCGGGTATCTCCTGCTCGTGCTGGTCGGGATCGCAGGTTCCGCGGCGCTCGTCGTGCCCGGTATTTCGGGCTCCATGCTCCTGCTCATCTTCGGCTACTATAACCCCGTGGTGCAACTCATCACAGAAAATTTGCTGCACGGACAGCAGGTTGGGATCTGCATTCTCGTGCTTGCCTGCCTTGCGGTCGGGCTCGTCATCGGATTTTTCGGCATCTCCGTGCTGATGAAATTTTTGTTGAAGAAATTCCCCCGCGCCACTTATTTTGCGATCTTCGGCTTCATCATCGGAAGCGTTCCCGCGGTTTATGCCTCCGTCATCCGCGAAACGGGTACGGTTTTGTTTTCAAATCCATGGTATTGGACGGTCGCAGCCGTCATGCTTCTCGTCGGTTTCGCGCTCTCGTTCGCCCTCGTCCTGTGGCAGAAGAGAAAAACGCGGCAAAAAAACTCATAAAGGAGATACACATATGCAAACGATTTACACCAAACACGCGCCTGCGGCGATCGGGCCGTACTCTCAGGCAAAGATCGCGGGCGGATTTCTGTTTACTTCGGGGCAGATCCCCGTCGACCCCGTGAGCGGGGAAGTCGTAGCGGGCGGCATCGAGGCGCAGACGGAGAGGATCTGCAAAAATCTCGCGGCCGTCTTGGAGACCGCGGGCACAGACTTCGGAAAGGTCGTCAAGACGACTTGTTTTTTGGCGGATATGGCCGATTTCGCGGTGTTCAACGGCGTTTATGAAAAGTACTTTACGGAAAAGCCCGCGCGTTCCTGCGTGGCGGTAAAGGCGCTTCCGAAAGGGGTGCTCGCGGAGATCGAACTGATCGCGGAATTGTAACCGAAAACGCCGCCCGCGCCGCGATTTTTCGCGGCGCGGGCGGTCCGGCAAAATCCCGAAATAACGCAAAAGGCGGGCTGCCCGCCTTTTTGCATGTCTTTCGTTCGCTCATTTCAGGAAGAAGCGCACGAGCTTTTCCCAAATTTTCTTGTACGGTTGATAGCGCATGGGCAGATCGAGCCATGTCTTTTTGTCGACCATGCTCTTGCGGTGGGAGAAGCATTCAAATCCGTCTTTGCCGTGATAGCTGCCCATTCCGCTCGCGCCCACGCCGCCGAAGCCCATATTCGACGTGGCAAGGTGGATGACGACGTCGTTCACGCACCCGCCCCCGAAGGCAATGCGGGAAGTAAAGGTTTCGATCTGCTTTTTGTCCGAGGAGAAGAGGTAGCAAGCGAGCGGGGAATTTCCCGCATTGATCTTTGCGATGATCTCCTCGTCGTCCTCATAGGTGAGAACGGGCAGCACGGGCCCGAAAATTTCCTCTCCCATGACGGCGTCCTCATAGGTAACGTCCCGCAGGACGGTCGGCTCGATGCGGAGCGCGGCCGCGTCTCTCTTGCCTCCGCAATAAATTTTCGAATCGTCAATGAGCGCGGAAATGCGGGTAAAGTGCTTTTCATTGACGATCTTGCCGTAATCGGGGTTTTCGAGCGGCTCTTTCCCGAACTGCCGTTCGATCTGTTTTTTGAGTGCGGGAAGCAAACGGCCCACAACGTCCCTGTGCGCAAGAATGTAGTCGGGCGCGACGCAGGTCTGTCCGCAGTTGAGGAATTTGCCGAACACGATGCGCTTTGCCGCGAGGGGAATGTCCGCGCTCTTTGTGACGATGCAGGGGGATTTCCCGCCGAGTTCGAGGGTGACGGGAATGAGCCTTTCCGCCGCCCGCCGCATGACTTCCTTTCCGACGGCCATGCTTCCCGTAAAGAAAATTTTGTCGAAGGGCAGATCGAGGAGCAAATTGTTTTCCGCTCTGCCGCCGAGCACCACATAGGCGATCTCGGGCGGAAAGGTCTCCTCCACCAACTTTTTCAGGACCGCGCCCGTCGCGGGGGAGTAGGCTGAAGGCTTTAAGAGAACGGTGTTCCCCGCTGCCAGCGCGTCCACGAGCGGTTCCATTGTGAGCAGGAAAGGATAGTTCCACGGGCTCATCACGAGCACGTTTCCGTAGGGGGAGGGTTTTTCATAGCTGCGCGCGGGAAATTGCGCGAGCGGCGTTTTCACCCGCTTCTCCTTCGAAAACTTTTTCAGATGTTTGATCATGTAGGAGATCTCCGAGAGGGTGAGCCCCGTCTCGCACATATAGCTCTCCATGCCGCTCTTTCCGAGGTCGGCTTTGATTGCGGCGTGGATCTCCGTTTCGTGCCGTTTGATCGCGGCCCGCAGATCGAGAAGCAACTTTTTCCGCCTTTTCCAATCGAGAGTGAGGCCGCTCGCAAAATATTCTTGTTGCAGGGCGAGCGCCTCTTGGGCGGTATAGGCATGTTTTGCCCGCGCGGCGCGGAACAGTGTTTCGAGCGCGGCGGCATTCAGAAGTTTCGGCACGGGGTAGAGCGGATTTGCCTCCGCGTCCGCGTTTTTGGCGAGGAGGGGAATGTCCTTTTCCTTGATCTCCACGGCGGCGGGGATGCCCGTTTCTTTCTTCAAAAGCTCTATCCATTCAATGAATTTCGCGGCGCAGAGAGAATTGTCTTTCTCGCCGCACACGCCGCTGCGGCGGGCGAGCTTTGCGAGTTTCTTTTCGCAGGAGCGGCCGTATGCCTTCAATACGATGGGCAGGAGAGTGGCATTCGTCCTGCCGTGAGGGTAGTTGTACGCCCCGCCGAGCGCATGCGCCATGGCGTGCACATAGCCCACATAGGAGATGGTAAAGGCGAGCCCCGCGTCGAAGGCGGCCAGCTGCATTTCCTTGCGCGCGGTCAAATTATCGCCGTCGCGGTAGACCGTGAGCAGATTTTCCCGAATGCGCTTTACGGCGTTTACGGCGAGTTTCCGCGTGTAGCGGGTGGTGGAGCGGCCGATATACGCCTCCACCGCATGGGTGAGGGCGTCCAGCCCCGTCTCCGCCGTGGGAGCGGGGGGAAGGGTCTTTGTCATCACGGGGTCGAGCAGCGCGTAACGCGGCGCAAGACAGAAGGAGAGAACGGTGAACTTGAAGTGAGCCTTGTCGTCGGTGATCACGGCGGCGACGGTCGTCTCGCTGCCCGTTCCCGCCGTCGTCGGCACGGCCAAAAAGAGGGGCTGCTTCCCCGTCACTTTCAAAATGCCCTTCATCTTCAAGAGGCTCTTTTTGGGCTTGATCAGCCGCGCGCACACCCCCTTGGCGCAGTCCATGGGGGAGCCGCCGCCCACCGCGACGAGAAAGTCACACTTTGCTTCGTGATAGAGCGAGAGGGCGCGTTCGATTGCCGAAACGGTGGGATTTACGGGGGTCTCCGAGAAAATTTCAAAGGCGATGCCCTGCTTTGAGAAGGCTTCTTCGAGCGGCTTTGTCAGCCCGAGTGAAAATACCCCCCGGTCGGTCACGATCAGCGCCCGTTTCTTGCCCTTGCCCTTGGCGAGCGCCGCCGCCTCCGAACAGTCATTTAAGAGTTTGGGAACGCGGTAGGGCATAAAGGGGATCGCCAAACGGAACACCGTCTGGAATGTTCTGCACCACACTCTGCGAAAGAAATTCATCTGCGTTTTCATACCTGCCTCGATCGATTTTCGAATATTATATGCCCGCAGAGACAAAATGTCAACCTATTTCATTCATTTTGTGAACTGTTTTTTTGAAGGCAAATGGCCTGCATTTTTACAAGAAAATGAAAAAAAGTTGCAAAAAATACAACATAATGAATGTTTCAAAATAATATGTGCGCGTACGCGCGAAAAAAGCCAAATAATAAAGAAAATTTTTTTCAAAACCATTGACAAACTTCCGTTTCTGTATTAGAATTTAGGCGAAGAATTTTATAATGCGAGGGGAAAATGAATCATACGAAAAAGTATTTGAAAATGCTGCTCTGCCTGATCGTCTCTGCGATCATGCTCCTGTCCTGTGCGCTCGTCGGCTGCGGTGAGAAAGAAAACCCGCCGAAAGATGACGATCCGTCTGTGCAGCAGCCGGGAGACAAAGAGCCCGACAAAGAGCCGGACAAGGAACCGGATAAAGAGCCAGACAAGGAACCCGATAAGGAACCGGACAAAGAGCCGGAGGGTTTTTCCGTCACCTATCGTGCGGGCTACACCCCGCAAACGTTCGGCGAAGTGACGAATGAGATCACCGAGCTCGGCGAGGGCGTGCATCTCGTTGCGAACAAGCTGAAAAAGACGAACGGGCAGGATGTCGTGGTCTATACCATCGAGGTCGACCTCAAAAAGGCGAACATCGTCGCGGGAACGAAGGACAATGTCGCGGAGGGCTTCTCCTATGCAAAAGCCGCGCCCTATGCAATGGCGCAGGCGTGGGAAAAGGAGACGGGCGGCCATGTCTATTCCTCTCTCAATGCCGATTTCTTTGGCAGTTACTGCGTAAACGCCTTCGTAAAAGACGGTGTCATCGTCAAAAGCGGCCACAACGACAACGGCAATTACGACTATCGGGAAGGCGCTTCCGACGTGCCCGCCTCCGCGCCCATGCTCTTCGGCGTGAAGGGGACGACGGCGCAGATCGCGCCCATCCAAAAATACGAGGGCGACCCCACGCTGCCCGAGGTCAAAGAACCGCTCATCAAGGCGAAACTTTCCTATCAGCTGATGGATGGAAACACGGTCCTCGAACTGCAAGAAAACGGTCAGGTTTCGGCAAATTACATTACATACCGCACCAAGGGCGGCAGCTCTCAGAGCAAGGGGTATGCAGTCAAGGTGGACAATTCCAAAGGCATGGCGAATCTTACCGTACTCGAAGCGGTGCATGTGGAGACGTCGCAGAGATTTACGGCGGGCGAGGGGTACGGATATCTGCTCACCAAGGACGAAAACGGCGAATTTAGCAAGTATCTTTCTACACTCAAAGCCGGCGACAGGGTGAACGTTGCAGTCACCTCTCCCGACGGGACGTGGAACGGTTACGAGACGATCCTCGGCTGCCGTCAGGCGCTCGTTCTGAACGATGCGATCGCCGATAATACCGTCAAAAAAGAGAACACCAACGGCGCGCAGAGCCCCGACGTGCCCCGCTCGGCGGTCGGCATCAAGCCAAACGGCAATGTCGTCATCTTCGCGGTCGAATCGATGTATTACGGCGGGAAGGACAAGGAGGGAGATACGCACGGCATGAATTTGCCCGAACTCGCCGAATTTGCCTACTACTACGGCTGCACGCAGGCGGCGAACTTCGACGGCGGCGGCTCCACCCAGCTCGTCGTGCGCGGCGAAAAAGAGGAAACGGGCAGAGTGGTCGTCCGCTCCTCCGACACGGCGAGCACGGAGCTTACAAGCACCCGCCCCGTCATGAACGGCATTTTGGTCACTTCGAGGAAAGAGGCATGAACGTATTCACTTTCGACCCGAACATGACGGGCGATCTGCCCTTCCCCACGGGTCTGAAATGGAGGAGCGCCAAGGAGCCCTGTTTCGGGCTTTACGGTACCGACGCAAAAGACGAGGCGGGATATTACCGTCTCACCTCTTCTGAGCGCGACCTCATCCGCCCCTTAAATGACGGTGAGGCGTGGTTCGGCGAGCATTCCTCGGGCATTTCCGTGCGCTTTGAAACGGACAGCGCCGCCCTCAATGTGCGCGTCAAGCTCCGCGATAAATTCAACATGACGAACATGACCCAGATCGGGCAGTGCGGCATGGATCTCTATGTTTACGACGAACGGGCGGGGGACTTTATCCTGCATGAAGTGGCGCGCTACGAGTTCGACGCGACGGAATATGAGGTGCCCCTCAGCCACTATTTGAACGCGCCGAGAAAACCGCGCCGCTACATCCTGCATCTGCCCCTCTATATGGCCGTGGAATCGCTTGAAATCGGGCTCGACGGCGACGCATTTGTCCGTCCTTTCGGCTTTGAACACAGCGCGCGCATCGGCATTTACGGCACGAGCATCGTGCACGGCTGCGCCGCTTCCCGTCCCGGGCTTGCGCCGGCCGCCATCCTCTCCCGCGCGCTCAAAGCGGAGGTATTGAACTTCGGTTTTTCGGGCGTCGCCTTTATGGAGAAGGAGATGGGAGCGATTTTGGGAAAGCGCAAGCTCGATCATCTCATTGTGGACACCGAGCCCAACGCGGGCGTAGACGAACGTCTGCGCGACAACGCCGCCCCCTTCCTCGACGAATTTTTCAAAGAAAACAAGACGGCAAAGGTCGTGCTCTATTCCCGCGTGCCCTTTGCGCTCGACTACTTTGACGACTACCGCGCCCGCATGGCGGATTACTACCGTACGTTCTTGCGGCGGCTTGCGGCAAGCTATCGCAGAGCGGGACACGAGGTGCATTTCGCAGACGGGTCCAAACTCTTCAAAGGAAACATCGGAGAGTATTCCACCGACGGCATTCATCCGAACGATGTCGGCATGCTCATGCTCGCCCGTTCCTATGAGCGGGAACTCCGCAAATTCGGAGGGGATTTGAAATGAAGATCGTGATGTTGCCGCTCGACGAGCGGCCCTGTAACTATCTGTATCCGCAGCTCATGCCCAAGGCGGGCTATGAGCTTTCGCTCCCGCCGAAAGCGATCATGGGGGACAAAAAGACCCCCGGCGACGCCCAAAAGATCGCAGAATGGCTGCTCGCGAACATCGCGGACGCCGACGCCTGCATTCTCTCGCTCGATACGCTCATCTATGGCGGGATCGTGCCCTCGCGTCTGCATGAATTGCCCCTCGAAGAACTTCTTCGCCGTGCAAGCCTCGTCGAAAAACTGCGGGAGAAGAATCCCCGCATGAAGTTCTACGTCTTTCAGCTCATCATGCGCTGTCCCGACTATTCTCTCTCGGATGAGGAGCCCGATTATTACGATATCTGCGGCCGGGAGATCCACCTCTATGGCAGATACACCCAACTCGAAGCGCTTGGGAAGCTCACCGAGGAGGACAAACAGGATTTCGAACGGGTGAAGGAGAAGACCGCGCCCTATCTCGGGGACTATCTTGCCCGCCGCAACAAGAATCTCGCCGTGCTCGAACACAATTTGCAATATATCAAGAACGGCATTGTGGACTACTTTATCGTTCCGCAGGACGACGCGGCAGTGTATGGATTTACTTCCATGGATCAGATCAGGATCCGCACTTTCTTAAAGGAAAATTCCCTGCACCTCAAAACCGCCATGTATCCCTCGGCCGACGATACAGGCTTAATTCTTCTGGGACGGGCGGTCGCGCAGCTTTGCGGCGTCTCCCCCAAAATTTTCGTGCATTTTGCGAGCACAAAGGCGGCGGCGGTCATTCCGTGGTTCGAGGACAGGGCCCTTGGCGAAACGGTCAAATATCATATTCTCGCGGTCGGCGGACGGCAGGTGTATTCCCTGCCCGAGGCGGACATAGTCCTGTGCGTGAACATGGGCTCGTGTATGCATCACGAGAGCGATCCGGGCTATGTGCAGGCCTACGACATCGACCGCAACCTCGGTGAATTTGTCAATTTTATCGGATATGCGCTCGACTGCGGCAAGATCGTCGCGGTGGGGGATGTCGCCGCCTGCAACGGGAGCGATCTCGAACTTTTGCGCCTGCTCGGCAGCGAGGGCCTGCTCTTGAAGCTGCACGCCTATGCGGGCTGGAACACTTCGAGCAACACTTTGGGCACGGCGGTTTGCCAGAGCGTTCTGGCGCTCCTCGGCGGGGATGAAAAGGGGAGGATCTCCTTTCTTCTCCACCGCTACTATGAGGACGCTGCGTACATGGGTTTTGTGCGGCAGGACGTCACAAAGCGGCTTCTTCCCGCATGGGGGCTGGACTATTTCCATGCGGACGGCGAGGAGGGCAAGGTCGCCTGTGCCGTCAAAGAGGAGATCGCGCGGTACATGCAGGAGAATTTCCCGTCCCTTGCGGAACATGTCAAGGAGGTGCACATCCGCATGCCTTGGCGCAGGATGTTTGAAACGGAGGTGACCCTCGAACTCAAATGAAACTCGGCGTCGATATCGGCGGCACCACGATCAAGGGGGCGCTGCTGGACGGAAAAAATTTTATCCGCGAGCGAGAAGCTCCTACCCGCGGCAGGGAAGGGAGAGAGGCAATCTTTACCTCCCTCTTTTCCGTGATAGACGCTCTTTTGGAAAATGAAACGGTGGAACTTCTCGGCGTCTCTTCGGCCGGGAACATCGATCCGTATCACGGGGTCTGCGTGTACGCCACCGAAAATCTCATGGGCTGGACGGGCGTAGATCTCAAAGGTACGCTCGAAGCGCGCTATCACATCCCCGTGCAGGCGGACAACGATGCGGTCTGCGCCCTCAAAGGGGAGCTTTTGTTCTATCCGGGCGAGCGGGATGCCACCATGCTCACGTTCGGTACGGGAGTGGGCGGCGCGAGCCTTGTAGACGGAAAGATCGTACGCGGCGCAAATTTCGACGGCGCACGCTGGGGCCATGTCCTCCTCGTCGAGGGCGGGCGGCGGTGTTCGTGCGGAAAGCTCGGCTGCGCAGAGAGCTATCTCTCGGCCACGGCGCTTCTTGCCCGCGGCAGGGAAAAGATCCCCGCGCTCGAAAGCGCAAAGCAGCTCTTTGAGCTCTATGCGGCGGGAAATGCCGAAGCGCGGACCGTTATGTGCGAATTTGGCGGCTACCTCAATCGGTTGCTGGAACTCATCCGCGCGGAAATTCACCCTTCACACATTCTTCTCGGCGGCGGCATGGCGCAGTCGGAGGAGATCTTTCTGTCCCTCATAGAAAACAAAGGCGACATCGCTTTTGCGCGGCTGAAAAACCGTGCAGGTATCGTCGGAGCCTGTCTTTAAGGAGAAACTATGAAATTCAACATTTTATCCGAAGAACTGCGGGAGGCGGCAGGGGAGCTTGCTCTTTGCGGGATCGAGCTCGGCAATGAGGTCGCCGTCGAATTTCGGGAGGGGCCCTTCCGGATCGAATACAACGGCGAAAGGGTCGTGATCTCCGCGCCGAAAAAGGTACAGTTCTTCTATGCGCTCAAATTGCTCGCAGACGAGGGCCTGCCCAAACAAGGCGCGCCGCTCACGCCCGAATGCCATTTCGACGATCTCACCTACATGCTCGACTGTTCCCGCAATGCCGTGCCGAAGATGAGTACGCTCAAAGAGCTCATCCGTCACCTCGCGGTGCTCGGCTACGACAGTTTGGGACTTTATATGGAGGATACGTTCACGGTAGAGAAGTATCCCTATTTCGGCTATCTGCGCACCCCGCTCACGGGCGAAGAGATCCGCGAAGCGGACGGATATTGCAAACGTTTCGGCATAGAACTCGTACCCTATATCCAGACCCTCGCTCATTTCGGCACGCTGACGCGCCACTATGCGATGGGGCATTTGTTCGATACGGGCGACATCCTGCTCGTCGGAGACGAAGAGGTGTACCGCTTCCTCGAAGCCCTGATCGCGGCTTGTGCGAAGTACTTTACCTCGCGCAACATCAACATCGGCATGGACGAGGCTTACATGCTCGGACGGGGGCGCTATCTCGATCTCAACGGCTATGAGTCGCGCTTCGACATCATGGCAAAACACTTGAAGAAAGTGGTGGAACTTTGCGAAAAATACGGGTTCCGCGCGCCCATGATGTGGTCGGATATGTTCTTTTCGCAGGCGATGAGCGCTCAATACGGCGACGATCTGCCCCCGTGCGTTGCGGAGAGCCTTCCCGCAAACGTGGAGCTGATCTATTGGGACTATTGTTCCACGGACGAAAAGCATTACGACGCGATGATGAAAAAGCACCGCGTGTTCAAAAATCGTATCGGGTTTGCGGGCGGCGCATGGAAGTGGCTGGGCTTTACGCCCGACAACCGCTACTCCCTCGTCTCCTGCGGCGAAGCGGCCAAGGCCTGCCTTGAAAATAAGATCCGCCGCTTCATCGTCACGGGCTGGGGGGACAACGGAGCGGAATGTTCCGTCTTTGCCACTCTTCCCGCGCTCCTTTACTGCTCCCGCTTCAACTACGGCAATTTTGCGGTGAATGCTGCCTATAAACGCAGTTTTCTGCATCTTACAGGGGTAAAATACGACGATTTCATGACCATCGACCTCTGCAACCGCGTCACACAAAACGACGATGTGGAGGAGAAAAACAGCGCAAACAAATATCTGCTCTTCAACGATGTTCTGCTCGGCACCCTTGATACGACGATCCCCGAAGGATTGGGCGAGCTCTATGCCTCCCATGCGCGCCGTCTGCTGCTGGCGGAGAAGAAGGCGGGCCGCTGGGCCTATCTCTTCGAAACGCAGTACCGTCTCGCGCGGGTGCTCACGCTCAAAGCGGACATGGGCATCAAGCTGCGCAAGGCGTATGCCGCGGGAGACCGGGACAGACTTGCTCTCTATTACGGCGATTTGAAGGAGCTTTTGAGACGCATCGAGGCGCTTTATACCGCTTTCTCGGCGCAGTGGGAGCGCGAGAACCGCGCCAACGGATTTGATGTGCAAGACATCCGCATCGGCGCCTTAAAACAGCGGATCGCGGCGGCGATGCGCAAGATCGCGGCCCACCTTTCGGAAGGCGTGCCGATCCCGGAACTCGGAGAAGAGCTGCTCGATCATATGGGGCACGGGAATGCATTCGAGATCGACCCCGACCAGTGCGAATGGCGCTGGCGGCGCATGACATCCGTCAATGTCAACGAATAAAAAAAATACTCACAAGGAGGAAAATATGAAATATCGTTTCGGACACCCCTACGTTACGGGGGCAGTCGTGAAAGAGATCGCAGCCGCGGAGGGTGTCCCCGCGCACTTTACCCTTTCGCGGAAAGGGGAGAGCGTTACGCTCTCCTATCCTCTTGCAAAGGAGGATGCCGTCTATGGTTTGGGGGAACAGTTGCGCGGGATCAACAAACGCGGCTGGCACTATGAGAATTGGAATCTCGACGATCCCGTTCATCACGAAGGCAGAACGGGGCTGTATGGCGCGCATAACTTTTTTATCGTCTGCGGCAAAGAATGTTTCGGCGTCTTTTTGGACTGCGGAGGAAGGGTGAGTTTGGATATCGGCTATACCGACGCTGACCTCTTCACCGTGACGGCGCAGGATTTCGACCTCTATCTCTTCGAGGGAGACAGCCCGCTCGCCATCGTGAAGCAATTCCGCGCGCTCATCGGCAGAAGCTATATCCCGCCCAAGTGGGCGTTCGGCTACGCGCAGTCCCGCTGGGGGTATAAGAGCGAGGCAGACATCCGCGAGGTGTACGAACATTACGAAAAAGAGGGGCTCCCCCTCGATATGCTCTTCCTCGACATAGACTACATGGAGCGCTTCAAGGATTTCACGGTGGATAAGACCCGCTTCCCCGATCTCAAAGCCTTTACTTCGGAAATGAAGGGAAAGAACATCCATCTCGTGCCCATCATCGATGCGGCGGTCAAGGTGGAAAAGGGCTATTCCGTGTACGAGGAAGGGGTCAAAAAGGGTTATTTTTGCAAGGACGAAAAGGGCAAGCCGTTTGTCGTGGGCGTATGGCCGGGGAACAGCCTCCTGCCCGACATGCTCAATCCCGAGGCGCGCAAGTGGTTTGGTTCCCAATATAAGGTCCTGCTCGACATGGGCATCGAGGGTTTTTGGAACGACATGAACGAACCCGTTCTCTTTTATTCGGAGGAGCGGCTGAAAAATGCGCTCGCGCTCGCCGCGTCGACGACAGAGATCACCTGCCTGGACGATTACGAGCGGGTGAGCCATACCTTCTTCGGATTGCAGAACAACGACGGCGACTACCGCGCGTTCTACCACGAAACGGAGAACGGCCGTATCGTCCATGAGGCGGTGCACAATCTCTATGGTTACAACATGACGCGCGCCGCCGCGGAATATTTCGAGCAATATACCCCCAAAAAGCGGTATCTGCTCTTTTCCAGATCCTCTTATATCGGCATGCACCGCTACGGCGGCATCTGGACGGGGGACAACAGCGCATGGTGGTCACATCTTCTGCTCAATCTGCAACAGCTGCCCGGGCTGAATATGTGCGGATTTTTGTATACGGGCGCCGATCTGGGCGGATTCGGCGGAAGTACCACAGAGGAGCTCCTTCTCCGTTGGCTCGCGCTCGGCGTGTTCGTGCCTCTCATGCGCAACCATTCCAACCTCGGTTCCCGTCCGCAGGAGTGCTACCGTTTTACAAAAACGAACGTATTCCGCAACATTCTCGGCATCCGCTATTCGCTCTTGCCCTATTTGTACAGCGAATATGTGCGCTGTGCGTTTGAAAACGACATGCTCTTTAAGCCGCTCTCTTTCGTCTATCCCGGCGACGCACGCGCCAAGACGGTGGAAGATCAGCTCCTCGTGGGCGACAGCCTGATGATCGCGCCCGTCTATACGCAGAACGCGGCGGGGCGGTATGTGTATCTTCCCGAACGCATGAAGCTCATCCGCATGAAGGCGGGCGACCGTTTCACCGAGCATGTTCTGGAAAAGGGAGAATATTACATTCCCGTTTCCACGGAAGAGGTAGTGTTCTTCCTGCGCTTCGGCAAGGTTTTGCCGCTCGCGAAGCCGGCGAAAAATACGGCCGCGCTCGACGAGAAAAATCTGACGTGGGTCAAATTCATCGAAGCGCCCACGCAGTTCACACTTTGCCGCGACAGCGGAACTTCGGAGATCAAAAAAGGAGATTTCGAAACAGTACTCTTGGAGCCGTAATATGAGAGCAGTACATAATATCACGACAACAGAGGAACTCCGGGCGTTTGCGCTCAGGTTGGATGTCCCGCGGGAAGCGGTGGAAAATCTGGTTTACGAGGAGGGGATCGAAGAGCTCATTTTGCTGCTCAACGATCCGCTGCGCGCAGAGGAGGGCACGGACGAGCTGCATGAAAAGTTGCAGCCCGACGAGGACGGTTTCCGCATGCTCTCCGCCATGCTGCGCGCGGCGGCGCGCGCACCCTTTCCAAAGGAAGCGGAGACCTATTATTTCCCGACGATGGGAGCATTCGGCCGGTTTGTGAGGGAGAATTTCGTGAGCTTCGGCAAATACGGTTTCGACCGCTGGTTCTGGACATGGCGGCAGACCTCGGGGCTCATCATCCGCATCGGCTCGCTTGAATACGAGCGGACGGACGAAGGCATTTCCATGCACATTCCCTCGGACGCCGATCTCTCGTATGCCGCCGTGCTCAGGTCGGTACATGACGCCAAGCGGTATCTCGGGGAGGGGGAGTACTTCTGCCGCTCGTGGCTGCTTTCGCACAAACTCAAACGGCTCTTGCCCGAAACGAGCAACGTGCGCAGATTCCGCAGCCTGTTCCGCAGATTCGAGTATTTCCCCGACGATATGGGCTACCGTCTTTGGGTGTTCAAGGATCCCGATCTTGCCCCCAAGGATTTCCCCGAGGACACATCTTTGCAGCGAAAGATGAAAATTTTCGTACTTCACGGCGGAAAAGTGGGAGCATCTCACGGTTTTTTGCGCAATATTTGAATAAAATTTGCAAAAAAGCGGAAAGTTATGCAATAAATCGAGAACGCTTGACAAATTGTGACGAACGCTTTACAATAGCAGGCGTTAAAACGGAGCGATATTATATTAGCGATATTATATTAAGGAATAGACGCAAAAGCAACCGAAAATGCAAACTGCAAAAGCATATGGAGGAGAGATATGCCGACCAGCATCAACACTAAGATCGCGCAGATGCGTGAGGGAAAACTGACAAAGAGCCAAAAGAAGCTGCTTGATTATTTTGAAACAGTCGATCACAAGCGCGTGATCTATATGTCCATCACCGATCTTGCCGCCGCCACGGGCGTTGCCGAGGCTACGGTGCTCCGTTTCTGCCGTTCGCTGGGATTCAACGGTTATCAGGAGTTCCGTCTCAACCTTGCGCAGGGGGTCATCGACATCGGCCACAAGGAACAAGAGGGCATCGACTATGTAGACGACATTGCCGAGGCATATGAGGAGGCAATGAAGAACTGCCGCAAAGTCCTCAAAGGCGACCGTTTGCAGAGCGCTTACGATATGATCTTCGAGGCGGAAACGGTGTGCTGTTTCGGCGTAGGGCATTCCTATCTCGCCGCGCTCGAACTGCACAACCGCCTCATGATGATGGGGATCCTGACTCACTGCGAGCGGGACACGCACCTTCAAAACGTGCTGATTTCTTCGCGCAGTTCCAAAGATCTCATGATCATTTTCAGCGTATCGGGCAGCTCGAAGGACACGGTGGAGGCTGCCGAGCTTGCGCGGGCATGCGGTATGAAGGTCCTTGTTATCACGAGCTATGAAAAATCGCCGCTCACGCGGTATGCCGACCTTGTCTTGGCCGCGGCGCCCATGGAGGCGCCCAACCAACCCGGTGCGATGACGGGCAAGATCATGCAGCTGTTTATGGTAGACGTGCTCTGCACGGGGCTGCATATGTCCGACAAGACGCGGTTCGATAACTTTGTCGCCCGCAGCAGCCGCGCCACGGTGAGCAAACTCATCTAATATCCGTTTTCGGAACACTCAGGGCCCTGCCGATTTCGGCAGGGCCCTTTCGCGCACTTTCGATCGTCTTTTCGAGCGAAACGATGGCCGTGAGGGAGGGACCTCGTTTCCGGGTGTCATTTGCCCAAAATTACAAAAATTTTTTTCAAAAGAGCATTATTTTCATAAATCTTCTGAATTTTTGTCAAAATGAAAGAAAAAAATAAAAATTTTTTTCAAAACCTATTGACAAAGTGGCAATTTGGGCGTACAATGAAACTACAAAACACATCCTTGAATGATAATCAGGGGAAAACAGGAGGAAATTATGAAAAAGCTGTTGGCAATACTGCTCGGCGGTGCGATGTTTGCATCTGCGCTTGCGGGGTTGGTCGGTTGTAAAGACGACCACGAGCACGTAGACGTCGACCCGAAGGACGGCAAGTGCGACGTCTGCGGCGAAGACATGAGCGGTCCCGGCGGTCCCGGAATCGAAAAGCCCACGATCGTCCGCCGTACCGATCCGCGCGCCGCGGACGCGTACGAGGCTTACGATTACGCGGGGAACAAGATCGGCAGCTACAAGACGATCGCAGACGCCATCAATGCTACCATTGAGGGCGACCTCGACTACTTTGAGGATGAAGCGGTCGCGAACGCCTCGCTCGGCGGTTACGTCTTGAAGAAGGGCGGAACGAGGAAGCTGTTCCAAAACAAGAAAGGCTTGACGGACAGTTACGGAGATCAATTCTGGCTCTATCCCAACGGCAACACGCTCGGCGGTTACGGCTCTTGGGCCGAGTCCCACATGACGGACTATCTGCGCAACCAAAAGGGCACGATCCACGCCGTGGCGAGTTTCGGACAGGTCTCCATGCAATTTTACAACGGCTTCGGCCTGCTCGACGAGCACGGCAAAGAGGATACGACCTCGAATACTCCCATGAGCTGGGCGCTCGGCACTGCGATCGACGCGGGCATTATGGTGTTCCCTTCGAGCGCCGGCGGCCAGTCGACGGGCTTCTCAAAAGCTACGTACAAGCTCGATCTTTCCGAAGTGAAGATCACTCCCGCCTATGAGGGTGTGGAGACTCCCGTCTATGCCTACTTCGGTTATTATATCTGGAATCCTCAATACGTGCTTGCGATCGGCCTCGGCTGCGACACGACCACGGGCCAGTGGTACCAGTTCAGCGGCACCTCCCGCGACGACTCCTTCTCGAATGTGGAGTACGACATGGGCGAGTGCATCATGGAGAGCACCTGGAATGAGGACGGTTACTTCGTTCCCAACGGGAAGGAAGTGGACATGAGCGTCCAGACCGTGAAGATGCACGATGACGAGCTCGACGAAGATTACTTTGTCTGCGAACTGAACGTCGCGGTCGCGGGCGGCAAGACCCTCAAAGTTACCGTGGACGACGCGTTCATGGCGACCTACTTTGCAGAGCCCATCAACGTTGCCAACGACTATCTGTTCATTGCCGGCCTCGACGTCAAGAACGACATCGGCTCGGGCGTGAAGGTGAAGAACGTCGACTATTTCAACGGCGCGAAGTTCGAAGGCCTCCGTGTAACGGACGCGCACGTCTACTTCCCCACGGAAGATGAGATCTCCGATGTGGATTACGGCTCGATCGTCGTTCCCGAAGAGGTCCGCGGCAACGAGTACGACTTCCTTCTTGCCAACGAGGAAGAGGCGGTCGAGGATGTTGAGGACGGAAAGAAGTTCTCGGCATACGGCTATACCATTCTTTCCAACTATATGTGCACCACCTACACGGCAGAGGACGGCATGGACCGTTACGACTTCAAGTTCGACGGTTCTCCCGTTGCCGATGACGAGCTCGGCGGCAAGCTCAAAGAGTACCAGGATCAAATCGACTCGCTCTCCGGGATGACGGCCGAGAACATCTCGCAGTACATGGAAAAATATGACGAAGTCGGCAAGTGGTACGGCCAGGACGAAGGCCATACCGGCTCCACCCTTGCGGAGTTCTACTACACCGTGCTCGATTTCGCCCCCTATAAAGCAGCGGAGTCTGTCTATCTCGAATCGATGAACATCTCCGATGCGGGCAAGGCAGTCCTTGCGAAACTCAACGGGCTCAACCTCTGCACGGCGACCAGCTATCCTTACCAGGGCTGGGAAGCGCCCGAAGGCACTCCCATCGCAGGCTACATTTGGAGCGAGGCACAGGAATTTGCCAAGATCCGCACAGAGCTCAAAACCCTCCCCGAGGACGAGCAGGTCAAGATCATTCGCCTTTCGAGCGGCGGCCAGGACGGCTACGACGATTGGGAAGAACTCTATGACAGCGTGAGCGCTTATCTTGCCAACGAAACTTATACAAGCAAGACCTATCACGTCGGAACCATGACTTTGGACGGCAAGTTCGAGGATTACGACGGCACGGCCGCTTTGACGAAGCTCATCGCCATCCTCTACCGTGACAGAACGAATTGGTTCAAGAAGGACGGGGCTTCCGAGGACTATGTGATGAATTCGGACAGCCAGCTCTGCGTTCAATACAACTTCCATGCGCTCTTCGTGATCGAGAAGATGAAGGAAGCGGGCGTCGAAGTCCCTTCGTTTGTCGAGACGATGGTCGACCTCGTCACGAACACCCCCAATTCCGCGGCATTTTTGAGCGATTACAGAGATTACCTCTATCCCGTCCTCACCAAGATCGGCGAGATCTATGCAAGACAGCAGAAGGGCGAATTTGTGTGGCTCGATCAAGACCTTGCCGACTTTGTCAATGAGTACATGGTCGGGATCGAAGGCTGGCAGGAAGCGGGTTTCAAATGGAATTGGGCCAACGGCACCAAGAGAGGGATCCGCGACCGCGTGACCAACTATGAATACTACTTCGGTCTGCCGAACGGCGAGACGGCCGGCGAGGACGACCTTGAACCCACGTTGAAGATCCTCTTCGACATCGTTACCATGTGCGATCCCAACGCGAAAGTCTTGGAGAACGGTCTCGGCTTCGAGGCGGAAGTCACGCCTATGGCGGAAGACCCGTCCGCGCACGGTTCCGATACGGCAGTGGCGTTGTTGAATAAGATCAAAGCGCTTACGGAGCTCGAAGGCTACGAGTATAAGGGCTGGACGACGGACCAGACGACCAAGACGGGTTACCTCTTCGACGAACTTACGGCCTTCCGTGCCCTCGTCGCCGAGAGAGAAGAGCTTGGGGCGATCGACAAGGCATACGTCATCGCACAGCTCGGCAAAGAAGAAAATGCCGCCTATAAGGCAAATTACGAAGCGTGGGAGAAACTCTCCGCAGAGATCAAAGCGCTCGAAGAGACCGCGGACACCTTCTGGACGAAGGAGTTCAAGACCGTTGAACCCGGCTACAACAAGACGACCGTTCTCACCAAGACCGGCGAGCAGGTGCTTGCGGAGACCTACCGCGTAGTTGCTCTCGTGAAGTCCGGCAAGGTTATCGAAAATACGGGCCATTATGGTGAAACGGACGGCAAAACTTCCTTTATCGGCGAAGGCGCGCCCGATGCGACCTTCTATACCGCAATGTGGACGGCACGGATGGTGCGCTTCGCGCTCGACAGCGGCGTCACCCTTCCCGCAGGCCTTACGGCAGGTCTCACCGAGATCGGTTACTTCACGTTCTATACGCAGACCTATTATCCCATCATGGGAACGCTGAGAATCGCGGAACGCATCGGCAAGAACGAAATCAAGAAGATGGAGGACTTCACCGAAGACGAGCTTGCATTCCTCAACGAAGTTTGGACGGCCGGCTATGAACAGCAGGGCAGCCTCAAAACCCATTGGGGCGCAGAGAAATTCGAGAAGTGGTGGGGCGATAGAGCCGCGAGGTTCGTACAGGATGTCGGCGGCACTCTTACGGCAAACGGCGCCGCGCTCAAA
Organism: uncultured Clostridia bacterium; assembly: GCA_947632505.1. Lineage (GTDB taxonomy): Bacteria > Bacillota > Clostridia > Christensenellales > Borkfalkiaceae > Gallimonas. Next base: position 24,284 of record CANRPN010000004.1, on the reverse strand, counting down.
ATGTATGAGTACGTTGAAGTCCTTTCCACCTTCCTGACGAACAACCACTATGTGGTCAAAGAGAACGGTTGGGGCACCACCGCAAAAGAAATTTTGAATGTCACCCTTACGGAAAACGCTCTTGCGCTCGTAACGGAATTTGAGAAGATCGGCAATCTCGATACTTACACCGCGAAGGGCTGGAAGGCTCCCGAGGGCTCTGCCGATATCAAGGGTTACCTTTACAGCGAAGCAGAGTACTACACGAACACGATCAAGGCAAAACTTTCCGGGCTTACGGAAGAAGATGTAGAGAAGATTTCCATTCTTGTAGGCGTCTCGAACTATGAGGATTGGGCGGTTCTCGCCGAAGAGATCCTTGCTCTGGATGCGGAAAAAGTCGCGCTCGAAATCGAAGCTGCCGACGGCGACGGTCAGGATGCAAAGGCAAAGACCTACACGGTCGGTGAAGCGCTCGGCGAACTGCTTGCGGCTTTGGCCCGCGCAGATGCCGCAGGCGAGAAACTTGGCTTCGACAACGGCATCGACAAAGGCGTTTCCTTCCGTCCTTACTTCTTCTACTTCGCGCTTGAAGACCTCAATGTGGAGATCCCCTCCGTCATCGTCGATCGGATGGACGCTTTGAAGATGGACGAGACCGCAGCCGGGAAGTTCGAGGAAGATCTGCATTACATCATCACCGTCTTGAAGATCGCGAAGGCGATCACGGCGGACCCGAACCACAAGCTCACTGCGGCCGAGATCGAAATGATCAACGCAACGATGGTCGGCAAAGCAAAGTTTGTGGACGGCGGTTTCAGCTATGCGTTTATCACCGATACTTCGTTCGGCGACCCCGTGTCGTGGCACGCAAAATCCAAGGGTTATCGCGCTTACTTCGGCCTTGATGTCGCTAAAAACTTCTCCGTCTATCAGACGCAAGTCATCAACTACCTGGTTGAGAAATATCATGCGACCGCATTGAAGTACGATCACGCGAGTGCCACCGAGGACAACGTGATGGGCATCGTCGAAGCGATCAAAGCCGAATAACACAGCCCCCCTAATTCCGTTTGCCGCTCCCGTCTGTCACTTCTTCATCGGGCGCCGAGCGGCAAGCGGATCCAATTTTTCATCTTACTTTACTTACACTCATACGGTTTTTCTCCTATGAACTCTCTCCCGCTTCCCCCCCCTAATAAGCGGGAGAGACCATAGGAGGCCTCATAGCATTCGCCCCGCTCCCCGTTTGTGGGGAGGGTCGGGGCAAGGGGGGATCCCCCCCCCAAACGATCATTAAAGGAGGAAAATCATGAAAAAACTGCTCTCTCTCGCTGTTGCCTCGGTGATGATCCTTTCGGGCGCAGCGGTATTTGCCGGTTGCGGCGAATTATACGAGGTGCCGATCGACTGGGACGTCGATCTGTCTAATCCGATCGAACTCAAAGGTCTCTTTCCCGAGACCGGTCTCTCTGCGTTCGGGAAGGACGACGGCGCAAAGATCATCGAAGAGAAGACCGGCTACAAGATGGTTTACCAGGAAATGGGCACCAATGCCGACCAGGACGTGCGCAACGCCCTCAACGAGCGGCAGGACTTCGACATCATGAAGCTCACGCAGGCGCAGTACCATCCCTATCTCGAAGACGGTACCTTCCTCGACCTCACCGAGCTTCTTGAAACAACTCCCCAGGGCAGAACGCTCTACCAGCTCATCGACCTCATGGAATTTGGCTGGGATTCGGTCACCTATACCGATACGAAGGGAGAAAAACACATCTACGGCATCCCCGACTTCGGTTTCATCTGCATGACGGACAGTGCCCTCGTGTGGAACATGGACCACCTGAAACAGGTCGGCATCACCGAAGCTCCCGATACGATCGACGGCGTCACCACCGCTTTCGAAAAGTTGCAGGAGCACTTCGGCAAGAACAACGATAAATATCACGCCTTTGGGATCCCCGGCAAGAACAGCTGCGAGGTCTCCCAGATCAAGAGCGCGTTCGACGTGCCGTGGAACTTCTATGTCGACGAAAACGGCAAGATCCAACAGTACGTTTACAGCCCCAATGTGGACAAATACGTGCAGTACATGCACGACCTCTATTCCAAGGGGATCCTCTCCGAGGCATGGCAGAGCGAGAGCCAGGATTCTGCGAACCAAAAGTTCGCCACGGAGCTCAATTCCTGCACCTATATCTCCTATTGGAACGTGACCCCGCTCATCAACGCCATTGTCGCACAGGACAAGGAAAACGGCGGACAGATCGCGAGCAAGTTGGGCATTACCAACGATTATGAAACGATCAAAGAGAACGTCATCAAGTGGGTGACGCGGATCCGCGGCGACGGCACGCACGGTTCGGCCAATCAAGACGTTGCCCGTCTCGAAGGCGACCCGGGCGGAGTATCCTACTACACCGTCATCCCCGCGCACAAATCCGATCACGCGCTCTACATCATTGATTATCTCGCAAAGAAGATGGAAGCGTTTGGCGACTTCTACGCCGGCGTCGAAGGACAGCATTGGAACAAGATCCAGCCCGGCGATAAGGGCAACTGCGATCCCAGCTGGTCGAAGGATCCCGTCGGTCTCTCCGCAGACGCTCCCAAGGCAGAGGACTATACCAAGGAAAAAGACGCGGAGTACGCGAAGTATGAAAATCTCAAAGAGAAGATCATCTTCATCCGTCCCTACGAGTATTCCTACATCAAATACAGCAACAAAGATCCGAATGCGGGCAACAAGCTCGATCCCGAGAACATGAACGAAGAGCCCGTCACGGTGAAGGGCGGAGGATATTGGTGCCAGCTCACGAAGCGTTACATCGATCACATCGCCGATAACTCGCAGTATTGCACGGGCACGAACTCCGTCTCTGCGAAGTCCCTCTTCCATCTTCGGGAAACGGGCTTCGACGCATGGCAGGTTTCCGACCCGGACGGCATCGGAAGGATCTCGGACCCGATGTGGATGAGCCCTCCCATGAAATGGTGGTCTCCCGTCTCCATCCTCTGCCGTACGTTGCTCAAAGACGGCCTTGCTGCGGCGATCAATGCGTCGGACTGCATCAAAGCCCTCAACAATGCCCGCGAAAGCGCAAAGAAGAAATCCATCAAGAAAGATACGGACGACGGCAAGAAAGAGCTCTATTACTATTGGTCGGATCAGATCTCGGAAGAGATGACCCAATGGTATAACGAAGTGAAGCTCGGCCGCAAATAATCGAACCAAGCAAATCCCCGAGGAAAGAATTTTTAAGGTGAAGCTATGGAAGAATACGTTCATCAAGCAAACGAGTCCCCCGCTGTGCAAGCGGCGGGGGCTTCCCCTTCGGTAGACCTTGTCACCGAAGTGGCGGTACAACCGAAATTCGAGGAGCCCGGATATTGGAAGAGTCAGTGGAAGCGCGTGAAGAAATATCGGAGGATTCTCTTTTTCCTCATTCCCGCAGCGGCGTTTACACTGATTTTTTCATATATCCCCATGCTCGGCATCCTGTTTGCCTTCAAGGGTCCCGAATTTAATCTCACGAAAGGGGATATCCTCTACAACCTTACACACGGCAGTTGGACGTTTTCCAACTTCGGCAACATCTTTGTCGATAACTCCTTCTGGCGGGCGGTGATGAACACCCTCATCATCAACGTTATCAGGCTGCTCATCTGTTTCCCGCTCTCCATCATCATCGCGGTGCAGCTCTCGGAGCTCAAAAACCAGACGCTCAGCAAGGTGGTCCTCATCATTCTCACGATCCCGAATTTCCTTTCGTGGGCGATCGTCATCGGCATTTGGTCGGGGATACTACACCCGGATACGGGCGTGATAGGGCAGCTAACGGGGCACATCATGGCACAGGACGGGTGGTTCAAACCGCTTGCCGTATTCTTCTCGGCGTGGAAGGGCGCCGGGTGGGGGTGTATCCTCTTCTACTCCGCGATCGTCGCCATCGATAAGACCTATTACGAGTCGGCGACGCTCGAAGGCGCAAACAGGCTGCAAAAGATGTGGTATCTCACCCTTCCGTCCATCCTGCCCACGATCGCGCTCATGCTCGTTCTCAACATCAGCGGCATGATGGCGACGGGCTTCGAGCAGATCTACACCATGATGCAGATCAACCCGGGCGTTTTGACGGATTCGCAGATCGTGCTCGACACTTATATCTACGAGATTTCCGTATTCTACGGAACGGATGTCCCGTTCGCAACGGCGCTCGGCGTGTTCAACGGCGCGATCGCCTTGGCGCTCATGCTGATCGGCAACGCGATCACCACCAAGACGATGAAGCGCGGACTTTGGTAAGAGGAGGGAAGAACAATGAACGAAGATCGTGTCAACGTAACTTCCGCCTCCACCGAGGCCCCGGCGGCGTCCGCCCCGCATACGAAGGGGCTGCGCCTCTTCAAAAAACATCCCAACAAGATCAAAGAGAGCAAGCTCGACATTTTTTTGAACATCGTCAATCTCACTTGCCTCTTCTTCGGGGTGCTGCTCATCATATTCCCGCTCCTCAACTATTTCTCGCTCGCCTTTAACGACGGGAACACCAACCTCAAAGTGGTGATCTTCCCCGTCACGCCTACCCTCAACGCCTTCAAGTACGTGCTGTTGGGCGAAGGTGCGCTCGACTTTTGGCGGGCATTCGGCAACTCTGTGCTTCTCACGGGAGTTGTCACGATCGGCTCCAACCTTGTTGAGGCCATGGCGGCGTATCCGCTCTCCAAGCGCGATTTCCCGTTCAAGGGCGGCATTCTGATGTACTTTATCATCACCATGCTCTTCTCGGCGGGCATTGTGCCGATCCGTCTGCTCATGCACAGCTTCGGCTTGATCGACACCATTTGGTCGGTCATTCTCATCTCGATTTCGAACGTCACTCACCTTCTCTACTTCAAGACGTTCTTCGAGGGGATCCCCGCGGACATCGAAGAGGCGGCGCGGCTCGACGGAGCAAGCGATCTGCAACTGTTCTTCCGCATCATTGTGCCCATGTCTCTGCCCATCATCGGCAGCTGCTGCTTCTTTACGATCGTCGGCTGCTGGAACGGTTACGGCTCGGCCATGATCTTCATCGGACAGTCGGCGGAGGGCAAGGCGGCCCAGCCTCTTGCATACTATCTCTATCTCATGTTGCAGAGCACGACGCTCAACAAGAACGATCCTTGGCTCATGGCAAACGGCCAAAACGTGGAGGCGGCGGCAATGGTCGCGAGCATCGTTCCCATCCTCTGCATGTATCCCTACGTTGTCAAATACATCAAAGGCGGGCTCCAAATCGGTTCCGTCAAAGGATGATCTATGCACCGTATTTTACTTTTGCCGCTTGACGAGCGACCCTGCAATTACACCTTTCCGCGTATTATGCCAAAGGCGGACTTTGAACTCATCGAGCCGCCCAAGGAGTACATGGGGCTGAAAAAGCGTCCCGCAGACCGCGACAAACTTGCCGCTTGGACGCTCGAAGAGGGGAGGAAGGCGGACGCCGTCATTCTCTCCCTCGACACCCTCATTTACGGCGGACTGATCCCGTCCCGTCTCCACCATGAGACGAAAGAAGCGCTTTCCGCCCGTGCGGACCTCGTAAAAACATTAAAGGCGCAGAACCCGTCCTGTAAGATCTATGCCTTTCAGACGATCATGCGCTGTCCGTTCTATTCTCTCTCCGACGAGGAGCCTGACTATTATGCGCAGTGCGGCGCCGAGATCCATCTTTTCGGCAGATATACGCACAAACAGCGGCTCGGGCTTTTGAGTGCGGAGGAGGCGGCGGACTTTCCCCGCGTCAAAGAGAAGATCCCCGCGGAGGCGCTCGAAGATTACACGGCGCGGAGAGAAGTCAACCTCGGAGTGCTCTTCCACACGCTGGAACTCGTGAAGGACGGCACGATCGACTCCTTCATCGTCCCGCAGGACGACAGCGCGCCCTACGGCTTCACCTCGCTTGACCAGCAGATGGTGAGAACGCGCATCCGGGAGATGGGGCTTTTATTGCAGGTCCCCGTCTATCCCGCCGCGGACGACACCGGCATGACGATGCTCTGCCGCGCCGTCAATGAACTCAACGGGGCGAGACCTAAAATTTACGTCTATTACGCCTCGGCGCGGGGGCCGTTTGTCACTCCCTCGTTTGAGGACCGCTCCATCGACGCTACCATCAAGAATCAAATTTTGGCGGCGGGTTGCAGACGGGTTTACAGCCTGCCTGAGTGCGACATTCTGCTCGCGGTCAACATCGGCTCCGAGATGCTCTACCTCAAAAGCGAGGAGGAGATGAATGCCGCCTATCAGATCGAGCGCAGCCTGCCGGAATACATCGACCAGATCAAATATGCGCTCTCGGAGGGCAAGCTCGTGGCGGTCGCCGACGTGGCGCACCCCACGCAGAACGACATCGAGCTCTTCCGGCTTCTCTATGACGAGGGCTTAGCGCTCAAAATTCACGCCTATGCGGGCTGGAACACTTCGAGCAATACGCTCGGCACGGTCATCTGCGAGAGCTGTCTCTATTTCCACGGCAGAGACGAACGGGGCAACCGCGACTTTCTCTTGCACCGTTACTATGACGACGTGGGCTACTGCTCCCACACCCGCACATGGACGGATATCAACCCCGTCCCCGCAAACGGCTGCACGGTGTTCGTGCTCGACGGAGAGCGCGGCAAGTGCGTGGAAGCGGCGAGGGAGGAACTTCTCCGCTATATGAAGGAGAACTTCCCGCTTCTTGCCGAGAAGGTGGAGGACGTGGACGTCAGCTCCCCGTGGAACCGCACCTTCGAGATGGAATTTGTCTTAAAAACCAAAGACTGATATGCAAAAATTAACGAACCAACTTACATGGGCGGACGGGAGCTGCACGCTCACACTGCGCCGCCAATATCGGGCGGCATACGGCTTCGGCGAGAAATTTGACTCGGTGGACCAAAAGGGCAAGCTCGTCCGCGCCTGCGTGCGCGAGAAGTGCTTCTATCAAGGGGAGTATACCTACTGCTCCATGCCCTTCTTTCTTACGCCGGACGGCTTTGGGCTGTATGTCGATACCTATGTTGAGGTGGATTTCGACCTCCGCAAAGAGGGAGAGATCACCTTGACGTTCGAAGAGGGAAGCCGCGGAGAACGGGCGGACGTCTATCTCTTCGAGGGAACGCCGAAGCAAATTTTAACGCAGTTCCGTACGCTTGCCGGGATGCCGCGCCTGTTCCCGAAGTGGACGCTCGGCGCATGGATGAGCGCCAACCGATGGCACACGCAAGCGGAGCTCGAAGAGCAGCGGCGGCTCACGAAAGAGCATAACTTCCCGCACAATGTCATGGTAGTGGAGCCTTGGAGCGATCTCACCACCCACTATCTTTGGAACGGCAGCTCAATTCCTCACAAGGAGGGAGACGAGTGCGCGGCTTTGGAAGAGGTGCGGTTTGGTGCCCCTTGGCAGGACCCCAAGGCGCTCATCGACGGCTTGCATGAGGACGGTCTGCACTTGCTCTTATGGGTTGTGCCCATGTACGCGCAGGGCGTGAACATTGAGACGAGATGGAACGTGCCGCAGTGCCTTTCGGACAACGAATATGTGAAAACGAAGGGCGAATGCGTGCTCAACGCGGACGGTACCCCCTATGAAATTCCGCACACATGGTGCATCGGCAGCATGGTGCCCGACTTTTCCGACCCCGTGGGCAGTCAGCATTGGTTTGACCGATTCCGCTATCTCAAATCGCTGGGGATCGACGGGTTCAAGACGGACGGTGGCGAATTTATTCACGACCATTCCGTGACATTCCGCGACGGCACGACGGGCAGAGAAGGGCAGAACCGCTATTGCGAGGATTACACCTCCGCCTTTGCCGATTTCGTCGGTGAGGAGGGGATCGTGTTCTCCCGCGCGGGCGGGCAGAAGAGTCCTTCGTTCACCGTCCTCTGGGCGGGAGACCAGGAATCCACTTGGAGCGAATACCGCTCCGTGCTCAAAGCGGGGCTGTCGGCAGGGCTTTCGGGCTTTGCCTGCTGGGGATTCGACATCGCGGGCTTTTCGGGTTATCTGCCCACCGCGGAGCTCTATCTCCGGGCGGTGCAGACGGCGGCGTTCTGCCCCGTCATGCAGTGGCATAGCGATCCCGTCTCCAACGGACGGTGCGATTTTACGGGTGCGTGGGAGATCAACGACCGCAGCCCGTGGAACATCGCCGCTTTTCACAAGAGCGAGGAATTGTTGGAACTTTGCCGACGGCAATTCTTCCTGCACTATAATCTGTTGCCCTACCAATACATGCTCCTGAAAGAGGCGCACGAAACGGGTGTCCCTCCCATGCGGCATCTTCTGCTCGAATTTCCCGACGACGAAAAAGTGTATGGGATCGAGGACGAATTTCTGCTCGGCGACGCGCTGCTCGTTGCGCCCGTACTGCAAGACTATACAGACCGCCGCTTCGTCTATCTTCCCGCGGGGACGTGGTACGACCTCTTCACCGGGGAACGTTTCGAAAGCGGCACGCATGAGATAACGCTCTGCAAGGAGCACTGTCCCGTCTTTTTGCGGGAGGGGAAGGCGGTCCCGCTCAATATAAAAGGCGGAACGCTGTGTTCAGACGTCGGCAACAGGCTGGACGGCTATGAGGAGCTCACGTTCCTCATCGGCGGCGAGGGAAGTTTCCGCTTCACGGACGACCTCGGAAATCACATCGAAATCGAATGGACAAAATCGGAAACGAAAGTCAGACGGAATGAGCGGGGCACGCCCGTACACTTCCTCCGTCTGTCAGGGAGAAGAAAATGAAAAAAAGAATTTTACTCATTCTCGGTTTGATCGCCTGCATGCTTTTTGCGTTCGGCGGCTGCGGCGAGAAGGAAACTCCTCCGCCCGATGATAATCCGCCTTCGGGCACGGTGATCACGCTCAACAAAACGGAGCTCACCGTCTTTGTCGGTTCAGAGGAGCAGCTCCTTTTGGAAAATGCAAGCGGCAAGACGGCCGTTTGGGAAAGTTCCGACAAGACGGTTGCCACCGTAGACGCGGAAGGGACAGGAGCGTTCGTCAAGGGGATCAAGGCGGGTACCGCCACGATCACGGTTACGGTAGAGGAACAGAAACTGACTTGTACGGTCACCGTTAGGGAATCCCCGCTCTCCGTCTTTCTTCCCGACGCTCCCACGGGGAGCCTCAGAAACGGACGGCTCGTGCTCATCAAGAACGGCGTTGCGACGGTCAGGGCGATGTCCGAGATTGAACTTTCCGGCACGCCCAAGTGGACGAGCTCGGATGAAAGCGTCGGCACGGTCGAATACCAGGGACTGATCGCACGCGTCAAGGCAGTCGCCCGCGGCGAGTGCACGATCACCGTCGAATGCGACGGATACAAGGCAAGTTTCACCCTTCTTGTGGGGAAAGTAGCGTCATAGGAGGTCAAAAATGAAGAAATTATTTTTCGCGCTTACAACGCTCTTGCTTGCGGTAAGTCTCACGGCGGGTGTCTCCGTTTCCGCGCTGGCCGCCCCCGAGACCTATTCCAACTACATCAACGTCGCCACGCAGGGGAGCGGGCTCATGATCGAACCCACCCTCATTTTCGAACCTTCGAGCGAAGACCAACTCAAAGGCAAGGGTTATGCTTCCGTTGTCGTCACACCCGATGAGGCGATGAAGGTGAACGTCGGCAGAGAACGCACGCTCAAAGACTTTTTCGAACTCAAATTAAAGGGGAAATCAATCCCCGTCCTGCGTCTTGACAAGACCACGGTGCAGCCCTTCCTCGATTGGCTGAAAAACACCTATACGGTCTCGGACATCATGGCGATCTCCAAAGACATTTCGGTCATCGAAGCGATCTATGCCGACGAAAGGGGCTATCTTGTCAATACGGTGTACGACCTCACGGACAAGGAACTCACTTCCGACCGCTATGCGCAGTGGGAGAATATCGCGGCCGCCAATAAAGCCGGCTGCAACATCCTCATGTACGATGTGCAGGAGAACCTCCCCGTCGTCGCGGAATACGTGTCGGCAATGAGCAAGGTCTGCTGGGCGGAGATCGAGAACAAAGAGGAGGGAGCACAGGCGATCGCGGCGGGCTGCTATGGCGTCGTCGCAAAGGATCCCGAGGTGCTCACGGAATCGCTCGGTTATTTCCAGAACACGGGCTTCGCACGGGCGCAATATATCGCTGCGCACCGCGGCATCACGAGATATGCCAACGAGCAGTCTTTGACGGGCGTCATGGCCTCCTACAACGAGGGCGCCACGCACGTTGAGATCGATATCCAGATCACGGCGGACGGCCACCTCATCAGCTGCCACAACAGCGACATTGCCTATGTCTCGGGCATCTCCGGCAAATATATCATCAATGAAACGCTCGCGGGACTGAAAAAGATCAAGCTCAACAATTTCAGCGCGCGTTATGAAGAGAGCTTCGCCACGCTCGACGATATTTGCGAAGCGCTGCAAAAGACGGACGTCATCCTCATTGTGGAATTGAAGCTCGACAGTGCCTCCGAGAAGGCCGTGGAGGACCTCAAAGCCATCGAAACGCTCAAAAAGAACATGGAAAAGTATCCCGGCATGAAGGGTCATTGGATCACGATCACCTTCTTTGCGCCCTATGCGAAGGGCATGAAGGAATTGCTTCCCGAGATCCCTTGCTGCTATCTCGGCGCGGGACTCTCCACCATGGAATCCGAGAACAAGCAACCGGCCTGGGACGGCGCGCATAAGGGCATGACGGACATCGGCGGCAAGATCGAGTTCCTGCGCAAGCGCAACATCGGTCTCGACGAATCCATGGGCGCCGCAACCAATTCCACCGCGCAGAACTATATCGCCCGCGGCTATGTACAGAACACATGGACGTTCGAGGACCTCTCCAACTTCGGCTACAAGGCGAACATCGCCACCACCAACAAGGCGGAGGATTGCGCGATGCTCGTCAAGGAAGTCGCAACGGGCGAGATCACACTCACCGAAGCAGAGATCGCCGCAAAGAAGGCCACGGTCCCTTGCCGTACCTATAACGGCTGGATGACCGAATACGAGTGCGACGTCATTGAGGTCTCGCGCACGGGCAATACCGCGCAGGTCCTGTTCTATTACCTGCAAAAGACGGGAGACAAGACGGCTCCCGAGTACGGGATCTATTCCCAACTGAAAACGGTTACGATCGCTTAACGAAAAAAAGATAAGGAGAAAATTATGAAGAAGATCATGGCAACGATCATGGGGATCTGTATGCTTGGCGCCTGCTGCATCACGGGTTGCGGCGAAGAGAAGCACACGGAGCATGTAGACGCGGATAAAGACGGGATCTGCGATGTCTGCAAGGAGCCGATGGAAAGCACGGAGCACACGGAGCACGTGGACGCAGATAAAGACGGCAAGTGCGACGTCTGCGGCGAGCCGGTCAGCGGCGGGCAGACAGAGGACGAGTCGAAGGTCGTGGACAATGAGATCCAGACCGACAGCGCCTCGTTTGAATATGTGTTCAACAGCCTGTATAAAAAGACAACGTTTGTGGATGCGGCGGCAGGATTCAACAATGCGTCGGACATCACGGGCGGGAGATTCTTCGTCAACGGGAAGTATTACAACAAACTCACGCAAGTGGGTGGGAGACAGGACGTCAAGGTCGAGCTGTACAACGAGAAGAACGCGATGATGATCAACGTGGCGGCAGGCCAGGCGTTCACCCTTCCGTCGAGGGAGGTGGATGTAGACTACACGATCGCGAAGTACCGTACGCAGTATAAGTTCGGAGACAGTGTACTGACATTCAGCGCAGAGAACCAAAATCCCTATTCGGCGAGCACGGAAGGGCCGTGGTACGTCTATATCAACGAGTGGGCGATCCGCCACCTTGTGAATATGAAGTACTATGAGAACCAAAACCTGACGTTGCTCAACGAGGATGAGCTTGGGTTCGAGATCAGGCCGACAGGCGCAGACCCGAACAGGGCGTATCCGACGGTGAAAGAGGGAGATCTCAAATTCCGTCCGGGGTATGAAGTATATCGGTTTGATATCGAGATCAACGATCCGGGCGAGACGGAATATCCGTTCTATAATATCGGGATCATCCACGAGGTGAACGAGCCGATCAAAGCTGCGTTCTTTGTATTGAAATCCAAGACGAACCAAGCGGAAGTGCGGGACGCGATCTTGCAGAGCTGGCGTATCTTCAACCCGAAGGGGATCGCGCGGAACTATTTCGAGAACAAGGATCCCGTTCCCGATCCCCACTGGAACGCGGAGACGAAGGCATACTTCGAGCAGTTCACGACCCAAAAGACGAAGAGCTGGGGCGTGTTCTCCCTCTCGATGCCCGGGGATGAGGCGAGCCTTCATCCGGGCGGAGGGACTTACGACCTTACGTTGGAGAAGGGGAAAGCGATCCAAAAATACATCGAGGAAAAAGTATGGGGCGGCAAGAAGTACGATGTGTACATGACCTATACCCACCTCGGAACGGGTTCAAGGCAGGAAAACGTTGCGCCGCACTACTATCCCGTGGATATGAGCAGGGCGCTCGCGGGCGGCAACGGGTTCAACGGCAAACCCGCGCTCGAATTTACCTTCCAATATACCACCAACAACAACCTTGTCGACCAGGAACTCACGCCCATGTTCGACATCATGCGGGGCAAGTACGATGAATATTTCGCCCGCCTTGCAAAGGACATCAAGGCATACGAACAGCCCGTCATGTTCCGTCTCAACAACGAGATGAACACCGACTGGACGAGTTACTCCGGTATCATGAACCTGCTCGACCCCGACATCTTCACGTCTACGTGGATCCGCCTCTACAACATCTTCATTGAGAACGGCGTAGACAACGTCATCTGGGTCTGGAACCCGATCGCAAAGTCCTCTCCCTATTCGGGCTGGGGCGAAGATCTCAGCTACTTCCCGGGGTTCGACTATGTACAGCTGCTCGGCGGCACAAGCTACGAGTTCAACAACTACACGGGCGATGCCATGACGCAGTACATCACGTTCAAAAAGCATTACAGTGACCTGTATGAGAAGAACAAGCCCTACTTCGAGAAGTGGAGCATGATCATCGGGGAATTTGCCTGCGGCTCGGGCGGCGATGCGACGGGCGAGCTCGGCAGAAACCGCAAGGCACAGGCAGCGTGGGTGAGAGGGATGTTCGAGGAACTCAACGCCGAGAACCCCGCGCCCTATGCGCAGCAGATCAAGGGCCTCATTTGGTTCAACTGCAACGACTACGGCGGATCCGGGCCTGCGGGCATCACCAACCGCCTGCGGTTCACCGACGCCGAAATCGGCGACAGGAAGGAGGATTATTCCGACCTCACCGAGACTTGGGAAGCATTCAAGACGGGTTTCGCGAATGCGCCGAAGGTCTCCTGAACCCCTTTTGAAAAAAACAAGGAGTAGAAAATGAAGAAGATCATGGCAACGATCATGGGGATCTGTATGCTTGGCGCCTGCTGCATCACGGGTTGCGGCGAAGAGAAGCACACGGAGCATGTAGACGCGGATAAAGACGGGATCTGCGATGTCTGCAAGGAGCCGATGGAAAGCACGGAGCACACGGAGCACGTGGACGCAGATAAAGACGGCAAGTGCGACGTCTGCGGCGAGCCGGTCAGCGGCGGGCAGACAGAGGACGAGTCGAAGGTCGTGGACAATGAGATCCAGACCGACAGCGCCTCGTTTGAATATGTGTTCAACAGCCTGTATAAAAAGACAACGTTTGTGGATGCGGCGGCAGGATTCAACAATGCGTCGGACATCACGGGCGGGAGATTCTTCGTCAACGGGAAGTATTACAACAAACTCACGCAAGTGGGTGGGAGACAGGACGTCAAGGTCGAGCTGTACAACGAGAAGAACGCGATGATGATCAACGTGGCGGCAGGCCAGGCGTTCACCCTTCCGTCGAGGGAGGTGGATGTAGACTACACGATCGCGAAGTACCGTACGCAGTATAAGTTCGGAGACAGTGTACTGACATTCAGCGCAGAGAACCAAAATCCCTATTCGGCGAGCACGGAAGGGCCGTGGTACGTCTATATCAACGAGTGGGCGATCCGCCACCTTGTGAATATGAAGTACTATGAGAACCAAAACCTGACGTTGCTCAACGAGGATGAGCTTGGGTTCGAGATCAGGCCGACAGGCGCAGACCCGAACAGGGCGTATCCGACGGTGAAAGAGGGAGATCTCAAATTCCGTCCGGGGTATGAAGTATATCGGTTTGATATCGAGATCAACGATCCGGGCGAGACGGAATATCCGTTCTATAATATCGGGATCATCCACGAGGTGAACGAGCCGATCAAAGCTGCGTTCTTTGTATTGAAATCCAAGACGAACCAAGCGGAAGTGCGGGACGCGATCTTGCAGAGCTGGCGTATCTTCAACCCGAAGGGGATCGCGCGGAATTATTTCGAGAACAAGGATCCCGTTCCCGATCCCCATTGGAATGCGGAGACGAAGGCATACTTCGAGCAGTTCACGACCCAAAAGACGAAGAGCTGGGGCGTGTTCTCCTACTCCATGCCCGGCGAGGAGGCGAGCCTCCATGCGGGGAACAGCAACTACGACCAGCACCTCCAATGGAGCAAGGAGATCCAGCAGTTCATTGAGGAGACGGCTTGGGGCGGCAAGAAGTACGATGTGTATATGACCTATACGCCTCTCGCCTATTACGGAACCCCTTGCTACTATCCCGTGGACATGAGCAAAGAGCTCGCGGGCGGCAACGGCGATGGGACGAAGCCCGTGCTCGAATTTACTTTCCAATACACCACCAACAATAACCTTGTCGATCAGGAGCTCACCCCGCTGTTCGACATCATGCGGGGCAAGTACGATGAATACTTTGTCCGTCTTGCAAAGGACATCAAGGAGTACGCAAAGCCCATCATGTTCCGTCTCAACAACGAGATGAACACCGACTGGACGAGTTACTCCGGCATCATGAACCTGCTCGACCCCGACATCTTCAATGCCACATGGATCCGCCTCTACAACATCTTCATCGAGAACGGCGTGGACAACGTCATCTGGGTCTGGAATCCCGTTGCGGCGTCGGCTCCCTATTCGGGCTGGGGCGAGGATCTCTGCTATTTCCCCGGTCACGACTATGTGCAGCTGCTCGGCGGCACCAACTATGAGGCAAACAACGACGGAGAATTTCTCACGTTCAAGGAACGCTACGGCGGGCTCTATGAAAAGAACAAGCCCTACTTCGAGAAGTGGAGCATGATCATCGGGGAATTTGCCTGCGGCTCGGGCGGCAATGCCTCGGGTGAGCTCGGCAGAAACCGCGACCTGCAAAAGCAGTGGGTCGAGGGCATGTTCGAGGAGCTCAACGCCGAGAACCCCGCGCCCTATGCGCAGCAGATCAAGGGCCTCATTTGGTTCAACTGCAACGACTATTCGGGCGCTCTGATCTCCAACCGCTATAAGTTCGCGGATACCCCCGAAGGGACCGGGAATTTCAGGTCTGAAAAGTACGACGATCTTGAACCCACTTGGGAGGCGTTCCGCAAGGGCTTCGCGGATGCGGAAAAGCTCAAATAGACAGTCCTGACGGATATTATTGGCAACGACGCTCCCTTCGCTCTGTGCAGGGCGTCGATCGGAAATCAAAGAAGGAAAATTTGCCATGAAAAATATCATTCCGAGAGGCCTGGTGGTTTCCTGCCAGGCGCTCAAAGACGAACCGCTTTACGGCGGAAACACGATTCCCAAAATGGCGCTCGCAGCCAAGCAGGGGGGCGCGGTGGGCATCCGTGCCAATACCGTGCACGACATCAACGCCATCTACCGTATTACGGAGGGGACGCTCCCCATCATCGGGCTCATCAAACGGGAATACCATGATTCTCCCGTCTACATCACGCCAACGCTCAAAGAGGTAAAGGCGCTCATCGCCTCCTCCTGCCACGTTATCGCGCTGGACGCAACCCTCCGTCCCCGCCCCAAGGGCGAGAAATTGGAGGAGTTGGTGCGCTACATCCGTGAAAATTCGGACAAGGCGATCATGGCAGATTGCTCTACCGACGAGGATGCCTTGGCGGCGGATGCGCTCGGCGTGGACTATGTGTCCACCACCATGCGCAGTTATACCGAGGAGACGCGCGGTTTTCTCATTCCCGACCCCGACTTCTGCGCCCGTCTTTTGAACAGCGTGAAGAATGCCACTGTGGTGGCCGAGGGGGGGATCAACTCCTTTGCAGCGCTTCGAAATGTGCTGGATTCGGGGATCGACCACGTCATCATCGGCGCGGCGATCACCCGTCCGCAGGTCATCACCCGCGTATTTGTCAGTGTTCTCGAAAGTCACCCCAACTTTGGGGAAAAGGAGATCGTATGAAGTTTACAGTCGCAATTCTCGGCTGCGGCAACCGCGGCGGAGCGACCTATGGGAAGCTCCTCAGCGAGCAGGCAAACTTTACGATCGCGGCGCTCTGCGACCGTGACGGGGAGAGACTGCACTATTACGGCGAGCTCTTTTCGGTGTCTGCGGAGAACCGCTTTCTCGACGAAGAAGTCTTTTTCGAAAAGAAGAGGGCGGATCTTCTCGTCATTGCCACCATGGATGCCGATCACGTGCGGCAGGCGGTCAAAGCCCTTTCGCTCGGGTACGACCTTCTGCTCGAAAAGCCCATTTCCGATCGGCGCGAGGAGCTGGAAGCGCTCTTGGCCGCGCAGAAACAGTATGGCGGAAAAGTCGTCGTCTGTCACGTCCTTCGGTATGCGCCCGCGTTCGTAAAGACCGCGCAGCTTTTGAAGGCGGGCAAAATCGGGAAACTTGTCGCCATTCAGGCGCTTGAACAGGTCGCCTATTGGCACCAGGCGCACAGCTTTGTGCGCGGGAATTGGCGTTCTCGCGAAGAGACCGCGCCCATGATCCTTGCCAAGTGCTGCCACGATCTCGACCTTCTGCAATACTATGCAAATTCGCGTGCCGAGAGCATTTCCTCGGTAGGAGATCTTACGTGGTTCAAACCCGAAAACGCGCCCGAGGGCGCGGCAAAACGCTGCGTGGATTGCAAGTATGCCGATACTTGCCCGTACAGCGCCAAGCGGATCTATGTGGATGATTGGAAGAAAAACGGCTGTCAGCCCAACGTTTGGCCGCACATTCAGATCACATCCGACTATCCGCTCACCGAGGAAAAACTCTATACGGCGATCAAAGAGGGAGCATACGGCAGGTGCGTGTACTTCTGCGACAATGACGTCGTCGACCACCAGCTCACCGAGATCACCTTTGAAAACGGCGTCAAGGCGACCCTTACGATGACGGCCTTCACGGCGGGCAGCGGCAGGATCATGCGCTTCTTCGGCACGCTCGGCGAAATCGTGCTCAATGAGGAGGAGGACGTCGTCTCTTTCAAACCCTACGGCGGGGTGCGGGAGGACTTCCGCATCTCCGAGCTCGCGAAAATCGACAGCGGGCACGGCGGCGGCGACCAAGGCCTTGTGGACACGCTCTATCAAGTGCTCTGCGGGCAGGAGGGGGAGACCTCCCTCGATCGTTCGGTCGAGAGCCACCTCATGGCGATCTGCGCAGAGGAGTCCCGTCTCAAAGGCGGGACGCTCATCCGTATCCATTAAAAGAGTACACCCGAAGGGCGCCTTCGGGTGATATTTTATCGGCTTATCTTGACAAATTCACTGCAAACTGCTATCATAGCAACCGGAGAAAAATTATGATCATTCCCGTTTTAGATCCTCACTTTTATCCCGTCATCGCCTTTCTCGAAACGTTTGAGAGAGACGTTGCGGCCCTCCCCCCGGAAAAGCGCAACCGCATTGTGCTGAGCGTTTCCCACGGCGACAAGCAGGAAGTTTACGCCTTAGACGCCTTCCGCGACGGCGAGGACGACGCACGGAACTGCTTTCTTGCCGAGCGGCTCACAAAGACCATGCTTTGGCTGTATGGCGGCCATCGGATCGGCGTGTACGGCAGTAAAACCGTTTACGAATCCTTGAAAGAACACTACTGCGGCAACGGCGCGCGGGCATTCGACTTCGACTTTATGCAAGGGGTGTACGAACAACCCTTCACGGTGGAACTGCTCGCGGAGGAACCCGTGCGGCAGGGCGCTTCCTACCAAGTGGGCGGCCATCTCAAAGGCTGCCGGATCGGCTTTGACGCGGGCGGCAGCGACCGTAAGGTGAGCGCCGTCATCGACGGTGAGCCTGTCTATTCGGAGGAGGTCGTCTGGCACCCCAAAACGACGGAGGATCCGCACTATCACTACAACGAGATCCTTACCGCCATGAAAACGGCGGCAAGCAAAATGCCCCGCGTAGACGCGATCGGCGTCTCCTCGGCAGGAGTGTACATCGACAACAAGATCATGACCGCCTCCCTCTTTCTCAAAGTGGACAAGAAAAAGTACGGGGAGTACGTCAAAAACATGTATCTCAACGTGGCGGGAGAGATCGGCGCGCCCGTGGAAGTGGCCAACGACGGCGACGTCACTGCGCTTGCCGGAAGCATGGAACTCGGCGAGGGCCGGGTGCTCGGCATTGCCATGGGCACGAGCGAAGCGGCGGGCTACATCAACGCCGAAGGGGGGCTCAACGGCTGGCTCTCCGAGCTCGCCTTCGCCCCCGTCGATCTGAATCCCGAGGCCATGCGCGATGAGTGGAGCGGCGATACGGGCGTAGGCTGCAAGTATTTTTCGCAGGACGCCGTCATCAAGCTCGCAGAGGCGGGCGGCCGCAAATTCGAAGAGGGGCTCACGCCCGCCGAGAAGCTGAAAGTCATGCAAAAACTCGCGGAGGAAAGGGACCCCCTCGCGGAACGGGTCTTTTCGGACATCGGGGTCTATCTCGGCTATACGCTGCCCTTCTATGCCCGATTTTACGAGATGAAACATGTGCTTCTTCTCGGAAGAGTGATGAGCGGCAGGGGAGGCACACTCATTCTCGAACATTGCAAGCAGGTCCTTGCGGAGCAATTCCCCGCGCTTGCGCCGCTCGAAATTGTCTTGCCCGATGAAAACAGCAGAAGAGTGGGGCAGAGCGTCGCCGCGGCGAGCCTGCCCGCAGACAGATAAGCAGACAGATAAAAGGATAAGCAGACAGATAAAAGGAGAAGTTTATGAAAGTCATTATCACCAAGGACTATGAGGAGATGAGCTCGAAGGCGTTCGAGATCATGAAGGAGGTCGTCACGGAAAATCCCGCTGCCGTGCTCGGGCTCGCCACGGGCAGCACGCCCTTGGGCCTGTATGCCAAAATGGCGGCCGATCACAGAGAGAACGGCACCTCCTATAAGCAGGTCAGGACGGTCAATCTCGACGAATACGAGGGATTGGACGCCACGAGCGATCAGAGTTATGTCTATTTTATGCGTGAAAATCTCTTCCGCCACCTCGACATCGATCTGAAAAATACCAACATCGAAAACGGAAAAGCAAAGGATCCCGAGGAGGAATGCGCCCGTTATAACGCTCTTTTGGAGGTCATGCGGCAGGACGTTCAGGTGCTCGGCATCGGCTCCAACGGCCACATTGCGTTCAACGAGCCGGGAACGCCGTTTGAGGCGGAAACGCACGTCGTTGCGCTCACCGAGAGCACGATCAAGGATAATTCCCGCCTCTTCGCGCGCGTCGAGGACGTTCCCCGCAGAGCGTACACCATGGGGCCGAAGAACATCATGAACGCGAAGAAGATCCTCATTCTCGCAAACGGCGCAAACAAGGCAAAGGCGGTCTATGGGCTCGTCAAGGGCGAAATCACCGAATCGCTCCCCGCCAGCATCTTGCAGCGTCATCCCGATTGCACCCTCGTGTGCGACGAAGCTGCGGCTTCTCTTCTGTAATATGATAAAATATTTTGAAAATGCATCGGTCTATTTTCACGGAACGGGGATCGTCAAGAGCGATCTATGCTTTTCGGACAGGATCGTCGGATATTCCGCCGAGGGCGAAAAGATAGACCTCCCCGAAAACGCCGTCGTGCTGCCGGGCTTTGTGGATGAGCACATCCACGGCGCAGGCGGTGCGGACGCCATGGACGGCTCCGTGGCCGCGCTCCGAACGATGGCTGAGACGCTCGTCAAAGAGGGGACCACTTCCTTCCTCGCCACCACCATGACCCAATCGCCCGAAAATATTCTGAAAGCGATGGGGGCTGTCAAAGAATATCTCTTATCGGAGCGGAACGCCGAAAACGTCTCAAACGGCGCGCGGCTTTTGGGCATTCATCTCGAAGGCCCCTTCATTTCGGCCGCGCACAAGGGCGCCCAGCCCCTCGAATACGTTGCAGCGCCGAGCGTCTCCCAATTCGAACGCTATCAGCAGGCGAGCGGCGGCAACATCAAAATCGTCACCCTCGCACCCGAGGAGGAAGGGGCGGAGGCGCTCATTTCCCATCTCACGGAAACGGGTGTTCTCACTTCGATCGGCCACACGGGCGCACACTATGCGGACGTCGTGCGGGCGGTCGGGGCGGGCGCAACGCACGTCACCCATACCTTTAACGCGCAATCTCCCCTTCACCATCGGGAGATCGGAACGGTGGGCAGCGCCCTCCTTCTGGACGGGCTCGACTGTGAACTCATCGCCGATACGATCCACGTCAGCGTACCCGCCATCAAATTGCTCGTAAAATGCAAGACTTCCAAGCGCCTCATCCTCATCACCGACGCGATCCGCGCGAAGGGGCTGGGGGACGGCGAGAGCGAGCTCGGCGGGCAGAAGGTCTACGTCAAGGGCGGCGAGGCAAGACTCAAAGACGGCACGCTCGCAGGGAGCGTATTGCAAATGAACCGCGCCGTGCAGAACATGGTGCAAAAGGCAGGGCTCTCCCTTCCCGAGGCCGCGGATTGTGCCTCGCTCCATCCCGCAAGGGCGCTCGGGCTGGAAAAAGAGCTCGGCAGTATCGCCGCGGGCAAGCGTGCGGACTTCACCGTGCTTAGCCCCGCATTCGACGTACTTTTGACGATCGTCGGCGGCGAAATCGTCTACCGTTATGCATTATAAGCTGGAAAACGGCGCTCTGAGCGCCATGATAGACACCCTCGGCGCAGAGCCCGTCAGCCTCCTTTTTCACGGCAGGGAGAGGCTCTGGCAGAACGAGGACGGCAGTTGGGCGGGGCATGCTCCCGTCCTCTTTCCCGTATGCGGAAATTGTGCCGTGACGGTGGGCAGCGACCTGTATCCGCTCTCCCGCCACGGCTTTGCCCGCAGAATGCAGTTCGAACTCAAATCGCAGACGGAAAGCCGTCTCTCGCTCGTGCTGCGGTTTAACGAGGAGACGCTGCGCAAATATCCGTTTGAGTTTGTCTTTACCGTGACGTACTCCTTGGAGGGGGACAGTTTGCTCATTTCCTATGAAGTGGAAAATCCCGCGGAACGTCCCCTCAGTTTTTCGTGGGGCGGGCACGTTTCGCATGCGCTGTTTGCTCCGCTCGCGAAGCACATCCTGCGCTTTCCCGGACAAGAGCGGTTCGAAGCGCTTCTGCACGATAAGGAGGGCAGGCTCACGGGCGAAAAAAAATTGTACGGCGCGGGGAGAGCGCTTCCCCTGTCCCTGGCGGGGCCGGAGGGCGGCAATACCCTCATCTTTGCACCCAATTCGCGCGCTGTCACCCTGTGTAAAGGGAAAAAGCCGCTCGCAAAGGTGGAGTTTGAGGGCTTTCCCTATCTGCTTCTGTGGCGGCCCGCAGGCGCGGCGATGCTCTGCATCGAGCCGTGGGGAAATCTGCCCGATCGGGCCGGCGAGGCGATCCCCTTCTCCCAAAAGACGGGTATTCAAACGCTCGCGGGCGGTGAACGCGCCTCCGCCCTCCAAAAAATCACCTATTTTGAGGTCTGAATATGATCGTTTACGACCAAACCACGCGCACCTTTTTCTTGCACGGGAAGTCCTTTTCCTGCGCGCTGTGGGTGCACCCCGCAGGGTATCTCGTCGGTCTGCATTTTGGCGGGCCCATCGGCGGGGATGATCTGCGCTATTTCGACCCCTCGGCGCGGGAATTGAGTTTTTCTCCCATTCCGCCCGACGTGGACAGCTATTTTTCGTTGGACGTCGCAGGCAGCGAGTACGGCAGCTTCGGACAGGGCGATTTCCGCACCCCCTCCGTGCTCCTCGTGCGGGAAAACGGCGAGCGGGCGAGCAGATTCCATTATGTTTCGCATACGATCTGTGACGGCGCGCCCGATCTGGGCGTATTGCCCTCCGCCCGCGGCGGAAAGACGCTTTCGATCACCTTAAAGGATGTCCTTTCCGAAGCCGAGATCGTCTTGAATTACACGCTGTATGAGGATTCCGACGTATTGGTGCGCAATGCGGAGATCGTCAATCGCGGCTCGTCGCCCATGCGGCTCTTGCGCGCAGAGTCCTTCTGCCTCGATCTTGCGGCGGGGGAGTACGACGTGTTGCGCCTGCACGGGCGGCACAACATGGAGCGCATGCCCGAGCGCACGCCCTTGGGACACGGCAGCGTAAAGATCGGCTCGGCGCGCGGGGCATCCTCCCATCAAATGAATCCTTTCCTCGTCCTTTTGGAGCGGGGAGCGGGGGAGGATGCGGGCGTTTGCGTCGGCTTCGAACTTTTATACAGCGGTTCCTGGATGCTCGAAGCGGAGGAAACGCAAACGGGCGCTGTCCGCGTGAGCGGGGGGATCAACGACCTCGGCTTTTCGTGGCTGCTCGGAGCGAGCGAAAAGTTCATCACGCCGCAGGTCGCGATCTGCTATTCCGCGCATGGCCTTGGAGAGATGTCCCGTTCCTATGCCGACTTTTTGCGCGGACACGTCCTGCCCGAAAACCGCGTCTATGCGCCCCGTCCGGTGCTCGTCAATAATTGGGAGGCGACTTACTTTGATTTCGACCGCGAGAAGCTCTGCGCGCTTGCGGACGAGGCCGCGCCCCTCGGCATCGATACCCTCGTTCTTGACGACGGCTGGTTCGGCGGCCGCAACGACGATCTCACCTCGCTCGGCGATTGGTTTGTCAATGAGAAAAAACTCGTCGGCGGGCTCGGTCCCGTCATCGAACACTGCAAGAAACGGGGGATGAAATTCGGCATCTGGTTTGAGCCCGAGATGATCTCCGAGGACAGCGCGCTCTACCGCGCGCACCCCGATTGGGCGATCGGACGGGCGGATGTGCCCCGCTGCAAGAGCCGCCATCAATACGTCCTCGACATGACGCGGGAAGAGGTGACGGACTATCTCTTTGCGCGCATGAGCGATATTTTGTCCCGCCATGAAATTTCCTATGTGAAGTGGGATATGAACCGCCACATCACCGAATTTTATTCGGCGAGCCTTCCCGCAGAGCGGCAGGGGGAATTTGCCCACCGCTACATTTTGGGCGTCTATCGCCTCATACGGAGGCTGCAAGCCGCCTTTCCGGATGTCTTTTTCGAGGGTTGCTCGGGCGGCGGCGGCAGATTTGACGGCGGAATGCTCTGTTTCTTCCCGCAGTTCTGGACGAGCGACGACACCGACGCCTACGAGCGCGCCAAGATCCAATGGGGCACCTCTTACGGCTATCCGCTCTCCGCGATGAGCTGCCACGTCTCGGCCTGTCCCAATCATCAGACGGGCAGAACGGTTCCCTTTTCCGCACGCGGAGCGATCGCCTCTCTCGGGGCCACGGGCTACGAGCTCGATCTGGGGCGTCTGAGCGCGGAAGAAAAGGCGCAGGTCAAAGAACAGATCGCAAACTATCACGAGATCGAACAGCTCATCCTGCGGGGCGATCTGTACCGGATCGCCGACCCGTATCAAGGAAATCTGTTTTGCGTTGCCGTCATGAGCAAGGACAAGACGCGCGCCTATGTCGTGGGCATGCGTATCCACGCCTTGCCGGGCGACTTTGACCGCCGTATCCGCTTAAAGGGGCTGCGCTGCGAACAGACGTATACGGTGGAGGAACTCGGGCTTACTCTGCGCGGCGATACGCTGATGAATGCGGGGCTGCTCCTGCCGCGGCTTCCCGATTTCGGGAGCTGGGTGTGGCATCTGAGCGCGAAAAAAAACTCTTGACAAAATTTACCGGTATGGTATAATAAAGACATCAAACCGAAAAGGAGAAATACGATGGCGGAAAACAAATATGCGGGCACGCAGACCGAAAAGAATTTGCAGGCGGCGTTTGCGGGAGAATCGCAGGCGCGCAACAAGTACACTTACTTTGCCTCCGTTGCAAAGAAAGAGGGCTACGAGCAGATGTCCGCGCTCTTTTTGAAAACGGCGGACAACGAAAAGGAACACGCAAAACTTTGGCTGAAAGAACTCTGCGGCATCGGTGACACCGCGGCCAACTTAAAGGAAGCGGCCGACGGCGAAAACTATGAGTGGACGG
>CANRPN010000003.1 GCA_947632505.1 uncultured Clostridia bacterium | reverse complement strand
GAAATATTGTAAAATAGTCAAGTAACATTATTATCCAAAATGGAGTGACTATGGGCATTTTCAGTTATTTGGCCAACAGCGACAGTCGCCGAAGCCTTAGAAAACTTGATAAAATGGCGTGCGAGGTAGAAAAACTCGAACCGAAATATCAAAAGATGAGCGACGCCGAACTCAAAGAGCAGACCGCCGTTCTCAAAGGGCGGCTTGCAAACGGAGAGACGCTCGATGACATCATGTACGACGCCTTTGCAGCTCTGCGCGAAGCGAGCTGGCGCGTGCTCGGCATGAAGCATTTCCACGTTCAGATCATCGGCGGTATCTGTCTCTTCCAGGGACGTATCGCGGAAATGAAGACCGGCGAAGGCAAGACCCTCGTCGCAACCCTTCCGAGCTATCTCGAAGCGCTTTCGGGACGGGGCGTGCATATCGTCACCGTCAACGACTACCTCGCCCGCCGCGACGCTGAGTGGATGGGAAAAGTACACAAATTCATGGGGCTCACCGTCGGCGTTGTCGTACCCGGCATGGATGACGACCTCAAACGCAAGGCCTATCAGAGCGACATCACCTACGGCACGAACAACGAGTTTGGTTTCGACTATCTGCGCGATAACTTAAAATCCGATCTTCGCCTCATGGTGCAGCGGGAACTCAACTTCGCGATTGTCGACGAGGTAGACTCCATTCTCATCGATGAAGCGAGAACGCCTCTCATCATCTCGGGCAAGGGGGAGCAGTCCTCCGAGCTCTATGAGCAGGTGGATAAATTCGTGCGCACCCTCACGGGCGGTTTCGACGACGACCTCAAAGACCTCGAAAACGAGAAGCGGATGAAAAAGTCGGAAGCGGGGGAGCGGAAGCTCGCCAAGGCGGAGGAACTGCAATGGGACTACGTCATCGAGCGCAAGGATAAGCAAGTGCAGCTCACCGAGTACGGCGCGGAGAAGGCCGAGAAGTGGTTCAACATCGACAACGTGGCCGATGTCTCCCACCTCACCCTCAACCATCACATCCAGCAGGCTTTGAAGGCGCACAAGCTCTTCCACCGCGACGAAGAATATATGGTGATCGGCGATGAGATCATCATCGTTGATGAGTTTACCGGCCGCCAGATGATCGGCCGCCGCTATTCGGACGGTCTGCACCAGGCCATCGAGGCGAAGGAAGGCGTGAAGATCCGCGAGGAGAATAAGACTTATGCGACGATCACCTTCCAGAATTATTTCCGTCTTTACCGCAAACTTTCGGGTATGACGGGTACCGCCAAGACCGAAGAGGGTGAGTTCCGCACGATCTACTCCCTTGACGTCATCGAGATACCCACCAACAAGCCCGTCAAGCGCGAGGACCTGCACGACAAAATTTTCTCCACCGAAGAGGGAAAGAAGAAGGCGATCGTGCGCGAGATCGTGGAACGCCATGAAAAGGGGCAGCCCATCCTTGTCGGTACCGTCTCCGTCGACAAGTCGGAGGAGATCTCCCGCCTTCTGCGCCGCAACGGCATTCAGCACAATATATTGAATGCAAAGAACCACGAGCGCGAAGCAGAGATCGTCGCGCAGGCAGGGAGGTTCGGCGCAGTGACCATTTCCACCAACATGGCGGGCCGCGGTACCGATATTTTGCTCGGCGGCAACCCCGAATACCTTGCCAAGAAGCGGCTCAGAGAGGAGGGGATCGAGCACGAGACGATCGAGCTTGCCACAAGCTATGCCGAAGTGGACGAGGAGACGATGGCCGTCCGCGAACGCTATCAAAAGCTCTATCAAAGCTATAAGCAGCAGACTGACGAGGAAAAGGAGAAAGTGATCGCGGCGGGCGGTCTGTGCATTATCGGCACCGAACGCCATGAAGCGCGCCGTATCGACAACCAGCTGCGCGGCCGTTCCGGCCGTCAGGGCGACGTAGGTACCTCTATCTTCTTCATTTCTCTCGAAGACGATCTGATGAAGCGGTTCGGCGGCGAGCGCATGAAGGGCATCTATGAACGCTCCAAAATGCAGGAGGATGAATGTCTCGAAGCCAAAATGCTCTCCAACCTCATCGAGTATGCCCAAAAGCAGATCGAGGGCAAGCATTTCGGCGCAAGAAAGACCGTCCTCCAATATGACGACGTGATGAACAAGCAGCGTATGCTGATCTATGCAGAGCGCATGAAAGTTCTCAAAGGCGAGGACGTCCATGAGCAAATTCTCAAATACATTCCCGACTATGCCGAAAGCGTGATCCGCACCGCAGTGAATGCGGACGACACCCCCGACAAGTGGAACGAGGAAGATCTCAACAAGGCGCTCGAACAAAAACTTCTGCCCGAGGGCACGAACTACGTCACCCGCGAAAAGCTGGAAAAATGGGATTATCCCAAGGCGCTCCAAAAGATCTCAGCCCGCACCGAGAAGGCGTATGAGGAGAAGATCGAAAAGCTCAAAGAGGAGACGGGGATCAACTTCTCCGATGTGGAACGGCAGATCCTGCTCCGCAATGTAGACCGCAACTGGATCGACCACATTGACGCCATGGATCAACTCCGGAAAGGGATCGGGCTGCGCGCCTATGGCCAAAATGACCCGGTGATCGCCTACAAGCAAGAGGGCTCGGCGATGTTCAATGAGATGATCGAGCGCATTCAGACGAATACGGTGGCCATGCTGCTCAAAGTGCGCGTGGAAGTGCGCCAGCAGCCCGCACAACGCATCATGCCGACGATTACGCCTCAGCCCCGTCCCGATGCGCAATCCGCTCAGGCGCCTGCCGCTCCCGTAGCCGCGCCCGCCGTGCCGAGTTCGCCGCAATCGCTTCGCGGCGTCGAGACCCAGGGAATGCAGATCCCCACGGCAGTAGATGTGGACAGCTTAAAGACGAGCGGGTCCGCTAAATTCAATCCCGCCTCCATGCCCAAGCAGAAAAAGATCGGGCCCAACGATCCTTGTCCTTGCGGCAGCGGGCTCAAATATAAGAAGTGCCACGGGAAACCGTACTAAGAGTTCGCACGATTCTTTTCTCACTCCACCCCTTGGCTCCCCCTTGAGGGGGAGCTGTCACCAAAGGTGACTGAGGGGGGTGTCGCTCCGCAAATAATCGTGCGAAGAAACGAGCATACGCGGTTTAACTTATTTGTCCTCACGGTCGCGTTGTCTTACAAGAAGTTGCAAGTGTGCAACAAATGTTGTCGCACAGCGCAAAAGCGTGGTTTTGCTCGTGCAAGTAATTATGGAATAAACCATACCCCAACTTGTTGGGGGGGCATGAAGAGCTGCCCACTTTGAAGGGGGCGGCTCCGCCGTTAGGCGGTGGTGGGGGTTGATGTACGTGTTGTGTACCCCCACCTGTCTCGCTTCGTTCGCCACCCAAAAAATCATCACCCACAAAAACCATTATGTTCAAAGCAGACGATTACAGATTAAAACTCAAAGGCCTCGAAGAAATGCTCGGAGAGGCAAAATATGCGCTCGATATCGACAACCGTGCCGAGCAGCTTAAAAAATTAAAAGCGGAACAGGAACTCCCCGAAGTTTGGCAGGACTTGGAGCGCTCCAAAAAAATCGCGCGCGAAATTTCTTCCATCGAGGGGAAAGTCGCCTCTTACGGCACGGGCAGAAAGGCGCTCGACGACGCCTATGAGATCATCGACCTCATTGAGGAGACCGAAGAGGAGGAGCTTGTTCCCGAACTCGACAAAATGCTCGTTGTCGCCGAAAAAGACATCGAAGAGATGCGCATCCGCGCGTTACTTCGCGGAAAATACGACAGCAGCAACGCCCTTCTCGCTCTCCATGCGGGCGCGGGCGGGACGGAGGCATGCGACTGGTGCGCCATGCTCTACCGCATGTACTGCCGCTATGCCGAGACAAACGGGTTCAAGGTGACCGAGCTCGACCGTCTCCCCGGCGATTCCGCGGGGCTGAAATCGGTGGATTTCAAAGTGGAAGGGGAGAACGCTTACGGCTATCTCAAAGCGGAGATCGGCGTGCACCGCCTCGTGCGCATTTCTCCCTTCGACGCAAACAAGCGGCGGCAGACCTCCTTTGCCTCCCTCGAAGTCATGCCCGAAGTGGACGACGATTCCGAGATCGAGATCAAGGACGAGGATATCCGCATCGACGTGTACCGCTCCTCGGGCGCGGGCGGACAGAAAGTCAATAAAACCGAGACGGCGATCCGGATCACGCACTATCCCACGGGCATCGTCGTCACCTGCCAAAACGAGCGCAGCCAGCTTCAAAACAAGGAAATGGCGTTCAAGTATCTGCGCTCCAAATTGATCGAAAAACAGATCGAACAGCGCATGGCGGAAGAGGCTGCGCTGAAAGGGGAAACCAAAAAGATAGAGTGGGGCTCCCAGATCCGATCTTATGTTTTCTGCCCGTACACCCTTGTTAAAGACCACAGAACGGGCTATGAAGTGGGAGACGTTCAGTCGGTGATGGACGGCAATATTCAGGGATTTATCATTGATTATTTGAAAAAGTCGTGAGTTATGTCAGACATAGTACTATGTAAAAGCCCAAAAAACGCAATCATTCTTGGAATTGAATCCTCCTGCGACGAGACGGCAGCCGCCATCATCTGCGAGAGGAAACTTTTGTCCGATGAGATCATTTCCTCTGCGCCCACGCAGGCGCTCTATGGCGGGGTCGTTCCCGAGATCGCCTCGCGCGCCCATACGGACGCGATCGACGAGGTGGTAGATCGTGCCTTAAAGAGCGCGGGGGTGAAGAAGGAGCAGCTCGACGCCGTGGCCGTCACATACGGCGCGGGACTTTTGGGCGCGCTTCTTGTGGGGTTATCCTTTGCAAAGTCGCTCGCCTACGGCCTCAATATCCCGCTCATCGGGGTAAATCATATCCGCGGGCACCTTGCGGCGGCATACCTCGAAGACGAGACCTTGGAGCCGCCTTTTGTCACCTTGCTTGCAAGCGGCGGCCATACCGCGATTCTCTATGCAAAGACGGCGACGGAGTTTCAAGTGCTCGGTTCCACTCTCGACGATGCGGCGGGCGAGGCCTTCGATAAGGTTGCGCGCGTGCTCTCCCTTCCCTACCCGGGCGGCCCGCACGTGGAGGCGCTCGCTCGTGAAGGAGCAAACGTTGTGCCGCTCCCCGTCATGCTCAAAGGAGAGGGCGGTTACAATTTTTCATATAGCGGGCTCAAAACCGCCGTCATAAATTATGTCCACAACAAAGAGCAGAAAAAGGAGACTTGGAGCCGCGCGGACGTTGCATGTTCTTTTCAGCATGCTGCGCTCGATATTCTTGTGAAAAAGACCGCGGAAGCCGCTCATGAAATGGGGACGGCGACAGTAACAGCGGGCGGAGGCGTGATCGCGAACGGTTACTTGCGCGAGGAACTGATAAAGATGTGTGCGCGCGAAGGATTCAAGCTCGTGCTGCCCACCAAGAAACATTGCACGGATAATGCCGCCATGATCGCTTCGGAGGGGCTGCTCCGCTACCGCGCCGGGCTGTTCTCCCCGCTCACCCTCAACGCGGAGGCATATATCCCGCTTTCCTGACCGGAAGAACTCATAAAACCCGCCCGAATGCAAACACTGCATTCGGGCGGGTTTTGTATGAAACATCAAACGATCTATTTCAAAAATGAACCGCGTATCGTCGCAACGAGCACGATCGCGGGAACGAAAGAGTGCGCAGGCATCATCGGCCGCTATGTGGAAACTGCGCTCTCCGACGACATGTACGGCGAAAGCACCTACGAAAAGGCTGAGTGTAAAATGCTTTCCCATGTCATCGACGGCGCGATCGCAAATGCCGGTCTCAAACGGCACGAGGTGGATATGATCGTCTCGGGCGATCTGCTCAACCAGATCATTTCGGCGAGTTTTGCCGCACGCGATTTTTCGGTCCCTTTTTTGGGGGTTTACGGCGCGTGTTCGACGATGGCAGAGAGCCTTGCCGTCGCCGCGACCTTCCTCGACGGCGGCTATTGCGACCGCGTGGTGGCTGCAACGGGCAGCCATTTCGCCTCGGCGGAGCGCCAGTACCGCTATCCGTTGGAGCTTGGCACCACCCGTCCGCCGCAATCCCAATGGACGGTGACAGGTGCGGGCGGCGCACTGCTTGCGCGGGAGGGAAACGGTGTAAAGATCACGGCGGCGACCCTCGGAAAGGTGGTGGACTTCGGCATTACCGACGTCAACAACATGGGCGCCGCCATGGCTCCTGCCATAGGTATAATAAAACCATAGGAGATGTCTATGGACTTTTAACAACAAATGAATAGCAAAAGGAGGGTAGATCAATAGACATCGATTTCAAAAGGGCGTGAATATTATTCACGCCCCGATTTTTTCTAATTATTACGCTCTTGTCTAGAATGCCACGCAAAAAATTGTTCGGAGCTTCGATTTTAAGTTGACTTTTCTCGTAAAATGAGTTATAATTTACGTGAAAGAGGAAAGCGATTATGCGTAATTTTGATTATCGGAAGCTCAAGGATGCTATGTGGAGTTCGGAGATTGTCAATTACATCGCGCAAATCCGTTTAATGCAGGGTAGACAGGATATGTATCTGCAGCGGAAACCCGCTGAGTTGAAGAGACTCGTGGAAATTGCGAAAATTCAGAGCACTGAGGCATCCAACGCCATAGAGGGTATCCGCACGACGAACACGCGGCTCAAGCAGATAGTTGCGGAAAAAACAACGCCAAGGGGTCGCGATGAAGAAGAAATCGCCGGTTATAGGGATGTTCTCAGCCTTATCCATGAAAACTACGAGCATATTCCGCTTACACCGAACTATATTTTACAGTTGCACCATATCTTGTATTCGCATAGCGCCAAGTCTTTGGCCTTCGGCGGGAAATTCAAAAGCGTACAAAACTATATCACTGCAACGGATGCCGAGGGACATTCGGTCATGCTCTTTACGCCGCTTGCCCCTTATGAAACGCCTGGAGCAATCGAAAGGATTTGTTCATCTTTTACCGAAGCAATCGCAAACGGAGAAGTAGATCCGCTTATATTGATTCCCATCTTCATTCATGATTTCCTTTGTATCCATCCTTTCTTAGATGGAAACGGAAGGATGTCGCGGTTGCTTACGACTTTGCTTTTGTATCGTTGCGGTTTCTATGTTGGAAAGTATATTTCTTTGGAGACAAAAATCGCGAAACACAAGGATCTTTATTACGACGCGCTCGCGGCAAGTCAAAATGGTTGGCACGAAGGAAGAGAGGACGCAACCCCGTTCATTAAGTATCTTCTAACGACATTCCTATCCGCATATCAAGATTTGGAGAAGCGGATCAATATCGTTTCAGATAACACAACTGCCGTTGAAATGGTGCGCCAAGCGATTTCGGGCAAGATTGGTAAATTCAAGAAGTGCGATATCATTGAGCTATGTCCGTCGCTAAGCCAAAGTTCCGTCGAGAAATCATTGAAGGAATTGACGGAAAGAGATGAGATCACGATGCACGGTACGGGAAGGGGGACCTTTTACACGCGTAACGATTTATAAGACCCAATTCATATTAGGAGCACCTTATTTTGTAGACTCGCAGCCAGTATAAGCCATTCAAAAAGATATAAAAAAATTAAAATTTGGAGATATAAAATGCTGACTTTTTATGAAAAAGCAGATGCCACTATTTTAGAAGAATGCCAGGAATAAATCACGGGAGCGGCAGTTTATGCGCTCTTAGCATATACTTGTTCTTAAATTTTGCCTCACAATAAGCGGGAAACAAAGTTTCATCTTGAAAAAATCCAAACTCCGACAGAATTGCTTATCCAAAGGCACTTGACAAAGTATCGTTGCGACGATATAATTATTGTGCTATCGTTGTAACAATGGCATTGGAGGCGACTATGGCAAATCTTACTTTATTCCATGGATCAGATCACATTATCAAAACACCGAATCTTGCAGCAGGAAAAGAGACGAACGATTATGGCAGGGGCTTTTACTGCACATTGCAACTTGAAATGGCAAAAGAGTGGGCCTGTAAAGACAACGTTGATGGTTTTGCCAACAAATATCTCCTTGATGACAATGGTCTGAAAGTTTTGAACTTATTAGATGGAAAGCACACGATCTTGAATTGGATTGCGCTGCTTTTGCAACATCGCATATTCACTATTCAAGATGAGATCGCAAGAGACGCAAGGGAGTACATCATAGAACATTTTTCCGTTGATACAAGAAACTATGATGTGATAGTCGGATATCGTGCGAACGATTCGTATTTTTCCTACGCACAATCCTTTGTGAGCAACACATTGCCTCTTCATAGTTTGAATAAAGCTCTTCGCCTTGGAAAGCTGGGAGAACAGACGGTATTGGTCTCTCAAAAAGCATTCGACAGAATCAAGTTTATTGGTGCTGAACCTGTCAGTAAAGAAATATATTATCCGAAGTTCATTGCAAGAGACACTGCCGCAAGGCAATCTTATCAAACTGAAATCAAGAAAAGTAAGTCTTATAGAGATGATATCTTTGTCATGGATATTTTGAGGGAGGAAATCAAGAACAATGATCCACGCATACAACGAATTATACTTGGCTGACGCGCAAAACAATCTCGCCAACGCATTTGATTATGCAATCAACGACTGCAGACTATTACCCGATTGGTTCGTAAAGTTATTCGTGCAGTCCAAGTTGTCCTCGCAATTTGAGAGGGGGAATCCCGCGATCATTTCCGGCATGTCCGGAGAAGAGCTTGTGCAGGAATTGCTGAGAAATCTTATGCCGGAAGAGAAGTGTCCCGATCCGTGTTTTTCTGAAGATCGCTCCCCCGAATACTGGGCAGGCTGGGCGCTTGCCTATTATCAATGGGTTACGGGCAAAAGATTCAAGGAGATCTTTCTGCGCATTCCGCTTTCGGAAATTCTTAGAATGTACAGAGTCTTTCATGAGATGGATGTAAGCAATTTCGTAGAATCCATGGAGAAGCGATTCAACGCAGTTGTATTGGAAACAAAATTAAAGACGATCAGGGAGTCGAGGCAGATTTCACAGCGGGAACTTGCAACGATGTCAGGCGTATCGATTCGTTCCATCCAGCTCTATGAGCAGAAGGTAAACGACATTGATAAGGCGCAGGCACAAACACTTTATAAGCTCTCGCGAGCATTAGGCTGCATGATAGAGGACTTGCTTGAAAATCCGGAAGAATAGGATGTTGATTGATTTTTTGTTGTTCCCTCACAACTGTACCCATGCTTTTGATGTGGGATATCCCTTGTAGTAAATGTCATCATCGAATAGTAATTTAAATTCATGATTTGTGACAAGTTTCATGATTCGCAATGCCTATCGATTTGAAGAATATTCAATGACCAAGCAATACCCCAAAG
Organism: uncultured Clostridia bacterium; assembly: GCA_947632505.1. Lineage (GTDB taxonomy): Bacteria > Bacillota > Clostridia > Christensenellales > Borkfalkiaceae > Gallimonas. The sequence continues at coordinate 39,701 of CANRPN010000003.1, read as the reverse complement.
AGGAACTCGCAAAGCATGTAACTACAAATTGTAGCATAGAGAAAAGAATAAGATTGTACTTTTATCGCTTAGCCAACGGTGTGCCTATCCTTGACGAAGATGAGCCGTATAAAGTAGTGGTTGTACCATTTACAACGAGCCTAAGAAAACAAGTATTAAAGGAAATTCAATACACGCCGGATTTAGTAGTCGATAGTCATGCTTCCGCATTGCGGAGTCACTATAATCAGAAACTTGTCTTTCTGAGGAAATATAAAATTGAAAATTACATTGCCAACTGCTAATAAGCAAAGCACCGACAAATCGCCGGTGCTTTTCATGTGTGTGCGAAACGGATTCTATCTTCTCGTATCCGTCTATATTCGACTTCTTTCGGCTATTTCCCCGTCGCACCTCATTTATAAATACTCAATCGCATGGTGATATTTGACAATGAATTTCTGCCTTCACGGTAGTCGCTGGGGGTTTTCGGAAGGGTGAATTTGTAAAACTCGTTTCCACGAAAAGTTATGCGGTAGTGGGTGTTTTCGCTTACGACCTCCAAGCCCAATTCCTGCAAATCCCGGAAGGTGCGCTCGATGATGGTTTCGCTTCGCGCCAGGATCGCCTTTAGTCGCCCAAAAATCGCCCGTCCTGCGCCGACTTCGGGGCTCCGCGATAACAAATCTCCGACAGCAGTTCGTAAGCCCGTGAATCGGGGGCTGTGTCCCTCAACGTTCGTTGCATCATTCCAACGATGAGATCGTTCTGCTCGCCTTCGTACCATTCTTCGATGGGGGATTATGTAGGAGGGCATCGCCTTCGCGCTCCGTGAACGCGGCTTGCAAACTTTCATTTTTTGCTTTGAGCTGAAGGGTCTCTTCCGTCAGTCGCCGTATCTGTTCTTTTGCCTTCCTCAGCCGATCTTCGAGAGAGCCGTTGACACCGATTGCTTCCAACATCAGATCTTCGCTTTTGCGGGCTTCATCCTGCAATTTTTCTCGGTAGAATTCATCCCAGGTGGGCGCGGAGAGGCTGACTTGTGCAGTTACGGATCTGACCACCGCATCGAAAATGATGCGCTCGACTGGGTGGACGATTCCCTCTTCTTTTCGTACTACCTTTGATTTGCCGTCCGTGTAATAGATACCTATGCGACCGTTATATAGATTCGTTCCGTTCGTGAAGTCTCGCAGGGAATAGGAATAGTCGTCATCGGTTTCAATCACGACATGGGCTATGCCGCTGAGTTGGAATGCCAAATCATCTGGTACAATCTCATAGCCCTGGGTGTTCCGTATTTTCGTTATGAAAACGAGAGGGTGGAGGAGACTGCTTTTGCCGTTGATGGCATCAGCGATGATGTGCTGATTTTGGTATGTTGCCTCAATGGGTGTGCTTTGGATCGGAAGCCCGTCCGGTAGCACCTTGCCGCTTTGGACGAAGGCGCGGATGACCTCGCTTCGGGCATTCGGTATCCCATAGAACTGAGTGGCATCACCCACGCATTCGATATTGATATATAGGTCTTTCCCGCTGCCGGATGATTTGAGGATAATCTCCGTCTCCCAATTCTGCCTGCGCGAAATTTGCGATAACTTCGTCAGTTGGTAGTGCGCACCGTCTTTGTCGGCTGAGAGAGTTTCCAGAGTGTAGTAGCCCGCAATTACGCGGGTGGATTCCTTTCTATCCGATTGCTCGAAAAGCTCGCCAACGTCACGGCATTGGTAGGTGTCTTTGAGCCATTGGATAATCACCGAAAAGTATTCATCCGATGTGAAGTTTTCGGTCATACGAAGATGAGTAGATACGACTCGCATACTTTTTACCTCCGTTTCCATTTTACCTCTTTTCGCTTTTATAGTCAACGCGAATGGCGGGAGATAAAACCGAATTTGGAAATAAGCGCAAAATTTATTGACAAGCCCGTGTTAAGGTGATATTATATTTTTGAAAAGCAAGTCTGTCACTGCGAGCTTTCAAATAGGAGGCGAGGAAAATTTCTCTTATGAATCAGCAGGATTTGGAAGATATAATAAAAAGTTTGGATAATGTAAAGGATATTTTGGTTGGTGTTCAAATTGGCAATGGTAGCAATCCTAATAAGGATGTTGGACGCGCCATTTATGAACTGAAACAGATTTTAGACAAACTGTCAAAATAAGAAAAAGGCCCCTCGAATCTAACAGATTGTGCTGCGGGGGAGTTAACCGATTAAATCAATGTCATTCATGGCAGTTGAACGGTCGGGCAGCGGTTTGAACGGTCAAGTAGCGATTTGAACGGTTGACCGAAATTGTATCAAAATCATTTATCTTTCACAAGTAGGAATGAGTCGAACTGTTAAGTTCGGTTCATTTTTCATTCATTTTACGTCCAACTCGGTCAGCCAAGCAGGAATGAGTCGAACTGATTTTCAGCTCGGCTCATTTTTCATTCATTTACGTCCAACTCGGTCAGCCACAAAAAGCCGATAGCAAAACTGCTTCGGCTTTTTGCACTAAACTAAAGGAATTGGATGGATTAATCGGCGGGGCGTGAATTCACCGGCAACTTGATCCGCAAATAGCCGTTAGGTTCGTGGCGGTAGAACCACGGACCATATTTCTCACGGATCTTCGTTAAGGTGATTTTCTCTCCATCCCATACCCCCCATAACTTCATCAATTTAACCAGTATCTCATTATCTTTGGGCACGGAATCTTCCAATGTGTTTTTGTCTGCATTAGGGCCGACAAGATCGTCACCTTCGCCCGCAATGGGATGAAATATAACATCAATGGACTTTTCAGTTGTTTCTATTACGGGAACATCCAAATTCGTCCAATCATGATGCATACAAGCATACAGAAAAACTTGACGCAGATCCTCAAAGTCGTACTGCTGAACTTGCACCTCCGTCCCATCGATTACTTTCGTCCAAACTTGATTTCCTCTTTGGACACAATCAAGCATGTAGTTCATGCCATCAAATAAAGTCAGTCGCTTAAATTCGCACCACTCCAAACCTTCTTTTAATGTTTGTTCATCATCAATAATGATGTTGAAGTGTAAGTGTGAGGCGACATTATCGCCGATCAAAAATGAGAAAAGATTAAACCGACTTTCATCATTATATAGCGGTACTCCGATTTTCGCCTCAAAATCTTCCCAAGAAATCCCTTTTTCTGCCAACAAATCTATTAAAGTCTCAAAGGTTACTTCCCGTGCAGGAGACTCCAAGCTATAAATTGTGTATCTTGTCTGCGCTGTTTGATCGGTTGGGGCATCTTCAATATAATCAAATAACCCTTTCTTTTCGCGCATAAGTGGATTTCCGAGACCGTGGTATTTTTGACGAGGCACTGCGAGCTGCACAACGCCGATTCCATTGATCTTATCCGCATTGAAATATATGTGTTCATTCTTCGCCGTCAGCCGAGCCGCAAATGCGCCAACAAAATGCATAACATTATCTGTAATGTCCGCTTCTGTTTCTTCAACGGTGCGCGGATCGATCACCGTACCATCTTCTTTTACACCGACATAGATCATCACGTAGGGATATTCTTTCTGAATAAACCAAACGCCGGCTATTCCTTCAGCGATATCTTCAAAAGATTCAATGTATACCGTTTGCTTTGATTTTGGACCAATATTAACAACCGGCTTCTTCGGCGCATCAGGAAGTACCCAACGACTGCTCTGTAACGGGCAGATCGTTGTGCCTTTACGCATATAATATTGACCGTATGCGGAATACAGCGGTTTTCCTCCCGTAATAGTGAATCGCATTACACCGAAATCCCCGATCTGCTCCCATGTCATGCCTTCTTGGGGAGGGTTTGGGAGACCATCTGTGTTTGTCAATCTTTTTAATTCCTGCCAACTGCAACGCTTTTCAACCTCGAACTCAACTTCCACGCACGGCGAAATTGCTTTACGAATTTCGTCGATGATGAAATCTTTTGCGTAAAAAGGTAGTGATTCAACAGGTAATGCACCTTTCGGAGCAGCAGCATATAAATAAACATCCAAGCCATACCATTGGAAGAATTTATCAAAGGCTCTTATCGGTGTACATCTATATCCCTGTCCGTCGTTTTTTACATCGAAATATAACGTAGCGGAAGGATATTTATTCAGAATAGCCGAAACTGCAATAATTCCCCTTCTTAAATCATCAATGCCTGCTACGTATTCGACATCCTTAGCTTTGGGACCGAGTTGCAACTTTCTTTTTAAGACTTCTTCATATTTCATTTTCGTACTCCTTTAATAATTTTTTTCATGTTTTTCTCCTTAAAATGGATTTTCTCCATTGTATCACATTCCTTTTGGGAAAAGTTTAGATTTTTGTTCAAGTTTAATTTTTGCGGAAAAAATTTTGGGGAGTTGAAATACCCATAGACGGGATTTTGCATCGTGTACTTGTTGTAGTACTCTCCGAAACGGTTCAGCATACGCTTCCATGGTTTGTCAATCGTGAAGTGGACGATGCGCTGCTCTATAATTTTTGTTACTGCATTCCTCACCTCTGGCATAAACTGTTCGGGGTAATCCATATTGTTCCATTGCAGATTCCACGAGGGATCGACAAGTCCTATATCACCGCTGCAAGCAAGGTTCAAAATGTCTTGATCGATATAGGTAAATTGCCGCTTTTGCGCGATGATTTCTGCTGCTTTTTCAAAATAGCCCATTTGGTTGAAGCGTTTGCAGTCGATCACCATAACGCCGGCGTTGATGTAGTTCAGATAAGATAGTCCGAGAGAGCGGATATAATCGGCATCCTCATTCGTGGAGTAATTGAGAGCGCCAAAAACGGTGAAGGGACGATTCGTTTCAAGCAGCAGCTCACCAATGTCGCAGTTCACGACGAGATCCACGTCGAGATAGAGGAATTTGCCAAAGTTTTCACCGAAGTATTTGGGTAAAAACAGGCGATAATAGGATTCTTTCGTGTAGTGTGCCCAAGTGTAAAACAGAGAATCATAGTCTTTGGTGTATTCGTCAAGATTGACAAAGTGCATCGTCACATGATCGGTCTGCAAAGAAGAGAGCCTGTCGATATTTTTTTGACACAAGGACGAATAGAAAACGTACAAAGCATACTGTTTCCTGCGGTCTCGGTTCACGATCAAGGAATAAATCGCGGCGGAGAAAGGGGGCATAATCAAATAATTTTTCCGAAATCCGTTGACAAACGGCCGCCAAGTGGGTATAATGTAAGTAGGAAAGTAAGAAATTCCTACTTTTCAACAGGAGGTGTGATATGTTAGCGGAACTCAGAACCAAATCGCAGATTACCATTCCCAAAGAGATCGTAACGGGACTCGGTTTAGAGGAAGGGGATAAACTTGAAGTCTTTTCGAAAGATGGGATGATTTGCCTCATGCCCGTGACGGTTTATCCCAGAGGCTATGTCGCGGAGCTTCGGCGCGAGATCGATGGGGTGAGGGCGGATATCGACAGCGGCAAGCGGCCCGTTTTCAGTTCAATCGATTCTCTGTTTGACAAGCTGGAGGGCAAGTGATGGCGTTTCAAATAACCTTTACCGAAAGGTTTCAGAAACACTATAGTGATTTGACGGAAATCGAGAAGAAACAACTTCGCAATAAGTTGGCGATTCTCGCCGAAAATCCTCTGCACCCGTCCCTGCGAACGAAACGCATACAAGGAACAGATGAATGGACATCCGAATCATTTGGTATTATGAAGGCGATACCATGATCATCCTTGTTGACGTGGGGCATCACGATATCTTGAAGAAGTATTAAAGGTGGTGATGAGAGGAATTCTACGATGGCACAGCTGACTGAAATACTCTAATGGATGCCAAACTCTGCGATATTCAAGGGAGGTTGTTCAAACTGTCAGTCGATGCGGGATATAAGAGCGAAGATTTTGTGAGAGAATTCATGCGGTCGAATGTCGCAAGATACCTCGACTCTGTTTATAACCGTATGCAATGGGCAGGAGAAGAATATCTGCTCGAAGAGATAGCCGATGAGTGCGGGACAAAAATCGGGAAAACCGACAAGCCGCTGTCCAAAGATATGATGTTCTGGATCGGATACATCTATCGGTATTGGCACTTTTACAAAGGCGAAGAGAGCAAGAAAATCTATCGCCAAGCGCCTGTCGAAACGATGAAAACCAACTACCTCATGTTCCATACGCTGTCGCCCGAATTGGCAATCGATGACCTCATAGAAATCCATGAGCAAAAGAAGAAAAAGTAACAGAAGAAAGGAAGGGATTTCCCACCTTTCTATAGGAGGCAGGATATGATAGCGAAATTGAGGGCGAAGTCGCAGATAACCATTCCCAAAAATATTGTGGCGAAACTCGGATTGGAAAAGGGGGAAAGAACGTGCTCGACAGCGTGTCCAAGGAAGCCTTTTCCAAATTCTCGGAGAAAGCGCTACCCGCCTTCAACGGAAATGACCCGAAAGTCTTGCGCGAATTTCTTTTCTCTTTTCTCTACTTTTTCAAAGACGACAATGCGTTTACAATCAAATTTCTAAAAAAATTTTCAGCATTAGACAGACGGATTAAGATAATATCGATAAGTCTGCCATTGTCGTTGACTTTTTGGTATATTTCTGCTACAATTTTTTGTCGAATTATTGTTACAGGAGAAAAAAATGGCATATTCCCCTCAAAATACACTGAGAGTATTTATTAGTTCCGCGCAAAGAGAAGAAAAAGGGTTTGATTGGGCGAAAACTAGGCGGAAGATCAAGGACAAGCTGGGTGAATGCCCGTATATTTCACCTTTCATTATTGAGGACGATACTTGTGAGATTCCGTCTTCCCAATTGTTTACATATCAGGTCACGAGATCTGATCTTATTGTTATGCTTTTCAAGGGTGAGCTAAGACCGGGTACAGCGACGGAGTTCAGCATTTGCAAAAAGTACAAAAAACCGGTTCTGATTTACTTTTTCAAAGATGATAATCCGAGCCTCGATATTACCAAGATAAGAAGAGAAATTGAAAAGTATGATATCTGCACATATTGTGGCTGTCTTGACCCACTTGAGGCGGTTGAAGAGAGGATTCTTCATGATATCATTGAAAATACAATTCAGTTTTATCTAGTCAACCATGGTGAAATGGCTTGGGCGCAGGATGAGGCGGTAGCGCCTGTCTCATTGGGCGAAATATCGCCATCCACAAACTTTATGCCCGCTAAGAGTGATTTGGCGTTTTTTAGAAGTTGTTACGAAACGATATATGATTTATTAGGGCTCAAGTATCTGAAGAGATCGCAGGGAGATGAATTATCAGAATTTCACGATTTAGGTGAACAGCTTTTAAGATGGCTGATTTTGGGCGAGAGGATCCGCGACGTAGGGCGGTTGTCAAGTTTCATTGAAAAAGAAAAAGAAATTTTCCATAACGTTGAATGGTTGATTAAACGCTGGGACGCGTTCAAATGGTACATGAACGATGATATTTCTGCGGCACTTCGGACCGAAGAAGATGCGTTAGAATTAGCAAGAAAAAGCAAACTCCCCGAGTGGATTTGCCATGAGATCCTTATTGATTGTAGAAATTTGGAAACCATAAAAACCCGTGGGAAGACATATGGAAAGCATCAGGAAGAATTGGATAGGATGACGTCGTTCGTGTGCTTTCCCGTGGCAGACAGGGCGTTGGAACGGGCATACAATAGTTTTCTTCAGGAAAATATCAGTATAAATACTCTCCCTCATGGAAGAAACCAATACGGGAATAATTTTAGAGAAGCAATCACCAATTTTGAGAATTATTTTTTCATCTCGGCTATTTATGGTTCCTTTACACATTTGACTATGAGCCGTCGTGTTTTGGGGCAAATTTTATATTCTTATGGGCGGTCATTATCCGATGTCAATCTTAAAGCTGCATCAATATATCTCTTTCTCTTAAATGGCGAGACCAAGGAATATAAAAACATTCTCCTTGAAGAGTGGGACTCTCTCTATTCTTTGTTGGTTGTAAACTCTGAGCATATGTTTTGTATCACCGATAGGGTAGGATATGAAAACAGAGACTCAGCGAAACAGGTTTTTCTATCAAAATTGGGGTTGTATCTGTGCGATAAAAGTTTTGGCGTTGCGGAGAATTATTTGATTAACTTTGCCCCGTCTGTCACTCAGGATAATGCAGAGACTTATTTCGATTGCATTACTTCATTACTACAGCGATTGGATCATTATAAGTTGTTCAAGGCTGTAATGCCTATCATTTCCGAAGGGCGATTCAATATGGGGGGACCCATTTGTCATTTTTTGCTGAATTTGGATTTTGAAAAAATACCCGATTCAGATTTGATGGAATTAAGCCGTGCGCTAAATGAGAAACTGAAATTCATCATGGAGCGCAACGGAGAACCGCAGCTAATTGCCTATTTGATGAAACATCGCCCCCAAATTTTTCAGCCGTTATATGAGAACCCGGATAATGGATTGGTTGGTATGCAGAAGCATTACTATGCTCTCAATATGGGGACGGAAAACTGGATTGATGTACTCGATTCGCTCTTCAAAAGTGCGAATATTCAATATGAGAAGAATAAGTCTGCGGGTTCTTATACAAGTTTTAGGATGAACTCGTTTTCCATGATAGCCGATATCGTTGAAGACTACTTTTCCGATGAAATCGCAAAAAAAGTTACGGCAACATATTTCCCCATTTGCGGCGAAATTTTAGCAAACGCTACTTCACTAATCTTGATAAATCAATGCCTATGTTCCTTGCGTCGTATTGTCGCAAAATTTGTGGATAGAAAATATGGTATATCTTTAGAATTACAAAACGCAATAGAAAAATGTAAAATCCATGACGATACATTATTTATGTTATTTACATCGGAAACAATGGAAAGCGTTGAACAAAATCTTAAATTCCTTAAAGTATTGGCTGGGGTGGCGAGTCCGGAGACCTTATTCGAACAGTTCTATGAGTATCCGAGAAAAGGTGATGCCGACAGAAAGTCCATGGCAGACTGTATTCTCTCGCTTTTAAGGGGGAACGCTCAAGTGGCTCGAGAAATGATGGTCTTGTCTGTGGTTCTGCAGTTTTGTGAAGATAAGGATTATTTGATCCGACTTAAGGGCATGGAGTGTTTGACTCTTGTGCTTTCTGCGGGACACAACGATATGGCAGAAAGGCAGATGATTGACTTTACAACTGATCCCGCCCCCTTAGTGCGGAATTCACTTCTCAATGCGTGTACTGCTGCACAGTTCCCAGACAAAGAATTGGCAGATCGTATAATAGACGCTTTGATTCACGATGCCAACTTCGCAATTAAGCAAAGAGCGCAGTCGATGAAAGAAAGGAGGGAGGGGGCGATAAAAGATAAAGCGGTTAAGTAATCAGTCTAAGAAGAGGTCAATCAATGTAGACCTATATAAAACAGTGGGAGAGCCATTCCCGCTGCTTACTTCAAATTAGTATGTTTTTATAAAATTTTCCGGGATAATTTTGGAATTATTTGATTTTAAGATAGAGTTTATTTGACGTTCAAGAAGGACATGATAGCCATTATCAATCTCATAACTCGGAAAGAAATTATCCTGACTAAGCAAAGCACCGCTTCCAAGCAGCTCCTTGACGAGTTTTACATCAATTCAAATAACGCAGGCTACGTTAGAATTGAACGAAAAATCATCTTTTTTACTGCGGACAATCCAACCATGCTGAGAACAAGGGCGTAAAAAAGTGGAAGGCAACGCTTTCCTTAGGTCGATGGTATAGGTATTTTCTCCGAGATATAATCCGTGAATACAATTTGCGTTCGTTTCTGCCACATACAGAAACAAGTACATGTGCGCCGCCGATTCATTTTGGTTATATGTTTTGTTGAAATCCTCAATCTTCTTGCATGCGGATTCCCATTTTTTATGCTCACCTTTGAATTTGTTTTTTAGATGGATATCATATAATTCCTTAAATGATATGGAGCTGGAAGCATTCTTTTGAATTTTTTCGAGTAGCCGCTGCGTTAATTGCGTTGTTTGCAATGTCGGCTCCGGCGGCAGAGTTTTAAGAGAATAGTTGTCCTCAAAGACTATGAAATTCTTCCCGCTCTCTGGTTCAATGTCACTACGGAGATGATATCTATTATTTTGTGCATTCCACCTATTCACCCCGAACCAGAGCGCGGTCCAGTGATTGTCTACGAAATCGATGCAGTAAGTTTTGGCTCCATAGTGTTGAAAGGTTGCTTCAATAATCAAACGTCGATAGAGATCCCACCCGCTTGTCTCTTCATCGAAGTTAAAAAATTTCATCAAGGGTGGATCAGTCTGTATTTGTGTAATTGCTTCATCGAGAAGCTCCGTATTTTGTTTTTGCAGAACGGCTTTTTTTTGATGCAAAATATTCGGAGCCATCTTATCATACAGTTCACATTGCCCTCTGTAAAGAACCGTTCCATTGCCTGAATTTATATGTTTTACATATCCGACCAACTGGTTTAACGCATGCATGGAATGCACATAGAAAATGGGGATGGGGGAACCGCCCCAATGGCCAATCAGATCCATCGCATTTTGCAATTTGGGTGTTTTAGGATAAACTATCATAAATGCTCCTCATCAAAAGTGGGAATACTTGATAAATTATATCACATGAAGATGCCTTTGGCAAGACCAAATGAATCAATTTTCTGGACGGTATATTGGAGAAAGGGGAAGCGGTATGTAGTTAAAAGAAGAATTTAAATTTTTTTCCGCAAAAACCCTTGCAATTTTTTTATTTTTGTGGTACATTATTCATAGAAAGTTTCTTTGATTGCCGCGAGGCGATTACAGTTATCCGAGTTTAAAGTAGTATCCGAGCAGTTGTTCGGATATTTTTTGTTGCTTCGAAGCGGGCTAAAAGTGGTTCTTATCGACAATATCACGTCCTGACCGATATCATCAGACGTTTGACATAGATTCGGCGTTGTTCGCCGATTAAAATTGTTCCCCGGAAGCGCAAGTTTCCGTTTCAAGATAAAGTCAGCAGGAAAAGATTGAAAAAAGCTGGAAGTACGCGCTGACGGATATCGGTGACGAGATTGTCTAATCTTCTACACAATATATACTTTCATGCGCATAACTATTGACAAATGGAATATAATGTGGCAGAATATAAGCAGACAAAAAGAGCAAGGAGGGATTTTATGGATTCCGCAAAAATCAATGTCAATGTGGACAAGGGCACGAAGGAGGCGGTAGAGGTTCTTCTGGATGAGATGGGCTTGACCATGACTGCCGCGATCAATATGTATCTCAAAAGGATTTTGCTTGAGCAAGGGATCCCGTTTGACGTGAATGTGAGGACCCCGAATGCGGTCACGATCGCAGCGATGGACGAGTTCATGGAAATGCAAAGAAATCCGGGCGCTTACAAGAAGTATCCCACATTCAAAGCGGCAATGAGCGAGGTGCTGGAAGATGCTTGAAATCGTCATGTCAAACCAATTCAGGCGCGATTTGAAACTTGCGGCAAAGCGCGGGTACGATCTCGAACTTCTGGATTCCGTTGTTACAAGTCTTGCAAACTAAGAGACTTTGCCCGAGAGGTTCAGAGATCATAACCTTATCGGCGAGTATGCCGGATTCCGCGAATGTCATCTTCAGCCTGATTGGTTGCTCGTGTATCGCGTGGATAGGGGACAACTGATCTTGTTCTTATCAAGGACGGGATCGCTTGCCAATCTATTTTGAAGTAACAATGTAAACAGAGCCTAAACAAGAGACATAAAGCGCTCAGAGGAGAGATCCTTTGGGCGCTTTTTTGCGTTTAAGACCTGCTAAAAAAAGTCAAGTAAATTACACTTATCGCAAAATTACAATAGGAGGAACAAATGGAGATTTTAATAAATAACTTTTCTGAAATAGAAAGCATAAAGGACAGCTTGACTTTTGGAAAGGTGAAATTTCTGTATGGGACCGGTCGCTCTAACACTTTTACAACGGTACATGGGAAAGTAACGACATACCGATGTGGAGTCATGACCGAAATCGGTGACATCGAAGAATCGGTTTGGATGCAAATCGTCGAATTCCTTATCAAGAAATCGCACGAAATTGAGTTGTATCACAATCTACTCGAATGGGTAAAAGAGAGATCAATATGGTGTACGAGTGAGACGGAACGCAAGGAGTATGCACTTCGGCTTCATGCTACAAGAATTTTTGATAATCAAGAGTGGGTTGATTACAGAGCATTTAATGCGAAGTATCGTCCTAATATTATCGAAGATCAACTAAAAAAACTGCTGTGGAGGCAAAAGGAGTGAATAAAATAGTTGAAAAAAGAAGAAATATGATATACTTATACAATCATAAGAGCGGTAGTTTATCTGCCGCTTTTATTTTTAGCATGTTTTCCGTTGGCATTTTGCTGCAAAAAAACAAGCATCGGTATAAAACCGATACTTGCCTTTATAACGAACGACGCCTTAGAATAGTGAGACCGAGCTGAAACGATAGTCGCCTTGGACAAGGCTCAAGCACATCGGTTGCTTCGGATAGAATATGTTCGTTGCGCCGCCGAAATAACCATTTACGGTTTATTTAAAGCGAAATTTACAAGATCCTTATGGACTTTCACGGCATATTTGTATGCTTTGTATGCGCCGCTATTTTCACGTTCTTCAGCGTAGAATAGGACAAAATCGCTTTGGTCTATCATTGCACAGTTGCGATAATAGATAGAGGTGTACCACCAGTCAAAATCTTTTGCCGGGCATTCATAGCCTTCATATGCTTTCCGTTGGAACCAATTCGGTGGTTTGCGCAGTTGCTTATCGAGCGGAAAGCAAAATATTCTTTTCAAATTCAGTTGTGAGTTTTGTGATTTGATTTCCGAAACAATATCATACACAAGGTCGTCAAAATCGCTTCGGCCGCCGAAGAGAAAAATGCGAATCCCGCGATCGATCGCCTTGTCAATTTCTTTGCTCGTGCTTGCCTTCAATTCATCTGTTATTTCAACGGTAAAATGACCAAAGCATGAGCAGACTTTTTCTGTTCCTGACATAAAGAAGTGCCGCTCCCGAGGGAACGGCACCCTATAGAACACCGTTCCATGGTTGCGACGCCATAAACCTCATTCTTGTGGAAATCCGTTCGGAACAGGTGATACTACCGGCGGGTAACGGATTTTCCATAACACACATAAAGCACTCCCCCATGAGGGGAGAAGTAATGAGGTGATTCTTTATGACGTCGCAATAGTATTTTAGCACGTTTACGGAGAAATATCAACCAGAAAGAGTCATTCAGATCGAAGTTACAATTAAAAATTTTCTATTGGATTCTCCAAAGATACCCAATTTTACGCTAAAATCTCGCATGATTAGTGTTGACAAAATGCTTGAAGATGGTTATAATAATAGGGTAGACAATCAATAAGGTTTTTTCTAAATTTTTGTCTAATCGGAAGGTGAGTATGCTGATTGAAAGGCTAAAAACAAAATATACTCAAGATGACCCGATTCTCCTTGCAGAAATCATGGAGATCATGAAGGATTATTCGCGTCAACGAATTTATCAGATGATTTCGGAAGCGGAGCAGAGGAAGGAACTTGTGCGCTATGGGCGCGGCATTTATTACATGCCCGCACAAACAATTTTTGGTGTTTCTGTGCCTTCTCTCAATGCTGTTGTTGCCAAAAAGTATCTTCAAAGAGGGAAAGAGGTTTTCGGCATTTATGGGAAAACGGTTATCGACCTTAATTTCGCTTTAAGTACGCAAGTGCCCAATACACTTGAGATCATCACGAACAATGAGAAGAGCGATATCCGTTGTATTAAAATGCGGGGACGGAAAGTTGTTTTACGAAGATCGCTTGTACCGATTACGAAAGATAATGCGGACGCTTATACCTTGCTTGAACTCTTTCGTTGGATGGAACTAAAAGAATACACTGAAACAGTTCGGGAAAAAATCGTGCAATTCATACGCGCAAAAAATATCACGAGAGAGCAGGTTATGGGCATCGCCGATGCGTTTCCGTCAAAGACTTTAAGTAAAATGACAATATGTGGAGTAATCTATGAAATTAAGTGACGACAAAGAATTGTTCGAACGTTCTATTTTGATTACGGCAGATAAGCTCAAGATCAATGAGGCGCTGATCGAGAAGGACTACTATGTATCATTGTTTCTAAGAGAATTGACGAAGCGGCTGCCAAATTTATTGTTCAAAGGTGGTACTTCGCTCTCGAAATGCCACAAGGTGATCCGTAGATTCTCCGAGGATATCGATCTCACGATATGCGGAGATACATTTCCGAAGTCGGCAAAAAAGAAGGTGATGCTCGCAGTTCGGGAAGCTTGCGATGAATTGGGTTTGCGCATAACCAACTTTGATAAAATCCTATACGGCATGGATTATAACAACTACGAGATCGAGTATCCCAAGAAATATTATTCCGAGGGGATCAAGCCCGTCATCAATGCCGAAACTGTCTTTATGGGGCGAGTGTATCCGAATGAGATGAAGACAGCGACTTCGATCCTGTATGATCATCTGCATTCCATAGACGGTGAGGCGGCAGACCGGTACGAGGACTTGCACCCGTTTGAGATCGTTGTACAGTCGTTGACGAGAACGTTGGTTGATAAGGTTTTCGCCCTGTGCGACTATAAATTGTCAGATGAGATCTCCCGGAATTCAAGACATATCTATGATATTTTACGGCTATTGGATCATGTCGAAATCGACGATACATTGAGGGCGCTGGTGTGCGAAGTCCGTGAGGACAGGAAGAAACGGCAGAAGTGTCTTTCGGCGCAGGACGGCATGGACGTCAACAAGATTTTGCAGGAAATCATCGAGTCGAAAATCTATCAAAGGGACTATGAGGACGTCACTGCAAAGATGTTGTATGAGGATGTTCCGTATGATCGGGCGATACAGGCCCTAAACGTTATTATTCAAAGCCGCCTTTTTGAATCCGAATAATATTTACGCACGATCCCGCATATATCCTTCGCCGATAACGATAAGTGCAAAATCGTCAATATTCGACGAAGTATGCCATGGGTATAATATTGACTTATATTTTACTATTTGGTATAATATCATCATAAAGTTTCTTGTTCGGTTTAACCGACAAAGTACCAGAGTCTCATAGTGTCAATTACTACTTGTAATTGGCACTTTCTTTATTTACAGCCCATGACGGGAAGAAAGCCGGCAATCCTTTCGGAGTGTCGGCATTTTTTTGTTTCTTGGCTTTCAAAAGTAACACCGGCGGTTTTCCCGGACTGCCGTTTTTATATACACATGACGGTTTGCCCGTTAAAAAATACAAAAGGAGTACAACAACTATCATCTATTCAAACAAATGCTGGCCGATTTCGGATTAAGAGAAGCGTACTTGCTCGAAGCTGAGCTTGTATTGGATTATGGAGAATACAAAAGCAAAGAATATCTTACGCTTCATTTCAAATTTTAAGGAGACATAAAAATGCGAGAATCAAAACAAGAGCGCTTCAAGCGTTTGGCGGAGGCGCGGGTAAACAAAATTTTAAGCATGCTGGGGCTGCTCGGCAACTGCTCATTCAAGGGTACATATGAGTACACGGAAGAGCAAGTCGAGAAGGTTTTCCAGAAACTTCAAAGTGAGCTGGATCGCACATATCAACGATTCAAAAGTGCTGCGAAAGGGAAGGGAAGGTTTTCCCTATCTGATGACCTTATAACTGCTCCGCAGCATCCCTCGGTCTGTCTGACACTTCCAGACGGTTCGCAATTAAGGGCTGACGCTGTAGACAACGAGGATTTCCCGGCAGTCAACATTTGGCTGCAAACTTCGGATGCGGACGAAAAATCAGTCTGCTTTGTTGAGTATAATACTCAACGGGAAACCGGTAAGGAATTGTGTATCGGCGTATGCAGTTCGGATTCAGATGATCCTTACTTCTATGAGTCCTTCAATAACGGAAAAGTTTCATGAGGTAACAGTATGACAGAAAAAGAACTGCGAGAGCGCGCTTCCATCAAATTGGAGATCGAAGCAAGAAAAGAAGTACTGAAGAAGGTGGAAAATGCTTTTAAGCGTTTAAGGAAACAAGCCGACTCAAACCTCGAAAAAAGGAGAGAGAAAGTCCGTGCAGCCCGTGAATATAGAAGTCTCGATGAGGCGCATGAGGCATGGGGATATGATTTTATTACCGATGAAGAATTTGAAGAGATCAAAAAGGTCTTTGAGTTAGGCGATGCTTATATCGAAAATAATTTGTCGCCGCAAGAGGTCGCTGTCAACATCCTCGGTCGCTTTATGGGCGGACTTAACAAAGAGATAAGGAGTTTTGAATTTGAACTTCTTCCAATTGAAGAACAAAAGCGTATCAGGAAACAAAAACTTAATTAGAAACGGCCTGTCGGAAGTGATGACTTCCGGCAGGTTTCTTTATTAAAAGAGAATTTCTCGTTGCGGCGCGTAAAGAGAAATGATCAGGTTGTCAGTATTTTGCCTGCGAAGAAAAAAGTTTTGGGGAAATAATATCCAAAAAACGTTGACTCAGTCAACATGGTAGTATCATAGAAGTGCTAGCATTAAGCCAAGGACTGGAGCAGGCGATCCTAAAGCAGGCCGGATTGATAAAAGCCTCGACCTGCGCAAAATAAAATCTGAAAGAAGTTAAACGCTATGGAAAAAATCATCATCTATCCCGCAGTTTTCCACCAAGCCAAAGAGACGGGACACGGCTACTGGGTAGAGTTTCCCGATCTTCCCGGATGCGTTACGGAGGGGGAAACATTGGAAGAAGCATTCCTTATGGCCGGCGATGCACTCGATTGCTGGTTTGCGGATACCACAACAGACCGTCCTAAACCTACGCCTATAATGGAAATCAAAACCGAGGAGGCGGCGATCGTCCAGATGGTACAACCCGCACCGTATTTAAGCGATGGCGCGAAACAGTTTTTCATTGAAGAAGCAATCGAAAAAGGGCTGAAAGAACGGGGGCTCAGTAAAAACCAAGCTGCTGTTATTTTGGCGGTTGATCGTTCCTATATCACGCATATCCTGAATGGGAAGAAAACGCCCGCGCCGGATATGGCAAAACGGATCGGATTGCTGCTCGGATTTGATTGGCGTATTTTCTACGCCGACAGCGCAGGCGCGTTATAACGCACCGGATACTGAATAATTGAAAAGCCCGACAGAAGCCCATTAAACGGCTCTGGCGGGTTTTTTGATTGCTCGAAAGAAATTATACGGGGATTGAAACTCCTCCCAGATTGAATCAGTTTTTTCCGTTTTGATTTGTGAAGAAAGAACTAAATGATAGGCATTGGTAAAATTTTGTTTGCTTTTTACTTTGAAGAGTGATATAATATTCCATAAATATCTGATCCAAGAGGTGCATCATGTATATTCGGAGAGCGATTGTGGAATATGATATGAAGGCGTTAGTTTCTGCGATTTCCGGTTTAGCAGCCTCATCGAATGTGTCTATTGCGGTGTTCGACCCGAAGTCAGAGCTCGTTGCGCAGACGGCAAAAATAGATGCAAGATTATGGGGGGCAAAATTAAAGTATCGTTTGAAGCATGTCCCTATTTCCATATCCCAATCGACACTGTTCGCCGGAGATTATCCCGAAATTAGCCAGGCAAAAGAAGCCAAATTGCGTCAATGGCTATGGGAGGGAGCATCGGTCAGACAACCTGGAGAGGAAATCAAGCACCCCGATACAGATTTATGGATATTGCCCGATAATATGTCGGTTGCCACGGCTTCTCTTTGGCGGGATTATGCCTTGATCGGTTATCTCGTGGTCGGACAATATTATGATGAGCGTTGTGTGAAATCTAATCCGGAGCTTTCCGGCAATATCCCCGTATTAACCACGAAACAGATCCACGACATAATTGAATCGGGAAAGGAGTGCGTTTTCAATGCGTGCAGCAAGATTATTTATCCCGACCCGGAGCTGCGGGAACATCTCCAACAGTATATCTTTTCAAATCTGGATAAATCGCTAAGCGTTCCATTCTTGAGCAGGCAATTTCATGTATATCCGGATGATATTCGAGAACTTTTCAATGAGGAACTCTATAGGGCTCCGGCTTCCTACATATCATCGCAAAGAATTCAAGCGGCAGAAGATCTTTTATGGCAAACCGATTTATCGGTAGAGGAGATCGTTAAAAAGGTTGGATACAATGATGTAAAACTGCGGAAGTGGATGCGAGAATATTGCAAATGCTCTCCGGAAGAATATCGCGAAAATACAAGAAATGAATTGATCAAGAAGATTCCCATTGCATTTGTAACGAATGAGGAGTACGCGCCTTATCTTTCTACCGCGATTTATTCGGTAATTGCCAATTCTGACCCCAATAAGGAATATGTCGTCTTTGTTTTCTATTCGAGTTTGTCATTAAAAAGCATTGAGCTGTTGCGTTGCTTGAAGAGCCGCAATGTGGATATCAAATTTGTAGATCTCAAGGAACAGATGCAACCTTATGAGGATTTGTTCTATACATGTGCGCACTACACAAAAGAGTCATATTATCGGTTGTTTATTCCGCTGTTTTTAGGGAGACTATACGAACGTTTCATCTACCTCGATGTTGATTTGGTCGTAAACAGTGACATCGGTGATATTCTTACCGAAGCCGATCCGTCAAAGACGGTCAACGCTGTCTTGAATTATTCCACGAGGCGAGATGACAGATACATAAAGTCTTTGGGATTGGATACGATGACCTACATCAACGCAGGGGTGATGGTGATCGATTGCAAACGCTATCTTCAATACGATTATTTTGGAAAAGCCGTAAAATGCATGGAGCGTAAAGAGCAATACCGTTATGTAGACCAAGACGTGCTGAATCAAATCTGTGAAGGGGACATTGGTATTATCGAACCTTCCTGGAATGTGCAATGGAACAACCTTTGCACCCCAAATAAATTCACCGCAAAAATCAAGCATCTTGTGGCGGAGATCCAAACCCCGCGCATTGTTCATTTTACCATTGAGAAACCGTGGAAAGTCATGCTGAATGAGTACGGGGATTATTATTGGAAATATGCCAGTGGCAACTCGTGGGCTTTGAAGCAATTCGGCGTGGATAGCCAGCAGCCACGATGCCTCTTCGATCCTTTTCAGACATAAATAACAGATTGAACGTAAAAAGGCCCGAGATGGGCCTTTATTTTTTGCGACTTCAAACATTTGACTTAATTTATGTATTTTGAGTGTAAGCGATTAGACTTTTTATTTTTACATCGTTCTTGCTTGTGAACGCGGAAAAATTTCGCGAATAAAAGCGGAGATGGCTAAAATGGCAAATTTATCTAAAACAGCTGATGCAAAAACAAATGCTATTTTGAAGCTTTTTACGCAGAGAGGACTTATCGCCAAAGGAACAGAAGCTGGAGATGCTGCGAGGAGGTCGCAGAAAAAGAAATTCAACGTCTATCATAACACGTTAAGCTTGCTGAAGGAGTATCGAACGATTGCTTGGATCCTGGAATGCTTCCCGGATTCAATTGCCGAGGAGCTTGACAAGCCTTTTGAAACAGTTGATGAACTGATCGATCATGTTGATATTGAAACAGCTTTTGGAAACAGCCGCCTTGAAAATCGTATCGAAAGCATGAAGAAGACACGTATGATTCTTGATCGCATCAATGACGCACTGACCGTTCTTAAAAAGATGCCGGGAGAGGGCGAGCGACTCTATGAACTCTTATACTTGACGTATATTGCTCCGGAGACACTCAATCATAACGAATTACTGTATCGACTGAATTTGTCCTCACGCCACTATTATAGATTGCGTGAGCAGGCAATCTCCGTCATCTCGATTCGTTTATGGTCTGCTCCTAACCGTGACATTGATTTTTGGCTCGAGTTGATTTCGGCATTGGAGGAAGAGTAAATAATGAAAGTTATACTTATAAATGCTTTGTGGTCTTTTTACCCGGATATTGCATAAAATACCCTTGATATAGTAGACAAACTGTGCTACAATATGACTACCAAAAGGAGAAATTATCATGTCGATCGGAATTTCTATCAGACCTTCGAAAGGCCTTCGTACCAACTACAGGCAGATCTCCGCGCTGACACGGCAGAACCCCGTTGCGATCACCGTCAACGGAAGAGAGGATACTGTCCTCATGAGCCATGAAGATTTTCTTGCGCAACAGGCTGCTCTACAAGAAATGAAAGAGCGGCTTGAACTGTATGCGCATTTGGCTCAATCGGAGAACGACGTTCGGCTCGGAAGAGTGAAACCCCTCGATACAACGTTCGACGAGATCATAAAGTCTATATCGGAGTGAGCCATGTGCTGCAACGTAGTGATGACCGAAACTGCAATCAGCGACTTTAAAGTAGTTACACACTTCGAATGAACATTTTTATACGAAAGTGATTGACATTGTGAACTCATGGGAGTATAATAGAGAATAATAACTCTACAGGAGTACTTTGAGAAATGAGCAAGTTGATCCTGTTCCATGGTTCATCCAAGATCGTAGAGTGCCCCGAATTTGGAAAGGGGAAGTCGTACAACGACTATGGAAAAGGGTTTTATTGTACGGAACACATTGAACTTGCCAAAGAGTGGGCTTGTTCTGAGGGCATTGACGGTTACGCTAACAGATACGAAATCGAAACAAGCAACCTAAGCATCTTAAATTTATCCTCGCCGGAATACACGATCTTAAACTGGTTGGCAATTTTGATGATACACAGAAAAGGTCGATTATCCACATCGTTAGCTGTGCGAGGGAGGGAGTATCTCATTGAGAACTTTCTGCCTGGATTTGAAAACTATGATGCTATCATTGGGTACAGGGCAGATGATTCCTACTTTTCATTTGCGAGATCGTTCGTGTTAAACGAAATTTCCCTGAAACAATTAAGCTGCGCAATGCGACTCGGTAAACTTGGAGAACAGTTTGTCTTGAAGTCGCAAAAAGCGTTTGATTCCATAAAGTTTCTCGACTATACGATAGCCGATCATAGCATCTATTATTTCAAAAGAAAAGTGCGCGATGAGGAAGCGCGTGCTGCTTATCGTAAAGAGATAGAAAAAGAAGATATGGACGGGATCTATATGAGAGATATAATAAGAGAGGCAATGAAATCGGATGACCCCCGCTTACGGTGAAGAATATTTGAACGATTCGATGAGAAATTTGGGCGAGGCCTTTGATTATGCGGTAAATGCATGCCATATAGAGATAGAAACATTTATGGGACTGTTTCTTGCAAGCGGCTATGCGGACTTATTTGGCCAAGGCGTTCCCAAAGTTGTTTCCGGCTTATCCGGAACGGAATTAGTCATGGAAGTGGCGGGGAAAGCGGGGGGTAAGTATTCCTTTCCGGCCCCGCAGATCGAATATGATTATTCCCCCGAATATTGGTGTGGTTGGATTCTCGCATACTACCAATGGAAAACAGGAAGAACATTCAAGGACATCGAAGCAAATCTTTCCGTTATCGAGATCATGAAGATGTATCCTACGTTGCATGAAGCATCGGAAGATAAATTTGTTGATGTAGCCAATGTCATGATCCAAAGACGAAACACCTCGACGCGACTGCAAAGACAAAGAAAACTCTGCGGTTTGACCCAAAAGGAGCTATCGGTTAGGTCTGGAGTAAAATTGCGCACCTTGCAACAATACGAAACGAGAGCAAAGGATATCAATAAAGCTTCGGTATCTACGATGGTTGCTCTCGCTTCCGTGTTGGGATGCCGAATAGGAGATCTCTTAGAGTACGACACGACGAACATAGAAGAAGTGTAGTGTCTCGGAGCTTATCTCGGGACTTCCTGTATCGGGACAAAAACTTAAAGTTGAAATTCTTTTTGAAATAGGTTATAATTGAAAAGCGAAACTCGGGTCTGTCAAAAAATTATTAGGGGCTGAATATGTGGTTTTTGAATTAAAACAATATGATACGGTGCTTGCCGTGTTTGAACTGAAAACCAAATACATGGAAGGGCAGATCTGTCGTCTCATTTCGATCGATGAAGAAAGAGGGGGCTGTTGCCTATCGGTATGACGGTTTCGGATGAAGGTGTTTTAGATTGGCTGCAAACAAGATTGATCCCGAAGAACCGCGAATTTGTACACCAAATTCTGTCGCGTTCCGGGTTATCGGAGAACGACACTCTTGGGATCATCGAACTTTGCAAAGGTCTGTCATTAAACGACAGCTATTGGGTCGTAGAGCGGGGCTTTCAAGGAAGCTTTTCCAAAATACAATTTGTACGACAATCGTTTCTCAAACACCTTGGCATTGATTGCCTACACTGGATACGGAACGAGTAGCGCAAGGCGTCCACGGTTTTCTCCCGAATATACGACAAACGGTATGCTCCGCAAATGTTGGCGCAGAGAGCGGGGAAAGATCGTCCTTTACAAAGGCGGAACATCGGGCGCAGCCAATGCGGGTAAGGAGCCGTATTCGGAATTTTATGCTGCTCAGATCGCCGAGAGGATGGAACTTAAGCATGTTTCTTATAATCTCAAGAAATGGCAGGGAATTCTTTGCTCGACATGCGAACTCTTCACCGATAAGGAGACGGCGTATGTGCCAATGTACCGGTTCGTGGAGAAGGGGACTCTGCCTGAGATCGAGCAGTACCTGAAGTCGCTCGACAAAGAATATTATGACGCATTTGCCGATATGATGATCTTCGATGCTTTGATCTATAATACCGATCGGCATAGTGGCAACTTCGGGCTTTTAGTGGATAACCACACAAACAAGCCGATCGCATTTGCCCCAATCTTCGATAACGGTCTTTCTCTCTTTAACTATGCAATGGACGATGAAATCGAAAATCTGTCGGAATACGCAGAATCGAGGTCTTCGGCGTTTCGGGGGCCTTATTCGGATATCGCGCAGGAATTCATGACCGATCGGCAAAGAGAGAAACTTCGCAAAATAATCAATTTCAAGTTCAAAAAGCATTCGCGTTATAATCTTCCGCTGCTGAGGCTAAAAAGACTCGAAGAGTTTTTGCAGACACGCGTTCGGGAACTTTTGAGCGTTGCCAAATAAGAAGGAACTTTGAAATTAAACGGTAGAGTTAAGATGATGCCAAGGCAAACCAAAGAAGAGGAGTCGCTTCCTCTTTTTTTGTGCCGATAATTATAGTCAAGAAATATAATTGCATTGATATGCAGTATGTTTTAGGAGATATTTATATGGTTAATAATAGTTTTTTGTTAAGAGGAGGTTGTCGATGAAGAAAGTAGCAATATATGTCCGTTGCGCAAACGAAGCACTGTGCCTTGATCTTCAAGCACGGCTACAAAATGCAGTAGCGGGACAAACAGATTGGAAACTTGTTGGCTGCTATGTCGATACCGGCTATAACGGATTGAACATTGATCGCCCCGCTTTACACGACTTGCTTTCTGCTTGTGCGGCTGGAGCTGTGGAGGCGATTGTGGTCAAGGAATTTGCGAGTTTGTCAAGGAACGCTGAGAACACCCAAAGCTTGGTCAAACTCTTTCAAAAAAATGGTATCACCATTTATCAGTATTTGGGAGAGTCGCTTGAACCCGCGCACTTGGATTATCCGATTGAGATGATTTATAGGAGATGACGGGTACGCTTTCATGAAGATGCGCTATTTGGGTCAAGAGTTTCATAACAATGGTGCGCAAGAAGTAAGTAATGGTAGCAAACACCGTTCGGATAAATTTCGAGCGGTGTTTTTTTCATAATTTAAGCACATGATTTCATTCCTCCGAAAATTTACACAATACAATACTCCAGAGGCAATCAATTTAACGAATTTGCGAGCTGATTTCAGTATGGGAGTAATAATGGGCATTTTACTTGTAACCGATATCGTGGGCATTTTATACAACATTAAGCGAGAGGGCGGCTCTTTTTGGGAGCGGCTATTTTGTTTCACAAAATATGGCTGAGTTAAGCCGCAAATATTGGCGAGAACGAAAAAAGATAAAATGAAACATTTTTTGTGAAAAAGATAAAGTATTATATTTTTTTATATGGCATACCAAAAATAGTTATTAAAAATCAAAAATATTTAATTGACATGGGAATGGAAAATAATGGTATAATATGAAAAATAAAAATTTTCAAGAAAAATTTAGTCTCTATTGCCAAAACAAATATGTGTCAAATCAATATTGAAATAGAAATGACTGCCTTGCTGAGGAAATTCAAAGTATATCTTTTGGGTTCTCTGTGATAAAAAGAAGGCCGAGGAAATTTCAATCTTGTTCTCGAAGCTGCTCTTTTGCGGTGTTCGCCTGTGGCAATTCTTTGCTTGCTTCTGTATGCCAACGGGGGAAATGCGTAAGTGCAGTTTTAAGAAAATACACTTTTTCAAGGAGGATTTTATATGTTAAAATCCATGAAGGCTCGTATCTCTGCCATGATGCTTGCTTTCGTCATGGCGCTTGGCGCAATCGGTCTTTCCGGTTTCGCCGAACTGTCGGCATTCGCGGCCGAAGGGGATGTGGAAGTTGGACAATCGCAGAACATTGTCCTTGAAAACGGAGTTCCCGAAACCGTTACCGTGAATGCAACAGCGGGACAATATTTCCTCTATGTAAAGGTCAATGATACATTGTCCGATGACGCATATTGGAATATTTCTATAACTGCCACATTCTCGACGGGAGAAGTGTACT
This sequence comes from uncultured Clostridia bacterium, assembly GCA_947632505.1. Taxonomy (GTDB): domain Bacteria; phylum Bacillota; class Clostridia; order Christensenellales; family Borkfalkiaceae; genus Gallimonas. The sequence goes on along the minus strand of CANRPN010000003.1, from coordinate 15,089 downwards.
ATTTGTATTTTGACTTTGAATCAAAACAATTTTATTCAATGGTCGATATTACTTTGAATAGTACAAACGTCTCTTTCGAAGCAAGCTACTATGACATTGAATTGGCAACATTGAATGTTACCGTGTCCCTTGGGTATCCCGCGATCGGCGCCCTTAACGCTTATATCCTTTCGGAACTCAAAGTGAGCAACACGGCGGTGACGGTCGATCTCTTAGACGTTTCTGGGAGATATAATGTGGTCGTATCCGGTTACTGTGATGTCCTCAATGCAGGCGAGGAAATTTATGTGGGCACCACAAAACTCGATTACGGCGAATTGACAATGGACAGATCCTACTATGTAGAGCTTGACCTTACAGGAGTAAAAACGCTCTCGATTAGATCTACCAATGCTCTCACAGTGAACGTTGCGTTGTACCCTTATGTGGCTCCTTCGTCCTACACAGCTTTCCCTGAAACGGCAACGTCTTATTTGGCGGACGGCACGGAGACCGCGAGGTATATGCTTTCTGTTACGGCAGGCGAGCTCTATACCGTTAACCTTACTGCGGCATCCTCCACGGAAACCACACAGGAGATTTATGTCGATTACGGTATCAATGTAAAGACAAACCCGAATAACCTCAGCGGTACGTATATGAGCGGAAATAACTATCCGATTTATGTTTCTGCGGGTGTAACAACGCTCTATTTTGATATTACCGTGTATTCGGCCTACTATTTCGATGCAGATCAGGATATCCAATATCTTAGTAACGTCTCCTTGCTGTTCACGGCGGGCGTATGGGATGCCAATAACTCCGCTATTGGGACGGAAGATATCGCAAATGTGCCTGTTGTTCCCGCAAGTAGTACGACGAGATATCCCGTCAAGGTAGACGTTACCGCAGGTTCCTATCTGCTTACTATGGTGAATATTCCCTATATCGACAATCCCGAAACAGAGCAGGTGGAAAGCGTAAGCGTGAATTTGTATGTAAATGGCGTCTTGAGCAGCCTCAGACTGACCGCTGCAAATGATTATACTGTCTATATCGAACTGACGGGAACGGAAAGCCTTTCCTTCACCTCTACATACGGTGAACTCTTTGTGGGCGGCGTATTCCTTGCGGAAGAAGATACTGTTCTCAAGCTTGGGGAAGAGAAAAACATTACGCTCGGCGCCGGGGAATCCCGCATTTACTATTTGGAAACTCCCGCTGAAGGTGACTATCTGTTCTCCATCATGAACGGACAGAACGTCATTGAGGTCACGGGAAGTCAGGGTGTGATTGTTCCTAACGGCGCACAGTACGGAGCGCTCCGTGTATCGGTTCCCGAAGAGGGCGTACCTGTGGAAAATGTTGCTGTGGTCTTTACAAATCACAGCACAGAAAGTTCCGTTTCCTTCTATGTTACGGTTACGAAAGAGACGATTGAAAATCACGATATCTCCACTCCTCTTGCAGTAACATCTCTTGCCGCAGGCGAAACGCGTGTATATTTCATCAGCAACTTTTCCGAAGATGTCGAGGCATATCTCATTTCCGTTGAAAACGGCGATTCGATGTCTGTTTCCTTAACGCTGGGTCCGACGACCGTTGTGGAAAGCGGCTTTCCCGTAGGCGGGATCGTGCTCGGAACCGACTATGAATATGGCGGGAATGCACTCATTGTCTTACACAATGATGGAGGAGAGACCGTATCGTTCAATGTCTCCTTTACTCCGGCTGACGGTGTGCTTATCCCGGACGTCTCGGAGACTATCACGCTTGAAGGAAATGACAGCGCTTCCTATGTTCTCGCTTCCCTTTCCAAAGGGACATACGAAATTACGCTGACACTTGCGGATGGCTCTACACAAACCTTGTCTGTAACTGTTTCTGATAATTTTGGAATTAGCTATGAAGCGGTCAATGGAGTTTCGGAGGACTATGAGGTCAATAGTGATGGAGCGAATGTAGTTCTATTCTTTACAAACGATAGCGCTGATTCCGTGACCTTTGATGTTTTGTTCGCATCTTCCGTAGAGGAAGCATAAATTAACACTGCCACCCCGAATTGCCTTCGGGCAATTCGGGGTCGGCGCTTTTTTGCAATTTGTTATAAGGAGCAATAGAATGAAAAAGTTCAAAAATAAATTTTTGGCATTAACACTCGGTGCGACACTTTTAGTCGGTAGCACCGTTGGACTCTCTGCTTGCGGTGAGAGTAATAATACAACATCTGATCTCGATCCCGATATTCAAGCTGTCTACGCCGCCTATCAGGAAAACGGCGGAAAACTCTCCTATAACGAGTGGTACGAAGAGCTTCTCGCCTCGGCAAAGGGGGAGACGGGAGCGCAGGGTCCCCAGGGACCTCAGGGGCCCAAGGGAGATAAAGGGGACAAGGGGGAACCCGGAGAAGATGGAGATGATGGCGCACAGGGACAACAGGGTCCCCAAGGGCCTCAAGGCGAACAAGGTCCCAAGGGAGACGATGGAACAGACGGCTCCTCTTTTTTGCATGGGAAAGGCGCGCCTGCTGCCGATCTCGGTAAAGACGGGGATCTCTATCTTGACGTCGATACATGGGATGTCTACGAAAAGACGGCAGAAGGTTGGAGCAGCGAGCCTATCGGCAACATCAAAGGTGCGGATGGGACAGCCGCAGAGAGCTATTTCGCAGAATATACTTTAGAGGCGTCAGCGTCGGAAATTTTACCTGTCTCTGATCTTTCGGAAGGAGACTATTTGATTACGGCAGTGACCGATACGCCCGTCGCCCAAAATGTACTTAAAATCGCATCAACATATGGCAAAAAATATACTGCCGATATGTATTCCCCCATTTCGAATACTTTTGCTTATGTCTTATCTGTTCGTGACGATACACCGTTTACAACAGATACTACTATTTCCATTCAGAATGCATCAAGTGAAGCGGTTTCCGTAAAGCTGAAATTGGAAAAATATGTTGCTCCTATAATAGAATTAGGGCAAGAGTATGAAATTCATATTGCACCTAATGCAACAACATTCGAATGGCGCACGTATCAACTTGGATTTACTTGGGATACGACTGCTCAATATAAAATAACGGTCGGCAATATCGTCACTACCGGGATGCAACTTAGAATCACATCCGATAACAAAACGATTACAAATGCATTGACTCAAAGAGATAAGAATGGGTCGGATAAATCTACTTGGATAAGGACTTTTTCTTATACTACAGAAATTGCGAAAATCAATATAAGCTCATCTCAAGGTGTATTGGATACAATTTCCTTCAAGATTGAAAAAGTGGAAGCATGATATAGTTTTCCATGCAGATTAAAGGCTTTGAATAAATCCAAGGAGCAGACATGAAAAAAATATTCTCCATTTTGGTCGCTCTTGTCATGAGCTGCGGGCTTGTGCTTACAGCTTGCGACAACAGTGACACGCCCCCGAATCCGGATTCCGGGGGTACTATCGTTTCTCCGGAAAACAAGGAATACTCCGTTACAGTAACTTGTTCGGAAGGCGGGACTTATTCACTGTCTCCGTTTGGGCCTTATCACGATGGGGACGAGGTCACGCTCACAGCCTTGCCTTACAGCGGCTACTCGGTGGAATCCGTCACCCTCAACGGCGAAAAAGTTTCACTGACCGAGAATAACAGTTATACCTTTGCCGTAAGTGCTGCGACGAACATATATGTCGAATACACCAGAATGGCCACCTACACGGTGAACGTTACTTGCGGCGAAGGCGGAAGTTATACCCTCTCTCCGGATAAAAGTGCCTACTATGCAGGGGATGAGGTTATGCTCACCGTCACGCACAGGCGAAACTATGAATTTGGGGACGTCACTCTGAACGGGAATGCCGTTTCGCTCTCCGAGGACGGAACCTACTCCTTCACGATTGAAGGAAACGTCACCATTGATATTGCATTTGAGAAGATCATTACGCATACTCTGAACGTCACCTGTGGAAGCGGAGGTACATACAGTCTTTCTGACGTAGGTCCCTATTCGGACGGGCAGGAAGTCACGCTCACCGTCTACCCCAATGCAGACATGAGAATTGGAAGTGTTACGGTAAATGGTGAGGAGATCATTCTCATCAAAAACGCCTACACTTTCAATATCACCGAGGATACGCAAATCACGATTAGCTTTGAAGAGAAGGGCGAAGATGCGGACACTTATAATGTGTTTGTCACTTGCGGAAGCGAGGGGAGTTATACTCTTTCGCCCGAAAAGCCTTATACAAGCGGTACGGAAGTGCTTCTTACGATTACTCCGCAGGAGGGATACTATGTCTCTTCTATTACTGTGGATGGTGAGGAAGTCGAGCTCATAAATGGGAAATATGCTTTTGTCATTTCGGAAGACATGGTCATTGTCATAGAATTTGGGGAAAGCTTTTTCGCCGCGGAGCTTACAGGAAAATGGATGCCGCTTTTAAGTGCGGGAGAGATTGGTTATGAGTTCACTTTGAAGGGTGAATCGGTCATTTTCTCCGAGACAGAGGACGGAGCCAAAGAGTATCCCGTACGCGATGCCGGGAATGGTAGTTACACTTTCACCGTAATAGATGAAGAAAATGAAGAAACTGAGTTCACATTCTCATTCCTCGACACGGTAAACGGCGGAAAACTTCTTGTTTTGAGCTACACGGAAGATGGGAAAACGGAAAAATCGTACTATCTGTTAGAAGGTGTGGATTACTATACCTTTGAGTGTTCGCTTATTCTTGTGGGGAATTGGGTGCCGACTGCCACATATGGTTTTCCGATTGAAATCACGGAAACAGAATTGCTTTATGGAGGCAATCCGGCTGTCGTTCTGAGTTACAATGCTGAGACGTATGAAATAGTCCTCTTGGATGGTACTCTGACGTATACAAAGTCTAACGATAGATTGGTTTTTACACCGTCTGATTCTGACAGTAAAGCCGTGGAATACTACAGAGAGATCCCTCCGGGACCCGTCATGATTCCTTACCTCGCAGGAAGTTGGAAAACGACCGACGAATCGCACACCGCACAGGTGGATGAGGTCGGAAACTTCTATTTCGATGGAACGAAGTATGAGATTCGTTCTAACGATTCCAGCGGAGCGATGAAGAGCTATTACTTTACGATTCCAGGTTCCGGAAGATGGGACGTAGACTTTTATGGAAGAGTGGTTTGGGTACATCAAGGCTATGATGAGGAAAAAAGTTATACGATGTATAATGATGAACCTTTCCCGGTCGTGGTAGACTGCGGCGAAGGGGGTAGCTATACAATATCTATCGAGTACAATGGCGAGGTGAGTACAGAAGAACGTGCGGAAGGTTATCCGATCGGCACGAAAATTACCATTACGTTTACTGCTAATGAAGGGTTTGTAATTGATTATGTCTATGAGGATTCCATGGGCGAAATGAGCCGTTATTCCTCCACGCATGGGATGAAAACTTTTACCTTGGTGTTTACAGTCAGACAAGATTGGTATGATTACCACCAAGATGGACGACGAGCGCAAGCCACATTCATTCCCGAGAACGACTTATGAGGAAAAGCGGGGGTAGAAAATATCTCCGCTTTTTAGTAAGCCTATGCGGACTTTCATCAACGAACTACGAGGAGGTATTTATGAAAGCATTGAGCAGAAAGATAGGATTGCTGTGTGTGTTGATGTTCGCGCTCTGCATGGTTGTGGGGTGCAGCGGGAGCAAAGTAAAGCTGAGCTTCGAGACAGACGGCGGGCCCGCAGTGGGAGCCGTCACGGTTACGAGCGGCGAAGAAGTGGAACTTCCCGAACCGTCCGGAAACAAAGTTGTCGGGGACGAAGTGTACGTCTTTGACGGCTGGACGGCAGACGGGAAGGACTACCGCGGGAAGATCACGGCTCCTGCCGAAAGCGTGACCTATCAAGCGAAGTGGGCGCGGGGATACCGCGTGAGCCTCGATTTAAACGGCGGCACTTATGCGGGCGAGACGACGATCTATTTGAAAGAGGGCGCAAACGTATCAGACGCGCTTTCGGGGATCACGCCCGAAAAGTATATGCCATTTGGGGCATGGTTTACAGAGGACAATGTACAGGTATCCGGGACGTTTAAGATGCCCGCGTCGGAACTCAAACTCATTGCGCGTTATACGATCGGATATACGATCGACATACGGCTGATGACACTTGCAGGCACAGGCTACGTCTCAGCCTCCGAACAAATGGTTTCAGGACAAGGATTTGCGGGAATCGAAACGAGTCCCGAAGCTCCGAATATCCATGGATTCAGTTTTAACGCAAACAGCGAACAGAATATCAAGAGCCTCACGCTTTCGGAGTCCGAAAACGAGAATGTTTTCCGTTTCTGTTACGACAGAGTCAATTATACGATCGCATATATAGACGGTCTGCCGGGGAACGCGGACGTGACGGGGAATACGGAGTCTGTGACATCGGTTTTCGGCGCGACGGTAAAGATCTCAGAAAACGGCTTTCATGCGAACGGTTACAGATTTCTCGGTTGGAGCGACACGAGCGACGGAGAAGTCATGTATCATGCCGGAGAGTCCATCGTATTGGAAGATACGCTCGTCCTCTATGGCGTATGGGAGAAAGGGTATTCGAACCGTCTTGGCGGAAACGACTATATCTATTTCCCAGAGGGCGAAGAAGACGTTGCGATCTTGGAGCGCGGCGGCGCGGAGTTCTACGGTACGCGGGACGGAAACGACTTTCTTTTCAAAGAAACGGGTCTCAGGGGTAGAGTCAGTGGGAATACGTTCGTCTACTACAACACTGACCTTGCGCGAAAGTATGTCTACGTCGGATTCAACGTCGCAAACGACCCGGACCGCACGGACGAGGAGAAGCTCAATGAAAATATTACGCTTGATATAGACGAATATCTCATGGCGACTTATACGGAAAGATCGGACGGAAAGGTCGTAAGAGAGGTCAAAGGCGCTCTGACGTTCGACGCCTTATACGGGGATTATTTTCTTGATGCAGGGTCTGAGAGTATGAATTTGACGCTCGGGACCTTCACAAGCAGTGAGGGAGAAGTCGAGGCATTCTCTGTGCGCGGTGAAGAGGGAAACGCGGCGGATTATTACTATCAGGCGATTCCGCACGGGGAAGGCGCGGTGATCGGAAGCTATGCAGTGACCTTTGACGGCTATGGCACGTTCATACTCGTAGACACCAACTACATGGATACCTACATGGGAATATACTATGTATTAGGCAGACAGGTAGACAGCGAAGGCGTGATCTACTATGAAATGGTTGGGCTGGTGTCGGACGACTGGGGGAACATGACAGGCATACCCGGGAATATCGTCAAACTTGACTTCATCACGATGCAGTACGGAGACGGCTTAGACGCGGCGTACTATTTCATCCAAAGAGACAACACAGAAGGAAGATACATAGCAGCAGACGGCTCGGTACTGACCTTGGACGGCTACGGGCGGCTTTCGGAAAGCGCGGTTTATGAGAAGGATGGCGAGAAATATACAGGTTCATACAGGTACACCTATTCGGAAGTATTCGGGAGCAAAATTGAGGCAACGCTTTATCCTGCCGAAGGCGGGACGTCGGAAGGCCGCGGATATGTATTCACGCTGAATGGGGAGAGCTTTACGGCAGAGGATGCTTTGCAGAGCGAGGAAAAACTCGGCGAGTATTTACTTTTCACCTATGATGAAGAAGCAGACGACGGGAGAGGCTCCCCTGCATTTGCGACTCCCTTCACCTCTCTTGTGATCTATGATACAGACTTCACGGAAGGTGGAGTAACGGGAAAGAGCGCGGAGCTTTGGATAAGAAACGGAGAGAGTGCCGAGAGAGTGGCCCGCGGGTATATCACGGTTGAAAGTCTCGGTACAGGCGCGGACTTCATGCCATTTGCTTGCAGTGCGTTTACGGCAACGGAAGGGAAAGGGGAGTATAGGGATCTAACGTTCAAGTTCCTGACGAATCTCACAACACCCGACGGGGTGAACTACTACGATGTATTTTATATTTTAGAATACAACGGAAAAGCGAGATATGCCGAACACAAGGAAGTAGACGCAAAGGGAAATCTTACGGGCGGCAAGCTGTGGCACATGATGCTTAACGAGGGCATGGGTTCCTTGTACTTTGATAGCAACGGACTTGTGTATGAAGGAAGTTTCTCATATACTGCGAGCGATTATTTTGGTGGCTTTGAAGGAATGTTCGTATGGATAGACTATGCGAATAGCGAATACAGAGCGATCTATTTCATGATGGAGGATGACACCTCGGGATATACAATCAGGCACATCGAAGAAGACGAACGGGAGCGTCCTGTGTATCAGATGGTAAACGGCGTACTCGATCCGATGGTATATTTTACGGTACGGGGTTCGGAAGATCTTGGCGGCGAGGCAATCTATAACAGCAACGGGCTTGACGCGGGTTCCCCTGAAAAGGGCGCATTTTCCCCGATAAAAGAACAGACGGTTCTCGGCAGCACGATCTATCAGTTCACGGTAGCGGGACGTCTGCGGTGGTATTTTGTGATGGAGAATTACTATTATGCGCCGCAGGATATGTGGATCAAGGTTTACTATAAGGCAAGCAGTCTCGACGTTTCGAAAACCTATTCGGTAGAGGGAGGCGGCACGCTCATAGTAGACGGATTCCACCGTGCAAGACTTGAAGCACCGGACGGTGACGCTTACGGGGAATACTATGTAGACCAATACGAAAGTTCGCTCGGTTTCATCTCCGATAACGGGACGAGCAAGACCTATTCGATCGAAGCGGGTGTACTTACGCCGTTGGACGGCGCATACGGGACGTGGAATCTCTATGACGGGATTCGGCATTTCTACGGTGAGATCATTTTCGACGGACGGGGCGGATGTAGGCTCTATTATGAGCTTGCGAACGATGTCCGTTTGATCCAAGGGACATACCGGCCGATCGAAAGCAATGAAGAAATGACCTGTATTCTGACGATCGACATTGGGGACGGGACGAAGGACTATTATGCGCAGTTCCGCATCATCACGCTGATGGAGATCGAACTGCGGGAAGTGACGGTACGGGATGACGACACCTATGGGATTTTCCGCGGGGATGACATGAGCGTACTTGCACTGGACGGACTCGGCTACGGCACGTTCTATGACGCGAACGGAAATGCAGGAGACTATGGCTATCTCGAAATGCTGAGCGAAGAAGACGACTTCGCATGTTTTTCGAGCTACAACAACTACGACGTGACCTATTTCCTGCTTCTTGATCCTGAGAACAAGACTTATTCGATGCTGGACTATTCGAAATACGGACAGGTGTACTATGCGGAAGATCTGCAAGGCGTGGAGTTCGGCGTAGACGGAAACGCGTCTTTCCCGTTCGGGTTCGGACCGTATTTCGTAGATGAAGCAGGTGCGCATGTCTTTGTAAGAGACAACATGTCCGGCAATTATGTAGGACATGAGGTCCCCGCGCCTACGGACGGGGATTATAAGTACATAGGAAAGACTTATTTCCGTTGGGACAAGGGAACCGAAGTCGTCACCTTCAAGGGGAAGATCACTTTCGGAAATGAGGAGCCGATCGAAGCGACGCTCACAGTTACGCTCGACGGAAATCCTTGGTTGGACACCTCGGCTATTTTGAGTGCTACAAAGCAGGAATACAGCGGTTTGAGTTTTGTGTATCTGAATATTGGAGCACAGGATTTGGTGAGCGGAGCATATCTTCGCGATTCAAACATGAACTATTTCCCCTTAAAAGTACACTATATTCCGGATGGAGACAGCACGTTCGAAGCGGAAGGCGGTTTCCAAAAGACCGTTTTGCAAGACGGATACGAAGCGGAGGCGCAGATCAACGGGGAACTCGATCATCCGATCAGTACCCTCACGACGACATACAAAGGATTCGGGCCGATCGTCTTAGACGAACCGATGATCGAAGGAATACTCTATTATCAGCCGCTTATGACAAACAACAGGCCCTTTACGTTTACGGCAAAAGCGAATGACGTGACCCTTATCGGCGAGGACTATTCGGAAGGAAAACTTTATCTTTTACCCTTTGAAAAGGACAACGTACTCTATGCAATGAGCTACTATTCCAACTCGGGAAGATTCGAGCTCTATATGATGATGAAGTACACGAAAGTGGAGGCGGATCCTTACGAAGTGGGTGTCGGAAGTTTCCTGTATTCCAACAGATTCAGTTTCCCCGGGATCGGGGAAGGAGATTTCTGCGCCGCAGTCGTGTACAAAGCGGAAGGAGGAACAATCGTAGCGTATAATCAGTTCTGCTATCCCGAGCAAAACGCCGCATGGGTCATAGACCTCGGAACATATAATCAGTTCGAAGGCACGGGAACACTCGGCAAAGCGTATTGGATAGATGTTACCTTTGAGGACAGGAAAGCGACCTCGGCGAAGGTAACGGAATACACCTTGAAGCAGGCGCTTTCGGCTGACGGCATGTATCTCGTGAACTTCTTCTTAAATGAGAACGGTGAGATCGAAAAACTTGCGGCACTCGCTGTATCCGAAGGCGGGTTTGTGTACGTGCGGTTTGATTCCGCAGAGGGAGACGGGAATAGCTATGTTGTGAAGGACGGGAATAACGTCTATACGGTGAAGATTGTGCTTGACGAAAGCGGAGAACGGCAGAGCGGGAATTTGGATGCACAGGGAATGCTCGTTCCCGCGGAGAACGGAGAGTTCTGGTTTATCACCGTGGAAAGTGCTTGAAACAAGGAGGCTTCAAGATGAAGATTTTGAGAAAGGCGATCATTTTAGGTATGGTGCTCTGTGCGTCGCTTGCTACGATTGCGCTGACGGGTTGCGAGGAGGAGAGCGAATGCAAGCATCAATGGGAGCAAGTCTCCTCGACGTCGACATGCGAAGAAGCGGGAACGCTTACAAGGAAATGTACGCTTTGCGGAAAGGAAGAAAGTGTTGACGAGCCAAAGCTCGGTCATGATATGCAAGCATACTCGGTGAGTGCGACCTGCACGGAAGCGGGCGAAAAGAGCATGAGATGTTCCCGTTGCGGAAAGACGGAAACAGAGCTTATTAGTGCGCTTGGGCATGATTGGATCGATAAAGAGATCGTTGAGGAGTCCACCTGTACGAAAGAAGGGAAGAAGATCGAGATCTGCACCCGATGCGGCACAGAGCGGGACAGCATCATGGAGAAGAAAGAGCATGATCTGAGGCTTGATCTCGACAATCCAAAAAACAGGAATGCCACCTGTGAAAAGGCGGGCATGGAAGTCAAGATCTGCAAGGTCTGCGGCACGGTAGTAGAGAATATAACGCCCGCTTTGGAGCACGACTTTTCGGGCAGCGGGAAAGTTATAAAAGAAGCGACCTGCGAGGAGAGTGGGATCCTCGAAGTTTCATGCGGCCGAAAGGATTGCGACGGGATCAATGAAAAGACGGGAACATCCCCCGCAGTAGAAGAACGGGAGATCCCCGCACTCGATCACGATTGGCAGACGGAATATACCTATGACAAGGAACCTACCTTCGAACAAGAAGGAAGCCGTTCCATTCACTGCAAGCGGTGTGAAAAGACCAAGGACATCGAATCCGTCCCCAAGCTCGAGCGGGAGAAAAAGGTCATGTATGAGTTCCGCGTCATCCGCCAAAGCGGAGATGTACTGAAAGTCGGGCTTTCGGGAGTCAAGGTCACAATTTGGAATGCGAAAAAAGAGAGTGTTGCCGTCTCGGACGCAAGTAATTTCAAAGACGGCGTAATGAAAGCTGAACTTTTCCCCGACGACTATACCGCGACGGTAACAGGACTTCCCGCGGGCTATGCGGCAGAGGAGAGTTACCCGATCCGCCCCGGCAGTCTTGTGACGGAACTTGTCGTACACGCATCTCTGCTCTCCGAGCCCGCGGCAAATGATACCCGCTACGCTCTTGGCTCCGTCATGCACGACTATACATTTCAAACGATCTTCGGGGTGAAGGTGAAACTGAGCGAACTTCTTGCGACGAAGAAGATGGTCCTTCTTAATTTCTTCTATGCCGATTGTACCTTCTGTAAGCAGGAGATGCCGGGACTTCTTGCCGCATACGAGGCTTACAAGGAGGACATCGCGATCATCATGCTCGACATCATGGCCTATGACACGCCGCAGTATATAAGAAGCGAACTCCTTGACCCTTACAATGTACCTTCTTCGATCTATGTCGTTCAGGACAGGACACCTACGGGAGAGGACTCTCAAAAATATAACAATCTCTGTCTCAAATTCGGGTTTGTCAGTGCCCCGCAGAGCGTTGTCATCGACTGCGACGGAGTTGTAGCGTACAGGCATGACGGAGCGGACAGCGAAATAGGATTCCGCCAGGTTTTCAAACGCTTCACCTCCGCTCCCGATTGGTTTGATACGAAAAAGACGGTGGCTCTTCAACCGAAAAAGAGCTTTCAGGAGAAATAACAATGAAAATAAGCAAGAAGATATTCGGCAGCCTGTTGATAGCATTGTTCTTTGTTTGCGCGGTCGCGTGCGCTCCCGCTGAGGAGAAAGCGTTTTTCAAGGTAAGTTTAAGCTATGAAAGCGCAATGGGGAGCGTCTTGCTCTCACAGCCCGAAAATGCGAACGGATATGCAAAGGACGAGAATGTCACGGTGACGGTTACGCCGAATGCAGGATATGAAGTTGATGTTTTCTCCGTCAACGACGAGGAAAAGACGCTCGATCTCGGAACGTTTTCTTTCCATATCACTTCGGATACGATGATAAAGGTTACTTTCAAAGAGACAGCTCCGTCTGTGACAGAGAAGTTTTCTGTTTCGCTCAAATACGACTCTTCTGAGGGGAACATAACACTTTCTCCCGATGCGCAAGACGGAAAGTACGAAAAAGATACCGAAGTCACTGTGACGGTCAAGGCAGGAAATGGATTTACGCGAAAGTCAGTCACCGTGAACGGCGGGGAAGTTTCTCCCGACGAAAACGGGATTTTCACCTTCACGGTCACGCAGGACACGGAGATCACGGCGGTCTTTGAGGCAGTATCTTCCCTGCCCGAAAACGCGAAGTTCGACGAAGCATTTCTCGGGACGTGGAGATCCGCAGACGGGAAGCGTACACTGAATATCGCCGAAAACTCCTTTGAATTGGACGGGGCGCAAGCGGTTGAGATCCAAAGAGGATCCGACGCGGGCGGGGTATATTATAGCGTCAAAACGGCAGAAGGACAATATGTTTTGAATTGGCTCGAAGAACAGACGGGTAGTGTACTCAACGTATGGGAAGCGGAGAGCAACAAAGAAGAACTCTATATCAAAGGCACAGAGAACCTGCTTGGAGCGCAAAACGCAATCGACATCAACGTTCAAGGAATATGGGGTTACGATGCGGACGGCGACGAAGAGGTCGATCCCGAATCAAAGCTCGACCTGAAAATCAATTCTACGCAGGTTTTCATGAATGAAAAGACTTCTGATGTCGTGATTTATATTGGGTATGTCGGGAACAACAGCGAGAAACTCTATAATTATCTGTTTTCGATCGACGGGGAGACGCACACGTTCAAGTGGATGCCGGAGGACGGCGGATATTATCCCGTACTCGACGGAGAGCGTTTGGCACGCAACAGAAACGTGATCTATCTCAATGATATTTACCAAGGGACTTGGAACGAGATCGGCGGGAAATCCGTCATGACCGTCACCGAAAACAAAATCACGATCGACGGCGAAGCACTAAAAATCAGCGGACAGTACGGTGCTTATGACGTTACATGGAAGGAAACGCTCTATGAGTTCAGACTTGACATCGGGAACGAAGATCTCCTGTTTTTGAGCGACGTGCATTACGATGAAAACGGACTCATTCTTTCGACAACAAATATTTATTTTTTGAGAGAGGGGGTGATACTTCCCGAAGTTAAGTTGGACGCGGAAAATTGCGGCACATGGACTTCGGCGGGGCAGGATGATCTCGTCATCAGCGAGAATGGCGTTACCTGGGGAAACAGCCGCGCGGTGATCCTTCGGATCGAGAAAAGTGCAAATTCCTTATTGATAAATGCCATCATGCGAGGTGCATACTACGAGATCAGAACGAGAGGCGACGTGCTATACCTCACCGCACCCGGAATTTCCCACGAATTTATGCGGGAGATCGAAGGACGCGGGGAGAAAGGATTTCTCGACCTCACCATTGGTGTCTATACGTTGGGAAGCGATGCAAGATTGACCGTTACAAGGGACAGTCTTACGCTTGTCGATGACATAAAAGGTGTGTCGGTCACGTTGACAATGTCGGATATACACAAGACCCAAGAAGGGTATGAATTTACTTGGAAGGGATATGGGGACGGTGTACAGCGCGACCAACCGATGATTTTCACGATTTTTGAGGACAAAGATGGAAAGCAGGTTATCACGTTTCATGATACAACGACACAGCCCGATGAAGATGGCGAGTATAACTACAGCGTGATCTATACGTTTACGCTCGGTTAAAAAAATAATTTGTTCCTATCGTGACATTGAGGAGGTAAAAGATATTTTTATCGGAATAAGCGCCGAGATCGTCTGGCTAACGTCCGTTGCCTCTCTCGGTTTCCCGTATGATTCACATGCAGCGAGAAAACTCGCTGCTTTTTTTATTCAAAAACTGCAATGAGAATTGAGACCGCTCGGCGTATTTCTTTTTGAAGGGTTGCAGGTATGAATTTTTCGGAAAAGGGGAATCCATCACATGGGAGAAAAGAAATGCGCTCTGAAAAAATCTTGGAAACTCTTTTTGCGACGGTCGGATATGAAGATCTGATCGATTTGAAAGATATCAAAATCGACGACAATAAGCCGATCACCGAAAGGATGCGGGACTATCTGGATCAGATCAAAGATCCTTACCTGTTTCGCGTAGGAGACATTGTAGTAAAGATCAAATTTGCCGGTGAGGAATCATTGCAAACTAAGATCGAAGAAATGATGCGCTCGAATTTGGGCAGATAATATCCGAAAAACACTTGATTTTTTTGTGGCAGTATGTTATCATAATCGTGTTGTTAAAAGTTCATGACATCTGCCGACTTTCGGAGGTGGATGTTATGGTAAATTATTCGATCAAAGATAAAGATCGGGATCCCGACAAGATTTGGGATG
>CANRPN010000002.1 GCA_947632505.1 uncultured Clostridia bacterium | reverse complement strand
CTGCTGAACACCGCCCATGCGCTCGGCATCAAAGTGGTGACGGACACCGTGTTCAACCATTGCGGAGATATGCACCCCTTCTTTCAAGACGTTGCGGAAAAGGGGAAAGAGTCGCCGTATCATGACTTTTTCATCATTCACGGCGACTATCCCCGAAAGGAACCGTGCAACTATGAGACGTTCGCCCATTGCTCTTATATGCCGAAGTGGAACACGAGCAACCCCGAAGTCAGGGAATATCTCATCAATATCGCGCTCACCTATCTTTCGTGGGGCTTTGACGGGCTTCGTCTCGACGTTGCGGACGAAGTTTCGCACACCATGTGGCGGGAGCTCAGGCGGGTGGTGAAAGCAAACTATCCCGAAGCGGTCATTATCGGCGAAGTGTGGCACGAAAACAAGATGTACTTGCGCGGAGACGAGTTCGACGGCGTAATGAACTACAAACTCCGCAAGGTGCTTTTAGACTATTTTGCTTTGGATATGCTCACGGCAAAAGCAGCCGCTGAAAATATCAACAGAGTATGGTACAAAAATACCCGTCAAGCGAACGAGATGATGCTGAACTTCTTGGACAACCATGATATTCCGCGTTTTCTCGAACTTTGCAAAGGGGAAGAAGAAAAACTTCGCGCCGCGCTCATCGCGCTCTACTTCTGCCCCGGGATGCCGTGCGTTTACTACGGGACGGAATTGCCGCTCGCGGGCGGTGCGGATCCCGATTGCAGGCGGACGTATGATTGGACGAAAAGGCCCAAGCATGCCGTATTTTTGAAAGCGCTTGCCGATACGAGGAAGAAACTTCCCCAAGGCGATTTTTATGCGACGATAGAGGGCGGCGTTCTTGTTTTTGTCCGTGAGGGAACAGAAGAACGCGCAAAGGCGTATTTCGGGGACCATGACGCGGCAGGCGATGTCATTTTCGAATACGACAAGATAAAAATCATAAAGGAGAGAATATGAATCGGGACAGACTGATCGAAAAGCTGAAAGATATAGATGTCGCGGGCAAGACGGAGCAGGAGCTATACACGGAGATCTCCAAAGCGTGTATGAGCGAGATCATGGAAACGCCCCAAAAAGCGCCCGCAAAGACGGTTTCCTATTTTTCCGTGGAATTTTTGATGGGCAGGATGTTCTTCAACAATCTCATGGCGCTCGGCGTTTTGGACGAAGCGAGGGAAATTTTCGAGGAGAAGGGCTTCGATCTCAACCGTTTCGAGGACGTGGAGGACGCGGCGCTCGGCAACGGGGGCCTCGGACGGCTCGCCGCCTGCTATTTGGACAGCGCGGCAAATTTGGGCTATCCCATGTGCGGATACGGCATCCGCTATCAATACGGACTTTTCAAACAGCGTTTTGAGGACGGCCGCCAGATCGAGGAGGCGGACGATTGGCTCAAAGTTTGGGGCGATCCGTGGTCGGTGCGCCGTGCAAATGAAAAGATCGACGTCGTTTTCAAAGACATGACGGTGACGGCCGTCCCCTATGATATGCCCATCTACGGGAAGCGGGTAAATACGCTGCGGCTGTTTCAGGCGGAAGGCTCTCCCGAAGCGGAAAAAATTTCGGAATATCTCTATCCCGCGGACGATACCGAAGAGGGGAAGCTGCTCCGCATCCGGCAGGAGTATTTCTTCTCGGCAGCGGCTGTGGGGCAGATCGTCGCAAGCTACGCCAAAAAATACGGAGCAAACTTCGACCGTTTCCCCGAATTTCATGCCTTTCAGCTCAATGATACACATGCGGTATTCGCTGTCGCGGAGTTCTTACGGCTGCTTACGCAGGAATACAAGCTCACGTTCGCCCGCGCCGTAGACATTGCAAAGAGAACGTTCAACTATACCAACCATACCATTCTGCCCGAGGCGCTTGAATGGTGGGACGTCAAGCTCGTGGAAAAAATTCTGCCCGAGATCGCGCACATTCTGACGCGGTTGCATCTTCACGCCAAACGCGAGTGGGATTTGAGCTATCCCATTGAGGACACAACGGAAATGTCGATCGTGCGCGGCGGCAGATTTTCAATGGCGAACGTCGCCGTGTATATTTCGGGCCGCGTCAACGGCGTCGCGGGGATACATACCAAGATCTTAAAAGAACGGCTCTTCGCGGCGGCATGTAAGAACGATCCCTATAAGTTTCTCAACGTCACGAACGGCGTAACGCCGCGGCGCTGGCTCATGCTCTGCAACAGAGAACTTGCCGATTTTTATGACGAAAGTTTGGGCTTGCAATGGCGTTCCGACCTCGAAGAACTGTGGCAGATCCGTTGCACAAATGCGGACAATCTCAGCAAGTTTGCCGCGATCAAAGCGCTCAAAAAACGGCAGCTCGCAGAGTATATCGAGCGGAAAGAGGGTATCAAGCTCCTGCCCGACGCGATCTATATTTCGCAGGTCAAGCGTCTGCACGAATACAAACGGCAGCTCATGACGGCGCTTGCCATTCTGTACCTCTATTTCGATCTCAAAGACGGCAAACTTCCCGATTTCACGCCGATGGTGTTCATCTTCGGCGCAAAGGCGGCGAGCGGCTATAAGCGGGCCAAGGCGATCATTAAATTCATCAACGACATCGCGGAACTTGTCAACGGGGACGAGGAAGTGAATGCAAGGCTGCAAGTCGTGTTTGTGCAGAATTACGGCGTGAGCTATGCGGAGAAGATCATTCCCGGAACGGACGTATCGCTCCAAGTTTCCACGGCAGGGTTCGAGGCGAGCGGCACGGGCAACATGAAGTTCATGATGAACGGTGCGGTGACGCTCGGCACATTGGACGGGGCGAACATCGAGATCATGGAAAAGGCGGGCGGGCATAGCAGTTACATTTTCGGTGCAAAAGTAACGGAGATCGAGAAGATCAAAGCAAGTTACGACCCGGGCGAGTTTGTGGCGCAGGATTTGAAGATCAAGCGCGTAACGGACACTTTGACGGACGGCACGTTTGACGACGAGGGCGGCGAGCTGAAAGAAATTTACGCTTCCCTCTTCGAGCAGACCTACAACAGTCCCGACTATTATCTTGTTCTCTACGATCTGCCGAAGTATCTTGAAGCGTTGCTTCGGGTAAACAAGGAGTATCAAGACGAAGAACGTTTTGCCCGAAAACAACTTGTGAATGCAACCCGCTCCGCATATTTTTCTTCGGACAGAGCCATCGAAGAGTATGCGGAAAGAATTTGGAAATTAGGCGGCAGCCGCTAAAATTTATATTGGGAGGAAGATAAAATGAAAGAAAGAATGATCGTTACGTTAAACGGGAAAGAATATTTGGTCCTTTATTGTGCCGGAGATGATTTCGGCATGGTAGTTACGGCAATTTTAATGCCTTTACATAGAGGACAAATCGAGTATATTGTTGTGTTAAACCCCAAGAAAATTTTGAACGACACGTTTACCGTGCAAGAAACATATAACACCCTTTCATTTGTGAAGGCAAGTGAAAAATGTTATGAATGGACAAGAAGGCAGTTGGGCTGATCGATTTTTGCGCGATCATGATTCTGAAATCCAAAATTTCATTCTTTTGCTCCTGCGGGCGTTCAAAAAAGACGGCAGCTTTTTGTTGCCGTCTTTTGCATTTTTATGGGAGCAGAACACGGCATATGCTTTGCGGCCTTGTTAGAAATTGTTTAAGTGTCTCTATGTCCGTCGAATTTGTTTGCATTATCGACAAATTTCATATATAATAATGATGACTTTTATTCTGTCACGGAGACAGGGAGAAAAAATCATGACGAGATTCGCAAAAATTTTTTATGCGACGGTGTTCTGCTTTGCGCTGTCCCTCTGCGGGGCGCTCTGCGCTTGCAGTCCGAAAGAGGAAACCGCTGCTGTCACCGTTTCGGGGCAGATCGTCTTTGAAGCCCGCAACGAATACGATTACAATACCGATATTACCCTCACTTTCACCCCGAACGAGGGCGCGCTCAACGCTCCCGCCGCCCTTTCCTATCGTGATTCCGTCGGGCGGCTCGTCACGGCGGAGGGCTTCACGCTCGTCCAAAGCGGGGAGAGCTACGCCCTTTTCGACGAGAACGGGCAAAGTTATGCGCTCGACCTTGTGTGGGATCCCGAAAATCCCAAGGGCGATCATGTGACCGTTTACGGTGATTTCATCGCCGATAAGAGCTATGCGGAGTACGAGGAACACAAAGAGGGGGAACGTTTTCTTCTCAAAGAGGGACACTACGGCGCGGGAAAGCTCGACGCGAGCGGAAAGCAATGGCGGTTCCGCTGCGAGCCGATCCGCCTTTCGGACGGGAGCGAGCTCTGCATCTATGCGGAAGCGGACAGCTGCACCGACGCGTTTGTCCATAAACAATACGGCCCCCTGCAATTCTTCACGCAGGAGACGGCGGACGGCGACTATCTGCTCTATTGTTACCTTATCCCTGCGAATTTTAACAGCGAGGAAAAACTCCTTGTCCGCGACGTTGTGCACTTCGCCCCCGATTGCAAAAAAACGCAGCCCCGTCCCTTCGAAGATATCAATATATTCCTCAAATACGGGGAAGTCGTGTATGCGGCGGACGGATTCGGCATCTCGGTGGGAGACGAGGTTTTTTCCGTCTACGAATATCAAGACTGGGAATGGTCGGACGGCACCGTTCACGATTTCGCTTGTCCCGCGGGCAATCTGATCTACGTGACGGACGCGGACGGCGATTTTCTCATCTACGAATATTGGGTGTACGACAACGATAACGTCTGCATTTATTTCAAATGCGACAACGGTGAAGCCGATTGGGAGAGCGCCTCTCGCGGTTGGCACGGGATCCGTTACACCAAGGACGGGCAATGGGGAACGGACATATTCTACCATATGTCCGAAGACGACCCCGTTTTCGACGTGATGTTCGCATTCGGGCCCATGGTCGACGGCGAGGTCGACTTCTTCAAAGACGCCGACATCGTAAAAAATGCGAGCGGGGATTTCACGGTCATAACGGGCGAGGGCGCATGGCACGTCACTCTGCAATACGGCGGTCCCGACGTGCGGCTCATCTTCACCGTGGAGGAAATTTCGGAGGAGATCATCACCCTCGACGGGGAAGTCGTATTTGCGCATGAGAGCATCGATGCATATAACACCGCGATCACGCTTTCTTATTCCTCTTTGGACGCTCACCGTTCTCAGATCCCCGTGGCCCTCTCCTTCGAAAACGCCGTCGGCGAAAGGGTGACAAAGGAGGGATTCACCCTCTCCCTTGAAAAGAACGTTCTGACGGACGCAAGCGGAAAGAGCTACGGCATCGAATGCGCCGAGAAAAACGGGAAACCCTTTGTGACCGTTTACGGCGAATACGTTGTGACGGATGTCGTCGAGGATTACGAGGCGCACGAAGAGGGGAAGCGGCACTACTTCGAGGACGGCTATTTCGGTTTGGGCGCGCTCGATCTCAGCGGTTTCGTCCGCTACTATCATTTTGAGGATATGGAAAGCTCGGAGAGCGACTATCTCCGTTTCGACAGCACGGGGGCTTTTCCCTTCCAAATGGACGGGGAGGAGCACTTCTTTTTGGACTATGCCCTGGACGACGGGAGCACTTATATCATTTACTACGATGTCCTCCAAGTGAACGGCGAGGACAAAATGCGCGTGACGGACATCGAATTTTATCCCGTCAACGCGGAGAGCGCCGATTTCCATCTCTATTTCATTGATCTTCGGATCAAATACGGCGTGCGGAAGTATTCGCCGAACGCGTCCGAGATCGGCGAAGATATATTCTATGTGTTCGAGAGCGGCGGTTGGACGTGGCCCGACGGCACCGTGCACGATCAGCCCGCCGCCTGCTATAAGCGGGAATTTGTGACCGAGGACGAATTATTTTATTACTTCGATATCGGCGGCGGAGACGTGGGAGTCCTCGCGTTTACCATGCAAAACGGACGCCCCGATCCCGAAACCGTGCGCTACGGCTGGCGGGCGGTTTTACACACGGCGGACGGCCGTTACGGGCTCGACGCCTTTTACTACACTCCCTCCGAAAACGAATATGCGCTCGGTCACCTGTTTGCGTTCGGCTCCTATTCGGAGGACGGAACGCTCGCGCCCTTTGCCGTAACCAAGACGGAAACGCTCGACGAGACGACTGTTGCGGCGGTCACGGCGGACGGCAGGTGGATGGTCGGGATCGTCTTGGAGACGGAGGAGGACGGCGAACATCTGCGCATTACGGCGGAGAAGTCGGATGCGAGCGCCGCCGTCAATTATGCAAACGCGTTCAACTGGGCTTATAGAGAGACGGACGCGGCAGGAAAGGACGCGGACGTGTTCTTTGTCGCGCCCTCCGCCGTTACGGGGAAGCAGGGGCAGGAGATCCTCGACTTCACCCGTTCGAGCGCGCGGAAGAATTTTATCGGCGCGATCGACATGGAGAAGGGAATTTACGACGATAATGCCCGTTTCTTCGCTCCCTTCTACCGTCAGGCGGTGCTCTACACCTATTCTTCCGAGGTGAGCGCGGAGGCGCGGGAGGGCTATCTCACCTATGCCTATGCAGATGTCAAAAATGCCTTTGAATATTATCTGAGGAATTGGAACGAAGGGCGGCCCATTGTCCTTGCGGGATTTTCGCAGGGCGCCGATCACTGTCTCCGTCTCATGAAGGAATACTACGAAAGTACCCTGAAAGACCGTCTCGTGGCCTGCTATGCGATCGGTTGGAGCATTACGCAGGAGGAGCTGGACGGGGCGCACTTGAAGTTTGCGACGGGCGAGAAGGACACGGGGGTCATCGTGTCCTACAACTGCGAAGCGCCCGGCATTGGCGGTTCGCTCATGATACCCGCAGGGGAAAAGGCGCTCTGTATCAATCCTTTGAATTGGAAAACCGATTCGACGGTTGCCGAAAAGTCCCTCAACAAGGGGGCGTGCTTCTATAACCCCGACGGTTCCTTCATCGAGGAGAAAAAAGCGCTCACGGGCGCGTATATCGACTTAGCGAGGGGCGCGCTCAAAGTGCTCGACGTCAGTCCCGAAGAATACAACAATACGCTCGGCATTTTCGAAGAGGGGATCTATCATTATTATGATTATCAGTTCTTTTACCGCAACCTCGAAGAGAATGTGCGCGCGCGGATCGCGGCGTTCACGGCGTAATCTGCGGACGGCGGGAACCTTCCCGCTTTCCATAAGGAGAGGAAAAGATGAGTATATGTGAAACATTGGTCTACGGCAAACGGCACACCTTTGTCTATCTTCGCTATGTTGCCATGGCGTTTCTGTTTCTGTCGCAGTTGGCGACCTCTTATGTCGTATTCAACGTCTTGGAACACGTAGGCAATGCACTTAACGCCCTGGAAACGCAGGATGTGCTGAGCGTGATCACGAACTTATCATCCTTCCGCCTTTCGGGTACGTTTGGCACGGTGATCGAAATTATGCGCAATCTCGGCGCTCTTGTGATCCCGCTCTACTTTATTGCCACGATCTCCTTTGTGCTGGATCTCAACCGCGGGGGGATCGGAAAGGTCATCTTGCGCACCGCGGTCATCGCCGCAGCGTTGTTCGTTGTGGAAATGATCGTGTACTTCTTTTTGGTCGGATTGGTCACGTTGCTCGTGTTAGATGCATTCGCGTATATCACGGGAAGCGCGGAGCAGGTCATGGGGCTCCTCAACAAGATCATTGAGACGCTGAACGCCAAGACAAACATCTTGCCGGTCGGAAACCTGGAAGAGGCGATCGCTTTTGCGGAAGATTTTGCCATCATGAAGCTCTCCTTTGCACTGTTGCGAAATATGCCCAGCTTCAACATCTTCCTCGATCTGCTCCTCTGCCTGTTGATGGTCCTCTTTTTCTGCTGCCGTCCGAAGTGGATCAATACGAAGGTAAAGCTCGTCGTTTACCGCTCCATGGGATTGTTGCCCATTGCCTATATCATTACCACCTTTATCTTAAACGGGCTCGTCCGCATGGGTACGACTATGCCGGACATCATGGTCATGTGCTTTTTTCCTGCGAGGTCGATCTTGCACTTCTTCTTTATCGGGTGCATTCTGCTGCTCCACCGTATGCAGCCTGTTTTTACGATGCGGCTCGAAAAAGGGCTGCTCCCCACCCATGTCCGGAGGAAGGAGTACCGCATGTGGCCGTTTCCCTACGAAACGGCTGCTGTGGCAAAGAAAAGAGCGCTTGGCGCGGCGATCTTTCTGAGCGTCTGCATCCTGCTTCTTGCGGGGATCGATCTCAGTATGAGTTTTCTGTCCTTCGCGC
The DNA here is from genome assembly GCA_947632505.1 of uncultured Clostridia bacterium. Lineage (GTDB taxonomy): Bacteria > Bacillota > Clostridia > Christensenellales > Borkfalkiaceae > Gallimonas. Next base: position 45,466 of record CANRPN010000002.1, on the reverse strand, counting down.
CGAAATGGGGCTTCGGGAAGTTCTATTATGCGGTATTCTGTATCCCGTTCCTGTTCCTTTACGATGACCGCAAGCCTACGAAAAAGAGGGATTATCTTCTTTTCTCCATTGTCTATCCGATCGTGATCACCGTAATTGTGCTGTTGTATGTGTTCTATTGACAAGACGGATTTGACAACCGAGAAATCCCGTGATATAATAAATGAAATAACAGAAAAGAGAAACTTTTTTGGAGGATGGAAATATGACGATCAATAAAACAGAGCAGGGGACCGAGTTGGAGCTTGCAGTGGCCGGCCGTTTGGATACGACGACGGCGCCGCAGTTGGAGGCGGAACTCAAACGGAGCATTGACGGCGTCACTTCGCTGCGTTTTGACTTTTCGGAGCTCGAATATCTCTCTTCCGCGGGACTTCGCGTGCTCCTTGCGGCGCAAAAAGTGATGAACCGTCAGGGAACGATGGTGATCCGGCATGTGAATGAGACGATCATGGAAGTGTTCGAGATCACGGGATTTTCCGAGATCCTCACGATCGAATAGACGGTGCCGCAACTGCTCGCTATGGGGCGGCGGAAGTGAAAAATGAAGGAATTGACGCTCGCTGCATACGAATATAAAGACGGCCAAAACATTTTGAAGATCACCGAAAACATCTGACGGCGATCGCAGAAGGAACGAGGAACGGTATGGAGAATCCTATTTTCAGAAAAAAGAGCATCGATCGGGTCTCATCTCCCGAACAGTTAAACGACTATATCCGGGTGACAAACCCGGGGATCTGGATCGTTCTCGCGGCGGTTTTGATCTTGCTGGCGGGACTGATCGTATGGGCGGTCGTCGGCAAGCTCGAAACCAAGGTGAACGCGGTTGTCGTCTCCGAAGAGGGGAAAGTCATTTGCTATGTGCGGGAGTCTGACGTTCAAAAGATCATGTCGGGCGATCCTGTCCGTATCGGCGACGGGGAGTACCGTGTAACAACGATCGCGCGGGAACCGATCGCCGTAGGCAATCAATTTACCGCCTATATGCTGCGTGTCGGCGGCCTCACGGTGGGGGAGTGGGTGTATTCCGTTTCCCTGGATGCCGAGCTCGCGGAAGGTGTTTACGGGGGCGTGATCGTGACGGACAGCGTTTCGCCGATCTCGTTCCTGTTCAACTGAGGGAAAAGGCATGAGGAAGAAGAAACCGATCAAGCCCATCAAAAAGGGAGTGGCCAAAGTTCCCGTCGTCATGCAGATGGAGGCGCTCGAATGCGGCGCCGCTTCGCTCGATATGATCCTCGCCTATTACGGCAAATGGATCCCGCTCGAACAGGTCCGCGCCGACTGCGGCGTCTCCCGCGATGGGTCAAATGCAAGAAATCTCCTCAAAGCGGCGCGCAGCTACGGTTTTCAGGCAAAGGGATATAAATTCGAACCGGAGCAGCTCAAAGAGAAGGGGATCTTCCCCTGCATCATCCATTGGGATTTCAACCACTTTGTCGTTTTGTGCGGATTCAAGGGAAACAAGGCGGTGATCAACGACCCCGCAAAGGGGAATTACACCGTTTCGATGGAGACGTTCGACAGCAGCTTTACGGGTATCTGTCTGATGTTTGAGCCGACCGAGGACTTTGTGCCGGGCGGAAAACCCAAGAGCGTCCTTTCATTCGCGAAGAAGCGTCTTGTCGGCGCGGCGGGCGTGGTGACGTTCATCGTGCTCATCACGCTCGTTACTTCCCTCTTCGGCATCATTCAGCCCGTGTTCTCCCGCGTGTTTCTCGACCGCATTCTCACGCAGGACAATCCGGATTGGTTTTATCCCTTTTTCGGCCTGCTTGCGATCGTCTCCGTGATCCAGGTGATCGTCGCCTACATCGAAGCCTACACGATGTGGCGGATCGAGGCAAAACTTGCCTCGGTGGGAGACTCTACCTATATGTGGAAGATCCTCCGCATGCCGATGGAATTTTTCTCCCAGCGCATGGCGGGCGACATCCAGCAGCGGCAGAAGGCAAACGCGACGATCGCGAACACGTTGGTGAATACCTTCGCGCCCCTCGTTCTCGATACGGCGATGATGATCTTTTATCTCGTCGTAATGATCCGTTACAGCTGGATTTTGACGCTGGTGGGGCTGGTGTCCATTATTTTGAATGTCTTTATGTCCCGCATTATCTCCAAAAAGCGGGTCAACATCACCCGCGTGCAGATGCGTGACGCGGGCAAACTTGCCGGCGCCACCGTTGCGGGGATTGAAATGATCGAAACCATCAAGGCGAGCGGCGCGGAGAACGGTTATTTTGAAAAGTGGTCGGGCTATCAGGCGAGCGTGAACACGCAGGAAGTCCGTTTTGAAAGGCTCAATCAATATCTCGGGCTCATTCCCACGTTTGTCACCTCGTTTGCAAACATTGCCGTGCTTGTGCTCGGCGCATGGCTCACCATGGAGGGCGAGTTTGCGATCGGCATGGTGATGGCGTTCCAGGGGTTCCTCGCCTCCTTTACGGCGCCCGCGATGACGCTCATTTCGGCGGGGCAGACGATCCAGGAAATGCGCACGGACATGGAACGGGTGGAGGATGTGATGGAGTACCCCACCGATGTCAATTATCAAAACGAAAACAAATCGGCCGAGGACGGGGAATTTGGAAAACTGTCGGGAACGGTGGAGATGAAAAACGTGACGTTTGGCTATTCCCGCCTTGCCGAGCCGTTGATCGAAGGGTTTGATCTCACCTTGAAACCGGGCAGCCGCGTGGCGTTTGTGGGTAGCTCCGGTTGCGGAAAATCCACTCTCACCAAACTTCTCTCCGGGCTGTACCAGCCTTGGAGCGGGGAGATCCTTTTCGACGGAAAACCGATCAAAGACATCGACCGCAGCGTTTTTACAGGCTCTCTTGCCGTTGTCGACCAGGACATTATCCTGTTTGAGGACACGATCCGCAACAATATCAAGATGTGGGACAATTCCATCGAGGACTTTGAAATGATTCTCGCGGCAAAGGATGCCCAGCTTCACGAGGACATCATGCAGCGCGAGGGCGGATACAGCTATGTCATCACGGAGGGCGGCAAAGACTTTTCAGGCGGACAGCGGCAGCGCATGGAGATCGCCCGCGTGCTTGCGCAGGACCCCACCATCATCATTATGGACGAGGCGACAAGCGCGCTCGACGCAAAGACGGAGTTCGAGGTCGTCAAATCCATCAAGGAGCGGGGCATTACCTGCATTGTGGTGGCGCACAGGCTCTCGACCATCCGCGATTGCGATGAGATCATTGTGTTAGATCACGGCAAGGTCGTCGAACGCGGCACACACGAGGAGCTGTACGCCAAGGGCGGTTTTTATACGCAGCTCGTTTCCAACGAATAGGGGAGGTCTTGCATGGGTTGGTTTGACGAACAGATCAAAGAGCGAAAAAAGCACGACCAAGAGGTATTTGAGGAGACGTTTGTCGGCATTTCGGACGCAGTGACGAGTTCGCGCGTTTCCGAAGCGCTCGGAGACGAAAAAAGCAGGGCAAAGAACGCCATCGATGAGATCCTCAATTTCTATCATGTAAAAACACGGGATGTCCCCGAGACGATCAAAGACGTCAATGAACAGCTCGAATTTTTGATGCGTCCCTATGGGATCATGCGCAGAACGGTCGAGCTTGAAAAGGGCTGGTACAAGGATGCGATCGGCGCAATGCTCGGCGTCAAAAAATCGGACGGCACCGTCGTGGCGCTGATCCCGTCCGGCCTCGAAGGCTATTCCTATTTCGATACGGAAAAGGGCAAGCGCGTAAGGATCTCTCACAAGAACGAGGAACTGTTTGAAAAGGAGGCGATCGCCTTTTATAAAACGTTCCCGCTGAAAAAGCTGAGCATGAGCGCGCTTCTCAAATATATCGCGGGGATCCTCTCTCCGGCAGACTACCTTTCGGTGGTAGCGGCCACGCTGATCGTAACGCTCGTCGGGCTGCTTACCCCCAAGCTCAACCAGCTGCTCTTCGGAATGGTGGTGGAAAACGGCGACATCAAGCTGCTCCTCTCCATTGCCGTGTTCATGGTCTGCGTTACGGTGTCCTCTCTGCTCATCGGCGCAGTGAAGTCCCTCATTTTGGCGCGTATCACAACCAAGCTGAATATCACCGTGCAGGCAGCGTCGATGGCGCGGATCATGTCTCTTCCCGCCGATTTCTTCAAGCATTACAGCTCGGGCGACCTTGCCATGAGGGTGGAATTGCTCAACACGGTTTGCTCCATGCTCGTGGACGCTGTTCTCGTGACGGGACTCACGTCGCTGTTCTCGCTCATTTATATCTCGCAGATCTTTGCCTTTGCACCCGCGCTGGTCGTGCCGGCATTGATAATCATCCTCGTCATGGTCCTCTTTTCCGCGATCTCCACTGTGGTGCGGGTGCGGCTTTCCCGCAAAGTGCTGGCGTTGGAAGCGCACGAGAGCGGCATGAGCTATGCTCTCATCTCGGGCGTGCAGAAGATCAAACTGACGGGTGCGGAAAAGCGCATGTTTTCGCGGTGGGGCAAACACTATGCGGAATATATCAAAACCGCCTATGACGAACCGTCGATCCTCACATACGGCAATGTCATCACCACGATCATAACGCTGGCCGGCTCCTTTGTTCTGTACTACATGGCGGCCATAAGTCAGGTATCCGTTGCGGATTATTATGCGTTCAATACGGCGTACGGCATGGTATCGGGCGCATTCATGTCCCTTGCGGGGATTACGCAGACGATCGCGAACATCAAGCCCATTCTCGAAATGGTGAAGCCCATTATGGACACGGTCCCCGAGGTCTCGGAGGGCAAGCAGGTCATTACAAGACTGTCGGGCGGCATCGAGCTCAACAACGTGTCTTTCCGCTACAACGAAACGATGCCGAACGTGGTGGACAATCTGTCTTTGAAGATCCGCCCCGGGCAATACATTGCGTTTGTCGGAGAGACGGGCTGCGGAAAATCCACTCTCATGCGTATCATGCTCGGATTCGAAACTCCGCAAAAGGGCGCCGTGTATTATGACGGAAAGGACCTTTCCAGCATCGACTTGAAATCTCTGCGGCGCAGGATCGGCACCGTCATGCAGGAGGGAAAGCTCTTCCAGGGCGATATTCTCTCGAATATTACGATTTCCGCACCGTGGCTCACCCTGAGCGACGCGTGGGAGGCGGCGGAGCTCTCCGGGATCGCGGACGACATCCGCAAAATGCCCATGGGGATGAACACCGTCATCTCGGAGGGCAGCGGCGGAGTTTCGGGCGGACAACGGCAGCGGCTCATGATCGCACGTGCCATTGCACCCAAGCCGAAGATCTTGATGTTCGACGAGGCGACGAGCGCGCTTGACAACCTCACGCAAAAGAAAGTTTCCGATGCGCTTGAAAAGCTGAAATGCACGCGGGTCGTCATTGCCCACAGACTTTCCACCATCAAGCAGTGCGACAGGATCATCTATCTTGAAAGCGGGCACATTATCGAGGACGGCACCTATGAGGAGCTCATTGCAAAGCACGGGAAGTTTGCCGAACTCGTTGCGCGCCAGCGGCTCGATGCGGACGCTCCGGCGGAAACTTAAAGGAAGCGCAGTTGTTAGGATTTGTTTGAATGTCCTCAGAACGATTGCAATGCCGCGAGCGATATGATATAATAAAAATAGATTTCGGAAATGCGCCGCCCTCAGCTGCGGCGGAGGGACGCGTTTACGGGATTTTAAGAAAAAAATATTTTTAAGGAGATAAGATCATGGCAACCGAAAAAGATATCAAGAACAAAGTGGAAGAACTCGATGACGAGGTGCTGGAAGGGGTTTCCGGCGGTTTCGGCTCCCAGTCCGAGACCAAAACGCTCGGGGACGTCTTGACGTCCACAGGAAGCTCCAAATCGTCCAAACCCTCGATGGGCGGACCGATCACCATTCCGGTGCAACCGAAAAATCCCGGGTCCAGACGTTGACGTTCCGACAGAGGAGCGGGAAAAGACGGCCGAAAAAACTTTGGGAAAGCTGAAAGAAGTGGGGAGCGTGGAGGAGATCCTCTCCTACGCAAAAGAGCAGGGCATTTCGCTCACCGAAGAGCAGGCGAAGGAGATATTTGCCCGCGTTTCGGGTGCGCTCTCCGACGACGATCTCAAAGAAGTCGCAGGCGGTGCGGACCGCGGATGGGAACCTTCGTTTCCCGAAGACAGATTTTTGAAGCAGCCGAGATAACAATGAAGGAGAAAGCAACATGACGATCGAAGAAATCAAATCGTATGCGAAGCAGCAATGCGGCACGGAGCTCAGCGACGAAGAGGCGGAAGCTCTCCTCGGAAAACTGCGCGAGGACGGCGTTCTTTCGGAAGCCGAACTCGAAGGCGTTTCGGGCGGAATGACCGGCGACAGTTGGAAGGACCGCGTCCCGATGAAGCAGATCGTTGAGGCCATGAATGAATTGAAGAAAAAGCAAGAGGAACGGGAAAAGCGTTCCGGTGTGTGATGTGACGCAGATCAGTCATCGGCAACTTTTGCGGTTGCCGATGTTTTATAGAGGGAACGTGAATGGACAAAAAAGGCGATGAGGCCAAAAAGAGTATTCTCAAAGGTTTTCACGAGGCGCTCCTTGCGCAGGAGAACGAGCCGTTAAAGCCCAATGAGCTCGATTCCACTTGCGGCGTGGGGGATGACGAGCTGGTGCTGCGCTTCCATGAAGCGATCAAAAGGGAAAATGCGGCGAGCAAGGAGCAAGGACTGCCCATAACGGGATACGACCGCGAACGGAAGGCTTCTTATATCGAGTATCCCGACGGGAGGCGCGTCTATGGAGATGAAACCTGAGATCATCGTCTTTGCGGGTCCGAACGGCAGCGGAAAGAGCACCGTGACCAAAATGGCGAAGATCTTACAGCCCTATATCAACGCCGACGACATCAAGCGCGCCACCGGCTGCACCGACATGGAGGCAGCCGTTCTCGCCGAGGAAATGCGGGAGTATGTTCTTGATCTCCGCAAGAATTTTACATTTGAAACGGTGCTGTCTACGGACCGCAACATCAATCTCTTGCGCCGCGCGAAGGAGCAGGGATATTTCATCCGCTGCATCTATGTGCTCACTTCGGACGTCAACATCAACATCCACCGCGTCATGAGGCGCTTTGCCTCGGGCGGGCACGATGTCCCCGCCGAAAAGATCAAGGAGCGCTATTTTCGTTCGCTTAAACTCATTCCCGCCCTGTTGCAGGTCTGCGACGTCTGTCATATTTATGACAATACCGATATGCCCTTCCGTATCTTCAAAAAGCGGAAAGAGGAGTATTTCTATTGGGAAAACAGCTTTTGGAGCAAGGCGAAGATCGCAGAGCTCACGGGCTGCGCTCTGCAATAAAAAACGCCCGACATCATATCGGGCGCGCGTTCAGTTGTCGGGAACAAAGGCATAGCCTGCGCCAAATTCCGTGAGGATCAGGTTCTGTCCCGTCACGGAGAGCAGCGTCTTTTTCAGGTTTGAGATGTGAAAGCGCACTACGCTGGTCTGCATACTCGATGCGTTCCATACCTTTTCATAGATCGTGTCGGCAGAAAAAAACTTGCCGGGGTGCGTCATCAAAAAACATAGAATATGAAACTCCGAGGAAGTGAGTTTTACGGGCTTTCCGCAATAGGTGGCGACCCGCATGCCCATGTCGAGGGCGAGGCCGTGAGAGCGGATGGTCTGCGTGCGCGGAGGCAGTCTGTGTCCGATCCGCGCCGCCAGCACGCGGGGCGAGCAGGGCTTGAAAATATAGTCTACGGCTCCGCGCGAGAGGGCGTCCATGACGCTGTCATCCGAATTTTCCGCAGAATAAATGACGACGGGTGGCATTGCTGCGCCCGACAGTTCGGCCGCGTTGCCGTCCGCAAGGGACAGCTCACAGATCACGAGGTCGAAAGACTCCTCGGACAGGGCGGCTCTTCCCTCTTTGAAGGTTTTTACCGCACGGCAAAAGCTGCCGCAACGGGAGAGAAAATCACAGAGCGCTTCCGCGGACGGGTCAATTATTAAGATTTTTCGGTAAAACAGAGGGTCCATCGCTTTGTGTGCATGAATTTTGTGAGTAAATTATAGCATGCTTTTTTTAGAAAAGCAAACGATTATCAAGAAAAGAAGAAGGTTGGGAATATGAAACCGTTTGATTTGATCGAGCTGGCAAAAAAAGCGAACACGGCGGAGGAGCTGGTTGCGCTTGCGCGGCAGGGTAGGATCGAACTCTCCGCAGAGGACGCGCAAATTTATTTCGAACGCTGGCATGGGTCGTGCGAGCTCTCCGACGACGAACTTGACGCGGTAGGCGGCGGGACGGAACAGTTCGCCCCGAATCTTGTATGTGAATTTTGTCTCAGAGGGGACAATTTGGGGATTGACCTTTCGGGCGGCGGATATTATTGTTACTCATGTAGGCGCAGTTGCAGGGGAAAGCGGATATGATCGCCGCCGAAGCGCCGCAGTCTATCTTCCGCACAAAATAAAAGAGGGAGGCAACGCCTCCCTCTTTTATTTTGTGCGTTATTCGCTCTTGCAGTTGAACCGTACCGCGACCATGGTGATGTCATCGAATTGCGGGGCGCTGTCCGCAAAGGTGTCCACGGCTTGTTTTACGGCCTTGCATAGGGCGGTCGGGTCGGAGGCATTCGCTTGGTTCAGACAGTTCTGTAAACGCTCCTCGCCGAACAGTGCGACGTTGGGATCGGTCGCCTCCGTCACGCCGTCGGTGTAGAGGAAAATCTCATCGCCGGGAAGAAGTTGCAGCTCCTGTTTGTTGTAGTGTGTCATATCCATCCCCGCAAGAATGAAATTGACTTTGGTCCGCAGATATTCGAATTTTCCGTCTTTACGACGGATGAGCGGAGGATTGTGTCCCGCGTTGACAAAGGTAAGCCTTCCCGTTGCGAGGTCGATAGCGCCCATCCATGCAGTGACGAACATGTCTGCCGCATTGTTTTCGCAGAGCCTGCGATTGACTTCGGTGAACACTTCGGCGATGTCCATTCCCGTCTCCGTCATGTTGCGCAGATGGGTTTTTGCCGTCATCATGAACATGGCGGCGGGAATGCCCTTTCCCGAAACGTCGGCGATCATAAACACGAATTTATTCGGTCCCGCAAAATAGAAATCGTAAAAGTCGCCGCCGACCTCCTTTGCTGCGTCCATGGAGGCAAAGATGTCAAACTCCTTATGGTCGGGATAGGGCGGGAACACCGAGGGGAGGGCGGAGAGCTGGATGCGATGTGCAAATTCGAGTTCTTTGTCGATCCGTTGCGCCTCGGCTTCAATGTAATGTTTCAACGTCGTAACGGTGGCGTTGATGTCGTCCGAAAGAGAGGAAAACTCCAAGCCGTCGCGCACGTCCACCACGACGTCGAGATTGCCGTCCGTGATCTGTGCGAGAGAGTCATTCACTTTTTCGATGTTGCCCACGATCCGCTTTTTGATGAGAAGATAGAGAATGATAAAGAGGGCGGAAAAGACGATGATCTCCACAAAGATGAGCACATACACCGAAATATCGCGGGGGAACATGGCGTCGCTCTCGGGATAGATCGCGACGATGTAGTAGCCCTCGGTGTAGCCGTATTGGCAAAAACTCTTCACACCCGAAACATCTGCGAGAAAGACTTCATTCGGTGCGAAATCGAAGCCTTCACCGCCGCGGTTGGGAAAAGCGTCGCCGCTGTGGTCGGCGGGCGCGCTGACGATGTTGAAATCGTTGTCGAGAATGAGCACAAAGCCGCTCCGACCGAGATGTCTGTTCTCGGCGGCGATCTTCACGCGCTCTTCGAGCGTTTGATAGTAACTTGCCGAATTGAGGCCGATCTCCACGAATCCGCCCGTTTTGAGTTTTTTGGCGGCGTATTTGAAATACACTCCGTCCTTCGTCCGCGGCCGGTAGGATTGCACATACTCGTCCTTCTCGGCCAGCATGTCGAGAAATTCCTGCGTTTGTTCGCCGCTTTTCATGTCGAAGCCGGCATTTTCGGGGGAGGTCGAATGAGTAATGATCCCGTTGTCGTCTACGACGTTGATCTCGTCGCCGTATGCGCTCAACAGGGAAAGATCGACATTCCCGCCCGCATTTTCGAGTTCCTTGGCCGCGCCGCGCACGTTTTCGAGCAGTTTGAGGTCGGAAGCGTCCCGAATATCTTCGGTCACGTCGAAGGTGGTCTGCGCAAGCAAGCTCTTCGTGTCCGAGCGGACGATGTTATTCTGTAAGAAATAGGTAAAGATGCTCGTGGCCGCAAACGCGACGGCGACGCAGAGGAAGAGCAAGGTTTGGAAGATCTGCGCGATCGTTCTCTTCCCCGTGGGGAAGAGCTTTTCCCGCTCGAACAGCGAAAGGACGATCGCGGCGACCGTCACCGATACCGTGTTGGAGATGATCATCGGGAGCGACGCCTTTTCGACGAAGGTAAAGGCCACCTGGATGTCCGTCATGTTCGTGAGGAAAATGAGGAGCATATGTAAAACTTCCATCGTCAGGGAGATGAGAAGCGCATAGAACCACGAGGGCTTTTTATCTCCGAACAGGAACTTGCGGCACAGAAAACCGAATACACCGGCCAATGCGGTGGAGACGGAGCAGGCGATTACGGTGTAGGTGCCGCCGCCCCAAAGAACGCAAAGCGCCCGTTCCACACCGCCGATGAGCCCGGCAATTATGCCCGCAGGTCCGCCCAAAAGGAGCCCCGCCGTGAGCGGAGCCGCGTCGCGCACATTGATCATCGCGCCGCCGATATCGGTGCTGAACACTTCGGTCGCAAGGACCGCGAGCCCGCCGAATACGACACCGATGATCGCCTGTTTTCCCCAATAATTGAGTTTTGCGAAGGGAGTTTTCTTTTCCAGAAAATAAAATCCCAAGCAGGCGAGCACAGGGAGAAGTCCCGCCACAATCAATAAAAAGATAGACATGGTTTTAAGGTCGGCGCGCCCGAGGCGCGCGAAATATTTTTCAGTCGGTATTGAGCAGGTCGCAGGCCTTCGTCAGCCAGCCCGAGACGGGGAATGCCGCCAAAATGATGACGAGCATATACAAAATTTGCGGCAGGGTAAACACCACGTCGTCCTCCCAACCGGGGTACACGAAGTTCGCGAGCGTCGGTACGGACAGCGCGACGATGCACACCGTAAGGCAGCCGCCGTAGAGAATGGAACGCAGGAGGTTGAGCGGCTGCAACACGCGGTAGAGCATCACGATCCCGCCGAAGGTGACGGCTAAAATGAGCAGGGGAGAGAAATTCGTCCCGAACCCGTAGCCGGGAATGAATTGACGCCCGAAATAGACGGCCAGCACGCACAGAATGAGCGTGATCGCTCCGGGAATACTTCGCGAGAGCACGTACAGGATGAATTTTCCTTTCACACGGCTGTTATTCGGTTGCAGCGAAATGATGAACGAGGGGAAGGCCGCAACAAAAAATTCAAACAGGATGAGGTTGTTCGTCTTAAAGAAGTACTGTTCCCGCATGAGCACACAGATCACGGCAAGCAACGTGATGAAGAGCGTCTTCATGATATAGAGGGAAGCACTGTTTTTGATGTTGTTGATGACCCGTCTGCCCTCGTTGACGACCGCGTTGAGATTCATGAAGTTGTTGTTCATGAGCACGAGGTGAGAGACGTTTCGTGCAGCCTCGCTGCCCGAGGCGACCGAAATGGCGCAGTCTGCTTCTTTCAAGGCCAGAATGTCGTTTACGCCGTCGCCCGTCATGGCCACCGTGTTACCAGCCCGCTTGATCGTGCGCACCAAAATCGCCTTCTGTTCGGGGGTCACCCGTCCGAACACGGTGTAATCGTTTGCGACGTTTTCCACTTCGATGTCGGTGAGGCCGTCGAGGGAGATGTATTTGTTGGCGTTGGCAACGCCCACGCGGCGCGCCACTTCGGAGACGGTGACGGGGTTGTCGCCCGAGATAATGCGAATGTCCACCTCGTTTTCGCGGAAGGACTTGATCGTTTCCACCGCTTCGGGGCGGACGTTGTCGGCAAGGGTAATGAGGGCAATGGGACGGAAAGGATTGGGGAGGCGGTCTCCTTCGATCTGTCCCTGTGCGGAAGCAAGCACAAGGACGCGCATCCCCATTTGCGCATATTGTTTGACGATGCGGTCAATGCGCGGGGGCATGGGGCGCAGCACAAACTCGGGGGCGCCGAAGGCAAAGGTCCCTTCCTCGCCGAAAGATACGGCCGAGAGTTTGCGCTTGCTGGAAAAGGCGAGGACCGCGGTCGCCTGCATGGAGGTCGCATGCCCGAAGCGCTCTTGCAACGCGATGGAGGTTTGGTTGTTGTCGTCGAGCGCGGTGAGCATGCTCCCCATGATCTCCTCCACCGAATGCCCGGTGTCGTTCGCGATGATCATGCAGTCGCTCACCGTCATTCTGCCGTCGGTGATGGTTCCCGTCTTGTCGAGGCAAAGCACATTCACGCGGGCAAGCATTTCGAGGGAGTTCATGTCCTGCACGAGGGTCTGTTTTTTGGCGAGCCGCCAGGCGCCCACGGCCATCGCGAGGGAGGTAAGGAGGAGGAGCCCCGAGGGGATCATGCCGATGATGACGGCCCCCGTGTATTGGATGGATTGGGCGATCTTTTCCCAATCGAGGTCGGAGTAGGGCACGCCGTAACTTTTCAGACTCGTCCACAGGATGAGTGCCGAGACGGCGGGAATGAGCAGACCGATCACGCGGATGAAGAGGCGTATGGAGTTCATGATCTCCGACTTCGGCCGCTTGTACTTCTTCGCGCGGGAGGTGAGCTGGTTGAGGTAGGTGCTTTTGCCCACCTTGTCGGCGCGGACGCAGCAGCTCCCGCTGGAAACGAAAGAGCCGGCATAGAGGGTATCGCCCGGCTGTTTTTTGACGGCGGCGGATTCCCCGGTGAGGAGGCTCTCATTGAGCTCCACGTTGCCCTCCAAGAGAATGCAGTCGGCGGGGACCTGTTGTCCGAGTTCCAGGAAAAGGACATCGTCGAGCACGATCTCCTTGATGGGGATCTCCTTTTTGATCCCCCCGCGGATGACCTTTGCCGTGGCGGAGATGAGCACGGCCAGCTTGTCGATCTGACGTTTTGCGATGATCTCCTGAACAATGCCGATCACGAGATTCGCCGTGAAGATCACGACGAAGAGATACTGCGTGATGTCCGCGTCCGCAATGGCGAGCGCGACGGCCACGGCGACACACAGGAAGTTGAACACCGTGCACAGATTCCCGATCAAGATCGCCGCATAAGATTTCGAATACTTCTTGTTGACGTCGTTGAACAGGAATTGGCTGTTGCGCGTTTTGACCTGTTCTTCCGAGAGCCCCTTGTCGGTGGAAGGGTTAAACCGCTCGACATCTGCATCCGTCGGGGCATTTTTGGTGCGGCGGTATTTGCGCATGAGTTTGCGGTGCTCTCTGCGCGAGCGGGTGTCCTCCGAACCGTTCCGGTCGAGAATGCGCGCGAAAAAGGAACGGGACGAAGATGCGGGCACGGAGGGCGCGGCCGTTTGGGCAGCCGCGGTGTTCTCTTCCCGCAGATCGGACGTCTTGTTTTTTTTCTCATCATTCGGCGTCTGCATAGATCGCCTCCTCCGAAAATAGGAATTGTATCTTCCTTTCTATTATACATGCGCGCGCGGGGAATGTCAATCGTTAGGAAATGGTTGAATTTCCTTGCAATCAAAAGAAAAATGATGTATAATGAAATTTGGAATTATAAGAGGTATTCTATGATTGACATCAGTCTCATTCGCAACGACCCCGATTTGGTGCGGGAAAACATCAAAAAGAAATTTCAGGACAGAAAATTGCCCTTGGTGGACGAGGCGATCGCCCTCGACGCGAAAAAAAGAGCTCTTCAACAGGAGGGGGACCTTCTGCGCGCTTCCCGAAACATGCTGAGTAAGCAGATCGGGCAGCTCATGCGGGAGAAAAAGACCGAGGAAGCGGAAAAAGTTAAGGCGCAGGTGAGCGCAAACGCCGCCCGCCTCGCGGAGATCGAAAAGGAGGAGCCCGAAGTCTCGGAACAGCTCAAAAAGGTGATGATGAGCATTCCCAACATCATCTCGCCCGACACCCCCATCGGCAAAGACGATTCGGAAAACGTGGAACGCAAGCGCTTTTTGGAGCCCAAGGTTCCCGATTTCGAGGTGCCCTATCATCTCGACATTTTGGAAAAGCTCGACGGGATCGACATCGACAGCGCGCGCCGCACGAGCGGACAGGGCTTTTACTATCTCACGGGGGACGTCGCCCGCCTGCACTCCGCCATTTTGAGCTATGCGCGCGACTTTATGATCGGCAAGGGCTTCACCTATTGCATTCCGCCCTTCATGATCCGTTCCTCCGTCGTCACGGGCGTGATGAGTTTCGAGGAAATGGACGGCATGATGTACAAGATCGAGGGAGAGGACCTCTACCTCATCGGCACGAGCGAGCACTCCATGATCGGCCGCTTTATGGGGCAGACGATCGACGAGAGCAAACTGCCCCTTACGCTCACGAGCTATTCTCCCTGTTTCCGCAAGGAGAAGGGCGCGCACGGGATCGAAGAGCGGGGCATCTACCGCATCCATCAATTCGAAAAGCAGGAGATGATCGTCATCTGCAAGCCCGAGGACAGCTGCATGTGGTACGAGAAGATGTGGAACTACACGGTGGAGCTGTTCGTCTCCATGGGGATCCCCGTCCGCCAGCTCGAATGCTGCTCGGGCGACCTCGCCGACCTCAAATTCCGCAGCTGCGACGTGGAGGCGTGGTCCCCCCGCCAGAAGAAGTATTTCGAAGTGGGCTCTTGCTCCAACCTGACGGACGCGCAGGCGCGGCGGCTTGGGATCCGCTACAAGACGGAGAAGGGGAGCGAGTTTGCACATACCCTCAACAACACGGTCGTTGCGCCGCCGAGAATGCTCATCGCTTTCCTCGAAAATCATCTCCGCGCGGACGGCAGTGTCGGAATCCCCGAAGTGCTCTGGCCTTACATGGGCGGCACCAAAGAGATCAGCGTCAAATAAAATTTCATGAAGTATCTATTTTTTGACATTGAATGTGCGTGCGTGTATAAAAACGTTGCCAAAATGTGCGCGTTCGGATACGTCGTTACGGATGAAAATTTTCAAGTGCTCGCGCGGGAGGATATCCTCCTCAATCCGCGCGGGAAATTCCACCTCACTGACCGCAAGGGCGGGGAGGGCCTTGTGCTTCCCTATGAGTACGAGGATTTCAAGAAATATCCCACTTTTCCCACGGAATATCCCCGCATCAAGGCGCTGCTCGAAGACAAGGACAGCGTCGTCTGCGGCCACGCCACGATCAACGACGTCAACTACCTCAATTTGGAGACCAAACGCTATAAGCTCCCGTCGTTTCGTTTTTCTTTCCACGACACGCAGTTCTTTTATATGAATGCGCAGAAGGAATTTACGCGGCAATACGGTTTGCAGACAATGGCCGAGGAGCTGGGTGTGGAGTTCACCCCGCACCGCGCCGTGGACGACGCCTATGCCACCATGCGGGTCTGCGAGCGTCTGTGCGCCCGCGAAGGCGCGGATGTAAAGGGGTTGGCGGAGAAATACGGCGTGCGCGCGGGCAAAATATCGGGCTATAAAATCACGGCGCTCTCTTCCGAGGGACTGAGAGCCTACTATGCAGAGCGGGAAGAGGAGCGCGAAAAGCACATCAAAGCGCACGAGGAATTTTACCGCTATGTGAATAAACATATGCACCGCCGCAAGAAGGGCGGCTCGCTCGAAGGCAAAATTTTCTGTTTCTCGCGGGACATCGAGGACGACGTGCCCGTTTCCCGCAAACTCGTGGAAGCCATTTTCAATTCGGGCGGGCAGTACACTTCCCACCCCACCGAATGCAACGTTTACATCGCCCGCGGCGAGGGGGGAGCGCGCTGCCAGAATGCCATTACGGCGGGAGCGGCTTTCATCCCGCTCGAACAGTTGGAATCCGCGCTCGAAACGGTTTAGTAACGCAAGATGCAGAATTTACCCGAAGAATTTTTAAGAAGGATGAAAGAAAGGCAGGGGGTCGATCTCCCCGCCTTTTTGGCGTCTTACGAAAAACCGCCCGAAAGGGGACTTCGGGTCAATACACTGAAACTTTCCGCGGAGGAATTTGCGGCGCGCGCGCCATTCCCGCTCGGCGAACGCGTGCCGTGGGAGAAGAACGCCTTCTATCTCTCCGAGGAAAAAACGGGCGCGGATCCCTATCACTTCGCGGGGCTGTACTATTTGCAGGAGCCGTCCGCCATGGCGGTGGGGAAACTGTCGGCGGGTTGTTCCAAAATGCGGGTGCTCGATCTTTGCGCCGCGCCGGGCGGCAAGACGACGCAAATCGCGGCGCAGATGAAGGGCGAGGGGATCCTCATCGCAAACGAGATCAACTTCGCGCGGGCGAAGATCTTGTTGCAGAATGCCGAGCGCATGGGCATCGCAAACTGCGCCGTAACGAGCGCGTCTCCCGAGAGCCTTACCACGCGTTTTCCCGCGTTTTTCGATCTGATTTTGGTTGACGCGCCCTGCTCGGGCGAGGGGATGTTCAAGAAGGAACCCAATGCCGTCCCCGAGTGGAGCGAGGCAAACGTCGCGATGTGCGCCGCGCGGCAGAGAGCCATTTTAGACTGCGCCGCAGAGATGACGGCGGCCGGCGGGCACCTCCTCTATTCCACCTGCACCTTTGCGGAGGAAGAGGACGAGTGGCAGATCGAAGAATTTTTGAAACGCCATTCCGAGTTCTCGCTCGTCAAAGCGCACAAGCTCTATCCCCACATTTGCCGCGGCGAGGGCCACTTCTGCGCGCTTTTGGAGAAAAAAGAGTTTATTTTTTGCCCTCCCCCTGCGTCAGGGGGAGGGGAGGGGGTCCGCCACCGTTCTGCCGTAAAACCTTACCCCATTTGCAAAAACAGCGCGGCAGAGCGCGCCTTCCGTACATTCGAAGCGGACTTTTTCGGAGAGCCTTTAACGGGTCTCGTCCATACCCTCGGAGACGGACGGATGTACCTCGTGCCCGCGGGGATGCCCGATCTTTCGGGCCTGAGCCTGTTGCGCCTCGGCGTGGAGCTGGGGGAATTTGACGGAAAAATTTTCAAACCCGCCCATGCGCTCGCCATGGCGTTCGGCGATTGGGCAAAACGGAAAGTTTTCCTCACGCGCGCGGAGAGCGAGCGCTATCTCCGCGGCGAGACCCTTACGGCCGACCTTCCGAACGGTTGGTGCACCGTCTGTGTGGAAAAATTTCCGCTGGGCCTCGGCAAATGCGTGGGCGGAACGGTCAAAAACCATCTGCCCAAGGGACTGAGAAAGGTGAAGTAAAAACGCTGCGTTTCAAAGAAGTGCACCGCGGCTTTTGCCGCGGCGCACTTCTTTGATCTTCCTTATTTATATTGTTTGTTCTTCGCGGAGCGCTTGCTGTTTGCGAAGCAGGCGCACCCAGTTGATGAGACCGTAAATGTCGTTCACGAGAAAGACCGAAAAACAGACGACCATGGCGAGATAGGTGCTGCTTTCCGCCGACATCAAGGCCCAAAGTACGATGAGCACGATGTCGTTGATGCAATAGGCAAAGGCGTAGAGGGGACTTCTCCGCACGCTCAGCAGCATGGCCGCGCAGCTCGTGAGCACGGAGACGGTGCTCCACCAAAGATTGGGCGTATCGAGCGCGCGCAGAATAAAATAGAATGCGACGGAGACGCAGACGGAGATCGCGAAGATGATGGGATATTCTCTCAATTTCAGGTGATTGACCTCCACCTCGCTCCGTTTCCCTTTGAAGGGATTTTTCAGCCACGAGATGACAGCGAGCACGGCAATGGGAGCCGACATCCCGAGGTAGGTGATGATCTCTCCATAGTACCCGCAAAAGTAGGAGATCACCCCGTAAAAGAGCGCAAAGATGACGCTGAGGATCTGCCCGGCCACATTCCCCTTGGCGATCAGAATGAGGGAGACCGCGCCGATGAGGGATGCCGTCAGTTGAAGATAGTCGGTATTGTGCGTAAGTAAAAACGAGAGCACGATCGCCGCGACCGAGCACGCAAAGAGGAGATATTCGATCGGCCGCACTTCGCGGAAAAAAGTTTTTATGCCGTTCATCTTCGACCCTCCTTTGCGAAAAAGCATCCCGCTCTGCGTTTACCTGAGGCCGAAGCCAAAGACCTGTCAACGCAAATCGGAATGCTTTTGCATTCTCCGTACCCGGTGGCACAATTTTGTTTTCTGATATCAGTATAGCACAAAAAAGAAAATTTTGCAACAAAAACCCCGACATTTTTTGTCGGGGTTTTTATATATGCGCATATTTTTTTCAAGAAATGCTTCCTTATGCTTCTCCTTCGGATGTGGGCGGCGTCTTGGAAGGCTTGATGCGCTTATCTTTTTGCGCCTTGATCTTGGTGCGCTTGTTCCTGTTTTTGAGGATGCGGCGTACGATCACAGCGCCGATCGCAAACAACAGCACGACCGCAAGGCTGCCCGACGCGATGAGAAGCCAAATGTTCATGGATTCATCGCCCGTGTCATGCGTATGATCGGTGTCGGTGTCGGTACCGTCCTGCGCGGGATATTCGCGCTCCACGGTGACGTCGGAAGCAGAATAGTCGAGATAGAAGGAATCGCGTGCGGATTGGCCTTTCTGCGCCTCTTCGTGATAGCGGAGCCATACAAGCTGTTCCTCGTTGGAGGATTGCAGATAGGAGTAGTAAGGATCGCCCAGCCCGTCCTCATCCGTCGTCTCGTCGTAGCGGAGGTAGTCGGCGGAATCAAAGAAGGTGAAGGTATAGTAGCCTGCGTATTCTTCGGGAAGGGGATCGTTCCGTCCGAGATAGTCCTTGCTTCCCATCTCCTTGTTCTCGTTGAGCTTGTCTTTGATCGCCTGCACCGCTTCGTCGCGAAGGGTCGTAAAGTTGGAGGAAGCGTCTGCGGAGGAGTAGTTGTCGAAGAACACATAGCTGCCCGCATCGTTCTTTGTCTTGCCGTCGCGGCTGCCGCTCCAAACTTCGAGGCGGTAGGTCTTTTCCGTATTTCCCGTGTGGAGATAGAAGTTTACGGTCGTCCATTCGCCCGTACCGGTGACTTCAATGTGCGCCTCGGGGATCTTGCTCGCGTTGGAATAATCATAATGGAGATCCTCGGCGGGGAGGTTGGTGACCGCAGTCCGATAGGTGTAGTTGCCTGTCTTGGCATCCTCGTCGCGATAGGCGTAGAACTGCTTGTCAACGGCGTTGTAGAAATAAGCGATCGTTCCGTCCTTTGTGATAAGATTGCCGTCGTCATCCGTGTCGAAATTGGAGAGATTGGCATAAAGTTTGCCGTCGTCCTCCGCCTTTTGGTACAGACCGTTGGATTGCAGCCGATAGAGAATATCTCCGTCCTCGTTGACAATGTTGCCTTCGTCGTCATACCAATAGGTGTACTTGGGAAGGTCGGGGGAGAGCAGGGTACCTGTCTTTTCTGCCGTGCTGTCAATGAGGTAGAGGTTGACCTTTGCGCCCTCGGAAGCCTTGATGCGCATGGAGATCCTGCGGTAAGAGGAGGTAGAAACGGTCTCAGACTCTGCATAGTAGCCGAAAGCCGCAGACTCGCCGTTGACGATCACGAGAGGCTGGCGGGAACTGCCGAAGAGTTTCGTCCACCACTCGTCATAGGTCGCAGCTCCGCCGGTTGTCGCTTCCAGCGTGGTTTTCCATTCCTCGCTGCCTTTGAAGTAATTTTCGGCATACTTGGAGCTCAAAAGCCCTGCATAAACCTTTTCCGGCTTCACATTGGGAACGGACTGTTCGTTCTGCTGGACAAAGTCGCTGCCGCCGAGTACGCCGCGGAAGTTTGCGGGAAGCGCGGGACCGACTTTGAGGTCCTCCTCCGCGGTTGCGGAAACGGAGTCGAACTTGCGGGTCTCCTCCACTTCGCCCGTGAGGGAAACTTTTTTCGCGCGGTCGCCCGTGGAGGCATAGCCGTATTCGGTCTTGGTGAGGGGTCTTACTTCGAAGCCGGTGAATGCGGCATAACCTTCGCCGTAGCTGAACCGGTTCGTTCCGACGATCGTGGTAGGACCGTAAGTGAGTTCGAGGCTGAAAGTTTTCTCGGTCTCGGTGTCGTTTTCAATGAAGAAGAAGCACTGCGTCCAGCCCTTATAAATATCTTTGAGACTCTCGTCGTCGCTCTTGGAGTCGATGTCCACTGCCGCAAGGGTGGTGGAGTCGAAGGGGGTAATATAGGTTTTGTTCTCCCCGTCAACAACGGCCGCGCCTGCGCCCGAAAGTCCGCTCTGGATCTTGCTCGTCTTTATAAAGAAGGAGATGAGCAGACGGCTGTCGGGAGCGAGGGTAAAGAGGCTGTTCTCGCTGCTCTCGTTCTTTTGCAGTTTTGCGGTGTACGCCGCGCCGTTTGCGGACATGAGCATGAGAACGCGGCTGTCGTCTCCGCCGAAGGGGAACTTGTTCTCGAAGTCGTTGGTATAGATATTTTTGAGATATTTGTTGGAGGAGTTCTTGATCCCGCCGAAGGTGGTAAGCTCCGCAACATTGTCCGTGATCTTTCCGAGCGAGGGATCGATTTTTTCCGAGGTATAGGTGTTGCTGCCCGAGGTTTCCGCCGTAAGATCGACGGAGGAGTTTTCGAGAAGTTCCGCAACGTCCGCCTCGTTGTCCTTGGAGACGGCATACAAATCAAGCGCAAAGGTCTTGAAGCTGCCATAGGGATAAATGTCGGAATCGAACTGCTTTTCCGCTTTAAGAGAATTGACGGTGCATTCCTTCACGCCCTCTTTGAGGTCGCCCTCGCCGTCGTCGTTGCGGATCGCCTTGTCATAGGCGTCGTGGGAGATGAGTTTGCAGGTTACGTCGTCGAAGAAAGCATAGCCGTCCACGGCGAAATACTTATCGTCGGAAGAGCCCTGCCCGAGGCCGAGCACAATGCGGAAAGTGCTGGTGGCAAAATTGCTTGCGCGCACATAGAGGGTGTACTTCTGCCACTGCCCGTCGGTGTGGATGTTATAAATCTGCATCTGGTCGAGCGTCGTGCCGCCCACGGTGTTGGTAACGCCGATGTAGGCGCCGCCGCGCTGAGTCAGTTCGGTATCTTTATAATGGTAGAGCGCATCGGTGCGCACCCATACGGACACCTCTGCCGCGGTGCCTGCGGAGAGGGTGACGGTGGTGCTCGACGTATAGTACTGCGCCGTGCCGCGTACGCCGTCATCGGCGGTGCGCTGGTTGTGGATCATGAGCACGCTCGTGTTGTTTGCATCGTCGTTGGTGGCGCCCTCATGCAATTCGAAGAGATTGCCGCTCGTGCCGAGTTTCACTTCTTCGTTGAGTTTTTCCACGTCCTCGAAGTCGATGGAGTAGCTGTACTTTTTGAACATCTTCGCCTCGGCGGAGGAAGCGGAAAGGTCGTCGATCTCATCGTCGAAGAGATCGAGGAACTTCAAGCGGTCGTATGCGGAGACGTTGGCATTCTCCCAATTCGCATAGGCCTCCGCAATCGTTTCGAAGGTCGTCACTTCTTTGGCGTCGTCGCCCTCGCCTTTGGTGAAAGTCTTAAAGGAATAGCCGCCCGTCTTGGTGAAGTAATCCCAATCCTTGGTGTCGATCACGCCGGACTGTGTATTCGAAGAAGGGGATCCGGAGGTAAACGACCAGCTGTCGGGCGTGGAGATGATGTTGTGCTTGTCGAGCGGTTTGCCGTTGTCGTCGGGATCTACGAGCTTGTCCGAATAAAATTCGAAATTGCCGTTTTTAATGATCTGCGTGTCGGTAGGGGCGACCTTGCTCTCCGTGTCGTCATCGCCGTCATCGGGATTCGTGGCGCATGCCGAAAAGATCCCAAACGAGAGCGTTGTGGCGAGCGCAAGGGAAAGCGCCGTCAGCGTCCTTTTTTTCCATTTTCCGTTTTCAAAGATTTTTGCCATATAACACCTTTTGTTTTTTTGGGCGCAAAGCAAAAAATAAGTCGCGCACGCGCCCGCAATCTATTTCTTAGCAATATGTCTCTATTTTAGCCTAAATCCTCTCGCAACGCAAGCAATTACGCGGGCAAACGCAGAAAAAAATGAGAAAAAATTTTGAAATGTCGCATTCTAAATGTTGTTGAGGAGATCGGAGGGGACATGAAACGGGCAAATATCGGGATGCGGGTTTTCGGGGGAGCGCTGATCGGCGCCGCAAACGGACTGCTTGGCGGCGGGGGCGGAATGCTCGCCGTGCCTCTTCTGACGGCAGGCGGACTTCCGGCGCGCAAGGCGCATGCCACGGCCATTTCGGTCATCCTGCCCGCTTCGGCGGTGAGCGGGATCATCTATCTCTTCTGCGGCTACACCCCTTTTCCGGCGCTTGTGCCCGTTGCGCTCGGCGTGGCTGTGGGCGGCTATCTCGGCGCGAAGCTGCTGAACGTTCTCCCCGTGCGCGCGGTTACCTTTATGTTTGGGCTGCTGATGTTGGTCGCGGGTTGGAGGATGCTCGTTTAATGTCCTTTTATTTGTTTTTTCTCAGCGGGATCGCCGGCGGAGTACTCGGCGGCATGGGAATGGGCGGGGGCACCTTGCTCATCCCGCTTCTCACCCTTGTGCTCGGTTTGCCGCAGGGAGTGGCCCAGGGAGTGAATCTCCTTTCCTTCTTGCCGATGTCTCTTCTTGCCCTCTCCGTGCACGCCGGGAACGGGCTGTTGGAGAAGGAGGGGCTATGGCAGCTGATTTTGCCCGCGCTCTTATTTTCGGCGTTGGGCGCCGTATGCGCCGTATTTCTGCCCGCAAACCTCCTCAGAAAAGGGTTCGGGCTCTTTCTGCTTCTGCTTTCCGCATTTCCGTTTTCGGCAGCGCTGCGGGGAGAGGAAAACAAGCGGAAAAAAGTTGATAAAAACGGAAAAAATTTTCAAAAAGGGTATGGACAAACCCCCTTGCCTGTGTTAAAATAATAGCATAGAGTATTATGGGCATAATGCATTATTGCTCTTAAAACGGGTCCTAAAAATTCATTGAGTAAGTTTGAGGACGAAAAAATGTCTAAGATAGGCATCATTGATCTGGGTTCCAATTCCGCGCGTCTTGTGATCGTGAATCTCTTCGCAGAGGGATATTTCATGGTTGAGGACGAGCTCAAAGAGAGCGTCCGTCTGGGTCAGGATATGGACCGGGACGGCTTTTTGAAGCCGCAACGCGTGGCGGAGACCATCAAAACATTAAAAATGTTCAAACGTCTTTGCGAGGCGTCGGGCGTGGAGCGCATCATTGCCGTTGCGACGGCGGCGGTCCGCCGTGCAAAAAACCAGCGGTCCTTCCTTGATGAGATCCAGGCAACTTGCGGGCTGAGAATGACCGTCCTCTCCGAAGAGGAGGAGGCCACGCTCGTCTACCGCGGCGTCATCAATTCCATGGACGTCCCCAAGGGCATTATTTTGGAGATCGGCGGAGGCAGTTCCAAGATCGTCTATTATAACCGCCGTTGCATTCTGCAATATATCACACTGCCCTTCGGAGCGGTGACGCTCACCGACCTCTTCTCCGAGGAGGGCGTTCCTCCCGAGGAGCAGACCGCCAAGATCGAGGAGTTTTTTACCGAGCAATTCAAAAAGATCGAGTGGCTTTCGGAGGTGGACCCCGACGTGCAGATGATCGGCGTGGGCGGTTCTTTCCGCAATCTCTACAAGATGAACCGCATGGTGCGCAAATATCCCCTGAACATCGTGCATAACTATACCTTTGCGGTGGAAGATTTCCGTTCCGTTTATGAGATGGTACGCGTTTTGGACGTGGAGAAACGCAAGCGGATCCGCGGTCTTTCTCCCGCGCGCGCGGACATCATGCCCGCTGCGCTCGCCATCATCAAGGCTTTTACCGATTATCTGCACATCGAGTCTTTCCAAATCAGCGGCTGCGGCCTGCGCGAGGGGATCATGTTCAACCAGGCAGTTCCCATGACGGAGGAGCGGCCCCTTTCCGATGTGCTCAGCTACTCCCTCAACACGCTTGTCAAGTATTACCATTGCGATGAGAAGCATGTGGAGCATGTGGTCCATCTTGCCATCCAGCTCTTCAAGCAGTTGCGCGTGCTGCACAAGTTCCCGCGCGTCTATCTCAAAGTGCTCAAAGTCGCAGCGAGCCTGCATGACTGCGGGCTGTGCGTACGCTACTATAACAATCAGAAGCACAGCCGCTATATGATCTTAAATTCCGCCATTTACGGCGTCACGCACAGGGAAATTGTCCTTGCGGCGTTCGTGGCGGGCTGCCATCGCAAGGAGGATCTGCTCCCCTCCGATTGGGCGCGTTATAAAGACATTGTTTCCGATGAGGATGTGGACATCGTGCGGAAGCTCGGCGTGCTGCTTCGCATTGCCGAGAGCTTGGACAGGAGCGGATTGGGCATGGTGACGGGGGTCAACTGCGACGTGTTGGGCGATTCCGTCATCATGAAGACGGAACTTGCGGGCGACGCCTCTCTGGAACTTGCGCAGGCGGCCAAAGCGAACGCCGAGTTCAAGAGGACCTTTAAGAAGAATTTGGAAATTCTGTGATGCGGTTGATTTTGGCCAGCAATTCTCCGCGCAGACGGGAACTGCTTGCAGAGCTCGGGGTCCCGTTCGAGGTGATCCCCTCCCGGTTTGAAGAGAATGCAGCGGGGCTTTCCGCGGAGGATACCGTGCGCGCTTTTGCGGAAGGAAAGGCAAAGGAGGTCGCGGAGCGGTTCCCCGGGGCATATGTGCTCGGCGCGGACACCGTCGTCTGTCTGGACGGAGAAATCTTGGGAAAGCCCAAGGACGCGGAGGATGCAAAGCGGATGCTCC
The DNA here is from genome assembly GCA_947632505.1 of uncultured Clostridia bacterium. Lineage (GTDB taxonomy): Bacteria > Bacillota > Clostridia > Christensenellales > Borkfalkiaceae > Gallimonas. Next base: position 20,701 of record CANRPN010000002.1, on the reverse strand, counting down.
GCCTGTTGAGCGGCAGAACGCATTCTGTGTTTACGGGGGTCTGTCTCGTAGGGCAGGGAACCGAGCTTACAGAGGTCGTGGAAACGAAGGTCGCGTTCTTCCCTCTGAGCGAGGAATTTATCAAAGATTATATCGCGAGCGGATCTCCGCTCGACAAGGCGGGGGCGTACGGCATACAGGACGGCGCGCTTGCCGAGCGTTTTCAGGGCAGTTATACCAACGTGATCGGGCTCCCCATGGAGACCGTAAGCGCATTTTTGAAGGAAGTACACATATGTTAAAACTTGCAATCGACTTCGGAACGTCGGTCACTAAAATTTACCGTCTCGGCAGCGGCATCGTACTTGCCGAGGCGACCTGCATCACCGTGGAAAAGGACACGGGCGAGATCCGCGCCTACGGCAACGACGCGAAGCGCCTGCTCGGCAAAACCGCCGACCAAACGGACGTCTGCTTCCCTGTGTACGAAGGGGAGATCGTCTCCGAAAAGCTGGCGGCCGCGCTGCTCGGCTATTTTTTGAAAAAAGCGGCGGGACGGGCGCTCTCCATAGAAGCGCTCTTTTGCGTGCCCTGCGGATTCAAAGCGGAATCCCGCGAAAAAATCTATCGGGTCGCGAAATCTGCGGGCATTTCCCGCGTTGACTTCGCCGAAGCGCCTTTTTTGAGCGCCCTCGGACAGGATGTGCCTTTGAGCGAGAGCAACCCCGTATTCTCCATCGACATCGGCGCGGGCGTCACCTCTATCGCAACGTTCTCTCTCGACGGGATCATCGCGGGCATCTCGATGAATGTCGGCGGAAATAATATGGACATTCATATCATTGACCATATCGCCGATAAATTCAATTTGAAGATCGGATCGCTTACGAGCGAAAAACTCAAAAATATGGTGGGAAGCCTCATCGAGGACGACAACCAATCCACGATCATCAACGGACGGGACATCACCACGGGCAAACCGCGGTCTGTTTCCGTCTCGTCGTCGGACATCGAGTTCCCCGTACGCATTTATATCGACAAGATCCTCGAATATGCGGAGCTTGTTTTGAGGAAGCTGCCCGCGGAGGTCTCCGCGGCGGTGGGCAAAAACGGAGTCTATCTCTCGGGCGGGGTGGCGGCGCTTGCCGGCCTTGCCGACTATGTCTCGGAAAAATTGCAAATGGAGGCGCATATCTCGGGCGATCCGCAAATGTCCGTTGTTCTCGGCGGCGGCAGAGCCTGCGGAAATCCCGCGCTTTTGAGGAGGATCCGTCTTGAATAAGTACAGAAAAATTTTCGAGATTTTACTTGCGACGCTTCTGCTGAGCTGCCTGTTCGCGTTCGGCGGGTGCAAACCCGAGGAAGAACCGAAACAGGAAGAGCCCGAACCCAACTGGATGGAAGTTTATTCTGGTACATACTATGTCGATACGGCGACCGTCAATGTGGGCGGACTCACCGTAGAGCTTGCGTTGGGCAATTCCATACTTGGTCTCTTTACCAAAGATCTCGTGACGCTCACGCTGACCAAAGAGGGGAACATGACCTTCCACGCCGATATCTTCGGAGCGATCAAGTTCGACCTCACGGGCACATGGGACATCGACGAGACGGACAAGACAAAGGTGAATCTTCGCATCGAAGGGGAGGAGCAATATCTCATCACGACCTGCGACGGCGAGCATATTTCGGTGAGTTATCAGGGCAATTCGTTTGCAATGAGCAAGTAATCGCCGAAAATCGTTTGACTTTGCAAAAGAAGTCGCTTATAATATCCGCAAAGGCGTTTGAAGCGGAAGAGACGCTGTCCATTGCTTTCTTCCCAGAGAGAAAGACCCGCGGCTGAAAGGTCTTTCAGGAAAGGGACGGTGGTATTCCCCCGCGAGCCGCTTCTCCGAACTGAACTTCAAGAGGAGCCGTTTCCCGCGTCAAGGGGCAATGAGGCGCGCTTTTGCGCGTAAAGACAGGTGGTACCGCGTCGATTTGTCACGCCCTGTCAACCGTTTTCGGTTGACAGGGCGTTTTTATCAAAAAAGAGGTTCAAAATGGAAGAAGATTTCGGTTTATTGCAGGAGGCGACAAGAGAAGCGGAGGCGGCGGAGGACAGCCGCGCCCTCTATGAAGTCAAAATGAAGTTTTTGGGGCGAACGGGCAAGGTGACCGCGCTCCTCAAAGGCATGAAGGAACTCGCCGCCGAGGCGCGCCCCGCATTCGGCAAAAAGGTGAATGCACTGCGGGAGGCGCTCGAAGAAAAATTCGCCGCGCTTGAAGAAAAGCTCAAACGCAAAGAGCTCGAAGCAAAGCTCGCGGAGGAGCAGATCGACGTCACCATGCCGGGGCGTCATACCAAGGCCGGCGCGCTGCATCCCGTCACGCGGGTGAAAGATCAGCTCATCGACCTCTTTTCGGGCATGGGCTTTGAAGTGTTTGAAGGCCCCGAGATCGAGAACGATTACTACAACTTCACCGCCCTCAACACCCCCGCCGATCATCCCGCGCGGGATATGCAGGACACGTTCTATCTCACGGAGGAATTTCTTCTGCGCACGCAGACGAGCGCGGGCCAGATCCGCGTGATGGAAAAAAAGAAGCCGCCCATCAAAATTCTCTCACCCGGCAGAGTGTTCCGCTCGGACGACGACGCGACCCATTCTCCCATGTTCCATCAAATGGAAGGGCTTGTCGTGGACAGGGGAATCACCCTGTGCGATCTGCAAGGCATGCTCGATGAATTTGCAAGGAAGATGTTCTCCGAAACGAGCAAAACGCGGCTGCGTCCGAGCTATTTCCCGTTTACGGAGCCGTCCGTCGAGGTGGATGTGAGCTGCGCCGCCTGCGGGGGGAAGGGCTGTTCTCTGTGCAAGGGAACGGGCTGGATCGAAGTTTTGGGCGCGGGCATGGTCAACAGACGGGTGCTCGAAAATTGCGGTGTCGACCCCGACGAATATTCGGGCTTTGCCTTCGGCATGGGGATCGAGCGCATCGCCATGCTCAAATACGGGATCAACAACATCAAACTTTTAACGGAAAACGACGTCCGTTTCCTCGAACAATTCAAGGACTGAGGCATTTTCTCTTGTCGCCCCCTTGGAGGGGGAGATACCGCCATGGGCGGCAGAGGGGGTGTTCCCGAAAAATCCGATGATCCGATAGAAAAAAAGGAGTTATTATGTTATTGCCTTACAGTTGGTTAAAGGAATATGTCAAAGTCGATCTGCCCGCAGAGGAGCTTCAAGCAAAACTCTTCTCCTGCGGCTTCGAAGTGGAGGAGCTCACCTACCTCGGCAAGGACGTTGTGGGAGTGTACACGGGGAAGATCGAAAAATGCGAAAAACATCCCGACGCGGACAGGCTCACCGTCTGCACGGTGGACTGCGGCGAGAAGGGGGGAAAGCAGATCGTCACCGCCGCAACGAACGTCTTTGAGGGAGCGATCGTGCCCATCGCGCTCGACGGCGCGACCGTAAAACACGAGGACGGGGTGCAAAAAATCAAGACGGGCAAGCTCCGCGGAGTCGTCTCCGAGGGCATGTTCTGCTCGGGCGAAGAACTTGGTATCAGCGACGATTTTTATGACGGAGCCGAGGTCAACGGCATTCTCATTCTCGATCAAGATACCCCTCTCGGCGCGGACATCCGCCCGATCGTCGGAATCGACGACTATATCTTTGACATCGCGGTGACGGCGAACCGTCCCGACTGCCAGAGCATTTTCGGGCTCGCGCGCGAAGTTGCCGCCGTCTGTAAATTGCCTCTCAAAACGCCCGAAACCTCCTACGTATGCGAAAAAACGGAGGTAAAAATCGCCTTAGAGATCAAAGAACCCAAGCTCTGCCCGCGCTATGTCGGGCACTTCGTCAAGGACGTTAAGATCGGCAAGTCGCCCCGTTTTCTGCGCCGCCGTCTCGCGCTCATGGGGCTGCGCTCGGTGAATAACGTCGTCGATATTACCAATTACGTTCTGCTCGAAATGGGGCAGCCCATGCATGCGTTCGACAGAAGATTTTTGCGCGGAGACAAGATCGTGGTGCGCTGCGCAAAGGAGGGGGAGAAGATCGTCACCCTCGACGAAAAGGAATTTGCTCTGCATCCCGAGAACCTTCTCATCTGCGACGGCGAGCGTCCCGTCGCCCTTGCGGGGATCATGGGAGGGCTCAACAGCGAGATAAAAGACGATACGTATGAAGTTTTCTTCGAAGCGGCGAGCTTTGCGCGCGACAGCGTGCGGAAAACTTCCCGCGCTTTGGGGCAGAGGAGCGATTCTTCCGCGCGCTTCGAAAAAGGGGTGGACCCGCTCTATACGCCTGAGCTCGGCATGGCGCGTGCCCTTCACCTCATGCAGGAACTCGGTTGCGGCACGCCTACCGACTACGGCGCGGACGTGCTCTCCGTTCCCGCAGAGGAAAAAGTCATTCGCACCTCCTACGCAGCGATCGACAAACTTCTCGGCATTCACGTTCCCAAGGAGGAAATAAGCGGCATTTTGAAGCGGCTCTTCTTTGAAATTGACGACATGGGTGCGGAATTTTCCGCGGCCGTACCCCTTTGGCGGGAGGACGTGGACGGCTATCCCGACCTCGCCGAGGAAGTCATCAGAATGTACGGTTACGACCATATCACGCCCACCTTCCTCGAAAACGCCACGGTGACGCACGGCGGCAGGACGCCCGCGCAGGAACAGGAGCGCAAGGCAAAACGCGCTCTTGAAAAGGAGGGATTCTTCGAGGCATGCAACTACTCCTTCTATTCTCCGAAGGATTTCGACCTTCTGCGCCTTCCCGCGGACGCACCCGAGCGCAAGGCGATCAAAATTCTCAATCCGATCGGAGAGGACCTGTCCGTCATGCGGACGATTTTGCTTCCGTCCATGCTGCAAAACGTCGTGCGGAATGTGCGCCGCGGAAACTACGAGGGGCGGCTATTCGAGCTTGCAAATGTGTACCTGTGTGAAGAATTGCCCCTCAAAGCGCTGCCCGAAGAGCGTAAACATCTCGTGCTCGGGCTTTGGGGCAAGGGGGACTTCTTCGACTTGAAGGGCGCGGTCGAGGCGTTGGCGTTTGCCTTCGACGTCAAGCTGACGTTTGAGAAGGGGGAGCGTTCCTATCTTCATCCCGGCGTGACGGCGGTCGTCAAATTAGGCGAAAAGGAAGTGGGCGCATTGGGCGAGCTGCACCCCGAAATCGCAAACGGGTTGGCATTGGAGAAGAAAGTTTACCTCGCCGAGCTGGATTATGCGGTCCTCTCCAAAAAATTTGCGCGGGACATTTCCTATCATGATCTGCCCAAATTCGAGAGCGTGCAGCGCGATCTCGCGGTGGTCGTCGAGGAAAAAGTGACCTGCGCAGAACTGCAAAACTGCATTCTTCACGCCTGCAAAGCGGTGAAAAAGGCGGAGCTGTTCGACGTGTACCGCGGTAAGCAACTCGGACAGGACAAGAAGAGCATGGCGTTCCGTCTGACGTTTGAGGCGGACGAAAAGGCGGAGAAGGGGCTCTCACCCGAGGCGGTAGACGGCTTCTTCAACAAGATCGTCGGCAACTTAAAGCACAATTTGGGCGCCGAACTGAGGTGAATCGAGGAATTTCAGGCGCCTCCTTAGGAGGAGCTGTCACGAAGTGACTGAGGTGGTGACTTTTCGGAATGAAATACACCACCCCCCTGCCCCCCTCCTGAGGAGGGGGCGAGTGCCTTTGCAAGGGGCGCCAAGTCTCGCTGTCCCTTTTCATACGTTAGTGAATAAAAACAGCCGCCCGCGCTAAGGTTAGCGCGGGCGGCCTTATGTTTCGCGTATCAAATCGCGGCGGCAAGTTTCTTTTTCTTTTTGAGCTGCGTTTCGAGCTGCGTGCAGGCCTCCTGCAATTCCACGGGCGTTTCGCTCACGTCCACGCCGTCCAAAATGTCCTGCAACTTGTATTCTTTGTTGAGATATTTGATCGTCTGGTAGCCGATCACGGTGGTGAGCGTTCCGTTCACGAGCCCCTGCACCGAGCCGTCCACGAGGGTGGCGATCGCCGAACCGAGAATGGGGATGTCCCGCACGGCTTCGCCCATCGTCTTTACCACCGTATTGCCCACGTTCATGCTCCCCAATCCGTAGGCGGTGAGGGAATTTGTCAGCACTCTGCCGAAAATTTTCATGAGTTTCGCGTCCGAAGGGCGGAACCCATAGAGAAAGATGAGGTCCTTGATGAGCTGCAAATTGACGACCACAATGAGGGCCGCGTCCACCCGCGCCGCCTGCGAGACCATGGAATAGGTCGCGCTGCGCAGCGAACTCTTGAAGATCATGTCCTTGGCGGTTTTCTTCACCGAACCCTCATAGAGCGCGGTGAGATTGTGTTTGATCCCTTCCTCGTCCCCCGTTTTGGAGGCGATGGCGAGCTGACCCACGATCTTCGAATCGTACCAGCCCACGCCCTCCACTTTGGCCGTGAGGTCGATGATCTTCTCGGCGATGTCGTGGCGGAGTTTTTTGTTGTGCCGCTGCGCCTCGCGCGCCGTAAAGCCGTTGACGTTGGTGATGAAGTAGTCCGACTTCATGATCTTGCAGACGGGTACGATAAAGACAAAGATGTAAAGCAAAAGGCACCCGCCCGCCACGCCGTAGCCGACGTATTCATTGATCTTATAGACGTCGAGGGAGATGAGCGCAAGAATCGCAAAGAGGAACACGCCCACGATCGCCGCGAGGAGCCGAAGCAAAAATTTTGCGCCGCGGACGTTCTGCCGTTTGGTGTATTTCTGCTCGTATTCGTAAATGGTGAGCTTGCCGTTCGTCTGCGCGCTCTCGCCCGCCTTTTTTTCGTATACGGTGCGCTTTTCGGTTTTCTTGGCCATAGCAACCTCCTATGACAAGGATACAACAAATTTTGCGTTTTGTAAAGTAGTTTCGGGAAATTTCCACGTCGGGGAGAATAAACAGCCGCCGCCGAAGGCTTTGCCTTCGGCGGCGGCAGCGCGTTTTTACTTGATATTACTCCTTGGCGGTCAGCCCGAACATCGCGTCGAGGAGGAAGGAGCACTGCTCCTCGCTCGAAAAGGTCTTGCTCTGCTTTTCGAAATCGTTGTACGATTGCAGGTTGTGTCCCATGTTTGTGTAGATCATGTTGAAACGGTTGTTCGCCCACGCGATGGGATAGTGCCCGTCGTACCAGATCTCCCACTCCTTATTCGGATTGTCCCCCGCGGGGTTCTCCTGTGTGGGGTTGAGGGTGAGCAGCACCGTGATGTCGGGGTTTTGAAAGAGATCGTATTCCCAGCCGTACCATTCGCAGGGCGCGGAAGTGAACACGTCTGGCAAGTTTGCGGTGGCGGGGTGATCGTGCGTCTCCACGGTGAGCGGCTCCGCAGTGGGGTTCCAAGTGTTGTTCTTGTAGTTGCCGCACCCCAAAAACTCATCCTGATACCACCGCCAATAGTCGCTGTCCGCCTTGTCCTTGTCGGCCTCTTCTACCATGGAAAAGGCCGCCGAATGAAACCCTATCCACGCGCCGCCTCCCTCCATGAACCGCTCGAACGCCTCCTGCTGCTCCTTCACGTGCGGACGGTCGTTGAGGAAGAGCACGATGTCGTAGTTCTTCAACGTCTCGTCGTTGAGCGCGGCGTAGTCGTTCCCCATAAAGTCGTAGGTAAAACCCAGCTCCGCGCCCTTGGCAGAGAACCACTCGTTCGCCTCCCGCGCAAAGTCGGCATGGGCGGCGTCGCTGCCCTCGGTAAATCCGAAGGAGAGCGCGCGGAACGCGGCGCACACCTCGCACACGCCTCCCTCATGCTCGCCGTGATCGGACTGTAATCCGCAGGCAGGGTCGGTACACTCCAACCAGTGCAGCGTTTCGGAACGCTTCCAGACAAAAGTATGGGTATGGGCGGGAACATCGGCAGGCTCCCGCTCGCCGCAGCCCGCCGCCGCAAGCACGGGAAGAAGCATTGCCGCGAGAATGCAGATGATCCGTTTGGTCTTTTTCATGATCGTGTCCTCAAAATGTACTCAATAAAAAAACCGTCTCCGAAAACGGAGACGGTGAATGCGTTATGCCTGTTGCGCTTTGATGACCGCTTGGATGACGGTGTCGGGCGCCTGTTCGTAGCGGGCAAATTCCTGCGAGAACTTGCCTCTGCCCTGCGTCATGGAGCGGAGGGACGTCGCATAGGTGAGGATCTCTCCCTCGGGCGCTTCTGCCGTGATGACTTGCAAGCCCTCAACGGTGTCCATGCCGATGATGCGGCCGCGGCGCTTGTTGAGATCGCCCATGATGTCGCCGACGTACTGTTCGGGGACAGTGATCTTCATCGAGCAGACGGGTTCGAGGATCACAGGCCGCGCGCGGCGGATACCGTCGTCATAGGCGAGCTTCGCCGCGGAGACGAACGCAACTTCCTTACTGTCGACGGGGTGGTATTTGCCGTCGAACAGGGTCGCTTTGAGGTTGACCATGGGATAGCCTGCGAGCACGCCCTTCTGAATGGCTTCGCGGAGACCTTTCTCCACGGCGGGAATGAACTGCTTGGGTACCGTACCGCCGACGACTGCGTCCACAAATTCGAACACGCCGTCCTCTGCGCCCGGCTCGAAGCGGATATTGACAACGCCGAACTGTCCCGCGCCGCCCGTCTGCTTCTTGTGCTTGCCTTCGGCCTCCGCCTTCCCTGTGATCGCCTCGCGATAGGCGACGGTGGGGGTGGTGAAATCGGCGTCAGCGCCGAATTTGCTTTTGAGTTTGCGTTTGATGATTTCGAGCTGGACTTCGCCCTGTCCGCAGGCAAGGGTTTCGCCCGTCTCGGTGTTCTTACGCACCTGGAAGCTCTTGTCCTCTTCGGCAAGACGGTTGAGTCCGCCGAACACCTTGTCCTCGGTGCCGCGTACGGTGGCGTTGACGGCCATGGCAAGCACGGGTTCGGGGAAATGAATGGGCTCGAATTGGACGGGCGCGGAAAGATCGCACAGCGTATCGCCCGTGCCTGTTCCCGCAAGTTTATTTACCGCGCCGATGTCGCCCGCGACCAACTCAGTCACGGGGATCTGCTTTTTGCCGACAAGGAGATAGATTGCGCTGATGCGCTCCTCCGTATCGGTGTTGGGATTGTAGACAGTCATGCCGGAGCGAAGGACGCCGCGGCAGACGCGGAGATAGTTGAGTTTGCCCACAAAGGGGTCCACCGCCGTCTTAAAGACCTGTGCGGCAAAGGGCGCGTTCTCTTCGCAGGCCACGGAGATGGCTTGCTTTGTTTTGAGGTCGGTAGCGGGAATGCCCGCGCGTTCCGCTGCCTGCGGCAAATATTCCACGAACGCGTTCATGAGGTTGATCACGCCCTTGTTGAGGAGCGCGCTGCCTGCAAGCACGGGAATGACGCCGATGGAGTGGATGCCCTTGCGGAGACCGATCGCTGTTTCCTCGGGAGTGAGAGAGCCCTCTTCGAAATATTTTTCGAGAAGTTCCTCGTCGTTTTCCGCAGCGGCTTCCTGCAAAACGGACTGCATCTCTTCGAGCGCGGAGGCGTAGCTTGCGGGGACTCCGATCTTTTCCACGCCGCTTGCGCCGAATTTATAGGCTTCGCCCGTGATCACGTTGATGTAACCCGTCATTTTGTTGCCTTCCATGATCGGGATCTGAACGGGCGCGATCTTACCTTTATATTTTTCCTGGTATGCGCGAACGGTGCCGGGGTAGTCGGCATTTTCCTTGTCCATGCCATTGATGAAGATGATGGAAGGCTTTTTGAGTTTAAGACATTGATCGAGCGCCTTTTCCGCGCCGACCGTGACCGTGCCGCCGGGGCCTGCTACAATGAGTGCAGCGCCCGCCGCCCGCATTGCCGAAATAAATTCGCCTTCGAAATCATAAAAACCGGGCACGTCAAGAAGGTTGATCTTCACGTCCTTCCAAGTCAGATTTGCTACGGCAAGGGAAATGGAGGTCTTTCTTGCGATCTCCTGTTCGTCGAAATCGGAAACGGTGGTGCCGTTGTCTGTTTTGCCCATGCGCTCGATCACGCCGCCGTTCAAAAGAATGGCTTCCATGAGCGTCGTCTTGCCTTCGCCGCTGTGACCGACGATGGCGATGTTACGGATATTGGTTGCGGAAATACTCATATCGTTCCCCTCATTGTGAAGTGCGGGCGCATTCTGCTCCGAGCGAACAAAAGCCCACCTTTTCTATTATACAACTTTTCCGCGAAAAATCAAGTGGGAAAGACAAAAAAGATAGAAAAAACGTAAAAATTTTTCCGAGAAATGATGTGTTTTTTCATCCGGACGCTGTTGGGCAAAAGGGGTCGGCAGCCGCCCGCATCGTCTGAAAGCGCGCCGCTGCGGTTGTTCTAACTCGCATATTACAGACATATCATGATGCGAGGGAGTTCCCTCGGGAGGTTTATTATGCGCAAATTTCTTTGCATCGCCGTCGGCACGGCGTTCCTGTTCGGCATTGCGGGGTTTACCGCCTGCAAAACAGAGACTGCGGCCGTCCGCTATGATATTCGCGGGGAATATTTCCCCGAGGAGAACAGGCTTGTGGCCGAAATGGATGTCTCCGTGCCCAATCTCACGGAAAACACGTTAGATCGTCTCTCCTTCGAACTTTGGGCGAATGCTTACCGCAAGGGTGCCGAGTACCCGCCGGTCTCTTCGCTCTACAATCTCTCCGCCTACTATGCGGGGGAGAGTTACGGCGGCATTGAAATTTCCTCCGTTGAGGGCGCGAAAAGTTTTGAAGTTTGCGGCGAGGACGAAAATATTCTCTCCGTTTTGCTGAACGAGGCGCTTTACCCGGGGGACAGCGCGGACCTGAAAATTTCCTTCGTCACGACCCTTGCCAATGTCAATCATCGCCTCGGTGTGGGACGGAAAAATATCAATCTCTCCCATTTCTATCCCGTGCTGTGCAGCCACGACGGGGAACATTTCCGTGAGTATGTGTATTCCGCCAACGGCGATCCGTTTGTCGCCGACTGTGCAGATTATACGCTTTCGCTCACCCTGCCCGCCGAATATAAAGTCGCGTATAACGGGGTCGGTTCGGCACAGATCACGGGCGACAAGCAGACGGTCTCCGTCACGGCGGAGGGAGTGCGGGATGTGAGCCTCGTATGCGGGAAGGAGCTGAAATGCCTCACGGCGCAGGCGGGGGAAGTGCCGGTGGAATATTGGTATGTCTCCGATTCCGCGCCCGAGACGACGTTGAAGGCCGCGACCGATGCGCTCTCCTATTTTTCGGACACGTTCGGCGGCTATGGGTACCCCCGCTATGTGGTGACCGAGACGGATTTTCCCTACGGCGGCATGGAGTATTCCGGGCTTGTGATGATCTCTTCGGCGTTGCAGCGTTCGGATGTGCCCGCAGTGGTAGCGCATGAGACGGCGCACCAGTGGTGGTACGGCATGGTGGGGAGCAACCAATTCGAAAACGCATGGCAGGATGAGGGTCTGGCGGAATATTCGGCGGCGCTCTTTTTGGGAGCATATCCCGAGTACGGCGATACCTATGAGGGTGCCATGAAGCGTTCCGAAAGCGGTTACCGCGCCTTTTTCTCCTACCGTGCGCAGATCTCGGATGAAGCGGACACGACGATGAACCGCCCGCTTACGGCGTTTTCGGGGGAGTATGAATACCGCAATATCGCCTATGACAAAGGCGTGATTTTGTTCGACCGCGTACGTGCGGCGGTGGGGGACCGCAAGTTCTTTACGGGACTGAAAAATTATGTCTCCGGCTATACGGGGAGGATCGCCTCGCCCGAGGAGCTGATCGCGTGTTTTCATAAGGCAGGCGCCAATGTAGAGGGACTATTCAAGTCGTTCCTGGACGGCGCGTGCGTCATTTAGTTTTCACGAAAAATCTTTTTCCGTGCGGAACAAGTTCTGCCCCGGCTTCGCCGAGGTCCTTCCTTCCGCAAGGGCACGGCGAAAAGAATTTCTCCCCAAAAACACAAAACGCTTGCAAACGGATGAGCGAGGGGCTATAATAGAAAGGGAGGGATAGGAAATGCCCATCTTGGAGTACAGATGTCCGCACTGCGGAAAACAGTTCGAGGAACTTGTAAAGGGACATGAAGAAGAGGTAAAATGCCCCGCGTGCGGAAAGACCGCCGAGCGGGAGTGGTCGGGACAAATCTATTCCTCCACGGGCAAGCCGCACAAACATTGTAACGGCGACTGCAAACATTGCAGCGGCTGCTAAAACGGAAAAGAAAGACGGGACTGCGCGCCCCGTCTTTTTTAATTTTCGCTTACAGCCGTCTGGCTTCGAGGAAATAGCTCTTGCGCAGGGGAGTGATCTGTTCGATTTTCGCAAAATCGGACGCCGTGTGCAAGATATAATTTTCTCCGAGGTAGAGGGCAACGTGTCCCACCCGTTCGATCCCCGTTTTATTTTTCCGTGAGGCGTTGGTGAAGAAGAGAAGATCTCCCCGCCTGATGTCCTTCCATGCCACCGACGTTCCCTGTTTTATCTGCGTACGGGTGGTGACGTCAAGGAGGATGTTCGCCCCTTTATAAAAGATATATTGCATCAGTGAGGAGCAATCGAACTGCGCCGCCGTGAAATTTTTCAGCAATCTGCCGTTTCCGTCGTGCAGCCGCACCGCGCCGTATACATAGGGCGTGCCGAGAAGTCTGAGCCCTTCTTCGATGATCTTTTCCGTCTTTTCGCTGCCCGGTTCGAGCGTTACGGTCGCTATGTATTTGGCTTCCGCGCTCACATACGCCTGTTTCCCGCAGTAACAGGTCTCATACCAATTTCCGTTTTTTCCCGCGCATTTCAAAAGCGTTCCTTTGTCCGCCTGCCCGAGTGAGGAAAATTGTGTTCCCGCACCCGTGCGTACGTTTAATCCGCTCACCAGAACTTGAAGATAGGTCTCTTTCTGCGCGCCTTGTTCGGGCTCGGGCTCCGGTGCGGTCTCCTCGGGAAGAGGTTCGCGCTCTTCGTGTGTTTCGGTCTGTTCTTCGGAGGGTGTTTCGGTCTGTTCCTCGGGCAGTGTTTCGGGAAGCGCAGGCGCTTCGGGGAAGTCGGTCTCCGGGAGGGAGGGTCTTTCGTACAATTCTTCGCTCTTGCCGCAAGCCGTAAAGGGCAGGGAAAAAAGTATTGCCCCTGCAAGTGCGGCGATGCGCAATCCGTTTCGCATAGGAACCCCCTTTATTCGTTTTCTCGTGGGTATTGTAACAGACCGCGCGGTGTAAAATCAATCAAACCATACAGGTGAGTTTTCGGCAACCGAGGAGGAATTTTCCGCTGCGGGAAATCTTCGGAAAATGCTTGATATTTCGGCTCTGTTTTTATATAATAGAGACAAAAGGAGCGATGAAATGGATTTCACGAGTTTTGACGGAAAAAACATTTTTGTGCATGAATGGCTTGCGGTGGAAGAGCCGAAGGGCGTGGTGCAGATCGTCCACGGAATGGCCGAGCACGCCGCACGGTACGAAGGGTTTGCGCAGTTCCTGAACGAGCACGGTTATTTGGTCATCGCCGACGATCATCGGGGGCACGGGCTCACCGATCGCGATGCGCTTGGCTACTGCAAGGGGAACATGTTCGCGGATACCTTAAAGGACGAGGCGTCCATCACCGATTTTTACCGCCGCAAATATGCGGGACTTCCCTATTTTTTGTTCGGGTTCTCTTACGGTTCCTTTCTCGCCCAGGCGTATTTGGGAAAGTACGGAGACAAGTTGGATGGCATCGTAATCGGCGGGAGCAGCTATAAAAAGGATTTTGAGGTCTATCTCGGCTCCTTTGTCGCGGGCATGGGCTGTCTTTTCGGCGCGAAAAAACCCGCTAAGCTCATTGAAAAACTCTCTTTCGGCGCCTATGCGAAGAAGTTCGACAATGGGCAATGGCTCAGCAACGATCTCTCCAACAATCTGACTTATCATGAGGATCCTCTCTCCGGGTTTACCTGTTCCAATCGGTTTTATAAGGACTTTTTCAAGGGCTTGCACGGACTTTACACCGAAAAATATTCCGCGGGGCTTCCCAAAGAACTGCCCGTTCTTCTTGTTTCGGGTGCGGACGATCCCGTTGGAGACATGGGAAAAGGCGTAAAAAAACTTGCGGCATACTACCGCAAGCAGGGCATGAAAAATTTGCGCATGGTGCTCTTCGAAAATTCCCGCCATGAGTTTTTGAACGAGCGGATGGAACGGGAGGAAAAGTGGAACACGCTGCTCTCCTTCTTCGACAAAATTTTCGAAGAGAAAGCGTAAGGTTTCTTTTAAGCGACAAAAAACTCCCGAGGCCTCGGGAGTTTTTATCTTTTTTTAACAGACTTCGGAACTTCAATATTCTTTCAGCCCCAAAAGAAAATCGACGGAAACATCAAAATATTTTGCCATGTCGGCAAGCACGGCCAGCGGCGGCTCACGTTGTCCTTTTTCGTAGTGCAGGTAGGTAACGGCATTCAGTCCGAGTGCAAAAGAGAGCTCCTTTTGCGTCAGTCCGTGCTCCTGTCGGAGTTCCTTTAATCGTTTTCCCAAAATAATTTCCACTTTTTTTCGTAATTTTCCTTTTCTTATTGACATCATACCAAAGTGGTAGTATAATATAAGAAAAACTACCATTTCGGTAGTTTATGGAGAGAAGAAATGATTTTGGTTATTATTTTTCTCGTCGTTGCGGTTATCTTTGGGTCGGTGATCTTGATAGCCGCCCAAGTAGGAAAAAGAGAGAGGAAACGGGAAAAAGAAAAATTCGACGCACTGGTTCCCGTGGCGAAAGAGAGTTACGAGCAGGTGCAACGGGAATTAAAGGGGAGCGGATTTGTCTCCTCGGAGAGGATCGGTTCATTCGGTTATGAGGAGATTGACCGTTGCTACAAAGGGAAAATCGAGGACAATGTGAATGTGGAGATCGATCAAACCAGTCGTAAGATCGCATGTTATATTCTCCGTCCCTATGAATTGAAGGTCTATGGTTTTGACGATCTGTTCAGCGCAGAGCTTATTATCAACAACGGGAGCGTCAGTACGAGTGCGACCACGCGCGGCACGGGCGTATCGGTCGGCATGCTTCACACAGGGAAAGCGGTTACGAGCGGCTCCTCGAACCAAATCGTTCGGGCGATCATCGTCTTATTGGCGTTCAAGGACGGCAAACAATTTCCCGTAAACTTTTTGGACCAAAACGTGTTCATCTGTTATGAGGGAGATGAAAAATACAACGATGCTTTGTTGAAAGCAAAAAGTTTTATGACGAAGATGCAGGTTATTCTGAATGACAAACCTCTTTCTTAAAAAGGAGCAAGAGATTTCTCCACTTCGCTCATTGCATTCGCTACGGTCGAAATGACAAAATAAAAAAGCATCCATCAAAAACACCCCGCGTGAAAACGCGGGGTTGCTTTTTGCCGTCAAATCAGTTGAGTACGGTCGGGTCAAAATTCAGGGTGTATTGGTTGGGGCCGCGGTCGTCGGGGAAGAGGGTAGCCCCCGGAACAACGGGCAGCGTGAGCGGATTGATGAGCGCATCCGCCGTGAGGTTGGTGACCGCCGCGCGCAGATAGGGGAACATCGTCTCCGTCGCGTTGATGGCGAAAATTCTCCTGTCCTCGTCGGTATTCATATTGCTTACCTCGAACACGCCTACGAACCGCGTCAGCAGGTTGAAAGGTTTGGGCGATTCTTCTGTGCTCTCGATCTTGCATTCGAGGATGACGATGTTGATCTTCGGGTTCTCGTTCGCCTGGCGGATCTGGCGGGAAAAGAAAGGCTTGATCTCGAACTTCGTGTCGGGGGTGGCCTTAATGGGATTGACCTTAAAGGAGAGCTCATCCGCGGAGAGCGCTTTCAAGGAATATTGGATCATGGGAGGGTACCTCGCTTTTTCGTTTTTCTTTATATACCACAAATAGTTTACCATCAAACGCAAAATAAGTCAAGAATCGAAAAAAATTTTTTCAAAAAATTACTTTTGCAAAAGGATAGCTCCGCAAAGGATTGGAAAATCATGTTGACATCGCGCCGCAAACGTGCTACAATGCCGATAAGAAAAGGAGGTTTTTCAAACATGCTGAAAAAATGTATTGCGGAATGCATCGGCACCTTCGTGCTCGTCGTATTCGGTTGCGGCGTGGCAGTCGCCACGGGCTGTGAAGGGAATGCGGGCATCGTCGCCACTGCGCTTGCTTTCGGACTTGTCATCGTCGCCATGGCCTACTCAATCGGAAATATCTCGGGTTGCCACATCAACCCCGCCGTATCCACGGCGATGCTCGTGAGCGGTAAGATGACGGTGCGGGAGTACGTCGGCTATGTGCTCAGCCAAATCGTGGGCGCAATCGCGGGCGCGGCAGTCGTCGGGCTCTTCTTCGGAAGTTTTGCGAATCTGGGCGGAAATACGGTCGCCATCTCGGCTTACGGCGAAACGGGTTCGCTGTTTGTGGGGCTCATTGTAGAGATCGTTCTGACCTTTGCGTTCGTGCTCGCCATTTTGGGCGTTACGAGCAAGACGGAGAACAAGGCCGTCACGGGCGTCGTCATCGGGCTTGCGCTCACTCTCGTGCACCTGCTCGGGATCCGTCTGACGGGCACGTCCGTCAATCCCGCGCGTTCCATCGGTCCCGCACTTTTGCAGATGATCGGCGGCGACTTTACCGCGATCTCGCAAATCTGGATCTTTATCGTCGGTCCCATTTTGGGCGCGATGCTGGCGGCGGTGTTGTACAGCTTCCTTGAAAGCAAGAAAGAACAAAAGACGCAAGAATAACCATGGTATGCAAGAAAGAGGAACGGCTCGCCGTTCCTCTTTCGGAAACCGAGAAAGAGAGGCGAAAACATGATCGATCTTCATCAACATTCGGTTTTTTCGGACGGAACCGACACCGTTGAGGAGCTTTTGAAAAAGAACAGGCAGCGCGGGATCCGTTTTATGGCCTTGACCGACCATGATACGACGGAGGGTTGCGAACGTCTCCTCAAAGGCGGACGGCTTTCGAAAGAGGGAGAAGCGGAAATCGCCTTCCTCACGGGCATCGAGTTTTCCACCGAGGACGATGGGGACACGGTGCATATCCTCGTTTACGACTATGCTCCCGGAGAGGAGGCGGTCGGTGCGCTCGTCGCGCGGGGGCAGTTGTTTCGGCGGAAACGGAGCGAACGTCTCTTAAATCATTTGAAAGAAAACTTTCAGATCGCGTTCGGCGAGGAACAGCTCAAAAAGATCGCCGCGAGCAAGAATCCGAACAAGCCCATGCTCGCGAATTTTTTGATCGAGTTGGGCTACGCCAAAACGGTGGGGGAGGCGATCGAAACTTACCTCAACGTGCACTACTCCGATCTGAAACTTTCCTCCCGTGAAGTGATCGAAGGGCTGAATGGGGCGGATTGCCTCACGGTCTGGGCGCACCCTTTGGGAGAAAAGAAAGAGTTTTCGTTAGAACGCACGGAAAAGCGGTTAAACAAATTCTCCGAATGGGGTCTGCGCGGGCTGGAATGTTGGTATTCGCAGTATACGGCCGAAGAGTGCGCCGCACTTTCGGGACTTGCACGGGAGCGGGGGCTCCTCGTCACCTGCGGAAGCGACTATCACGGCAAGAACAAGACGGTCTCGCTCGGACAGGTCTGCTCGGACGGCGCGCCCGTCCCCTATGAGGCGATCTCCCTCTTGTCCGTTTGCAAACGGCTGCATCGCATTTGAATGCGGAACATTTTCAGAGCGGCGGCCTTCCGAAAAGGAAGGCCGCCGCTCATTTTTTTCGAAAAGAGATTTCGTTTTTTGTTGACAGCTCTTTCGTCCCATGCTATAATAAAAATCGTCATGAAAAATTATGACAACTTACTTTTGTTATCACGCCGCAGCATGACTGAGGAGGAGGGACATGAAGATCGCCATCGTCTGTGATGTTTTGGGAAAGCCGAACAACGGCACAACGCTTGCCGCCTATAATCTGATCGGGTTTCTCAAAGAGAGGGGACATGAAGTGACCGTCGTCTGCGCCGATCGGGACAGGCAGGGGGAAGATGGCTTCGAGGTCGTTCCCGTGCAGAATTGGGGGCCCGTCAACTTGATTTTGAAAGTGAACAATGTCTATCTCGCCAAGGCGGACAAAACAGTGCTCGCACGTGCGCTCGAAGGAGCGGACGTGGTGCACGTTCTCATGCCCTTCCCCCTCGGGGTCGCCGCAGCAAAACTTGCGAAAGAGAGGGGCATTCCCGTCACGGCGAGCTTTCACGCGCAGGCGGAAAACGTCACCGCCCACATCGCCTGTATGAACAACCCCCTCGCCAATCATATCACCTATCTGTGCTTTTATCATGTCCTCTACAAGCGGGTGGATACCGTTCACTATCCCACGCAATTCATCAAGGAGCTGTTTGAAAAGCAGATCAAGCGGACCCTCCCCTGCCGCGTGATCTCCAACGGAGTCAACGAGGCCTTTTTCCTCCCGCGGGAGCAAAAGCGGCTGAGCGAAAAATTTACGATCTTCTGTATCGGACGGTTCAGCAACGAAAAGGCGCAGGGAACGCTCATCAAGGCCATTGCAAAGAGCGATTTCCGGGACAAGGTCAAGCTCTGTTTTGCGGGCTGCGGTCCCAAGGAGAAGAAACTGAAACGGCTCGCCGCGCGCAAGAAGGTGGACGCCGATTTCCGCTTCTATTCCCGGGAAGAACTTCCCGCCGTTTTGAGAGGCGCGGACCTCTATGTGCACACGGCCGTCGTCGAGATCGAAGCGATCTCCTGCCTCGAAGCGATCGCCGTGGGGCTTGTTCCGATCATCTGCGATTCCAAGCGAAGCGCGACCAAGAACTTCGCCCTCGACAGCCACTGCCTGTTCCGTGCGGGAAATGGGCGCGATCTCGCCGAAAAAATTTCCTATTTTTACCGCGACCCCGCGCGGATCGCGGCCTATCGGGAGAAGTACCGCACATTTAAGGAGCAATTCCACCAGGAGGATTGCATGCGGAAAATGGAGCAAATGCTCGAAGAGACCGCCGCTTTGGGAAAGAAAAAATGAAGGGGAAAACGTTTTATTACAGCGACCCGCTCAACGACGATTTTGCGGGAACGAACATCGCCGCCAAACGGCTCCCGCCGCACTATTGCTATCTGCCGAAGAGCAGATTGCGCCGATCGCTTGCATGGGCGCTGCACCATTTTTTCGCAACGCCCGTCTGTTTTCTCTTTCTGAAAATTTCCTGCGGACAAAAGATCGTGGGACGGGAGAAATTACGTCCCTACCGCAAGGGGGGATATTTCCTGTACGGCAACCACACGCGGGCGGCGGGCGACGCGTTCACTCCCTCCATGGTGTCCTTTCCGAAGAAGCCGTTCGTCATCGTCAGTTCGGACGCGGTGTCCATTCCCGTTTTGAAGCGCGTCGTGGAGGACTTGGGCGGAATGCCCGTCCCCGACGGTTGGGAAACGCAAAAGAACTTTCTTGCGGCGGTCGAAACGCGGGCAAGTAAGGGGAATGTGATCGCCATCTATCCCGAGGCGCACATCTGGCCGCTCTATACGGGCATACGGCCCTTTTCGGCAATTTCCTTTGCCTATCCCGTCGCCACGGGAAAGCCCGTATTCACATTTACCACCACTTACCGCAAGCGCAGGCCGTTCGGCATCAAGGCGACGGTCTATATCGACGGCCCTTTCTTTTCGGACGAAAGTCTGCACCCTAAGGAGCAAAAGCGCGAACTGAGGGATCGCGCATTTGCCGTCATGGAGGAGCGCAGCAAGCTGTCCGTCTATTCCCCTAACCGCTTTTTGCAAAAGTGAGGTTTATTTTCCCTGCATTATTCTCCCTGTTGTCCCTGAAAGGGAAAGTACCCGAGCAACGCGAGGGGGAAAGGGTTTGCCAGCTCCCCCACAGGGGGCGCCAAGGTGCGGTAGAGATGTCTCCATGCGCTGCGCTTAGTCGACATGACAGTTTTATAATTTATCATTTTGCCCCGCTCGCACGTTCCATATGTTGCCGAAGGGCGGCGGCGCATGATACGGAAAATTTTTAACTCAAACCTCAAATATGCCGTCCCGACCCTTGCTCCCGTTGTGCACATAGTAGGCGGCAAAGTTCGCCGTCCAATATTTCAGATTGAGGGCGAAGGCAGACTGCTCGGACGGGGATGCGACCACGGGAAAAAGATTATCGGTCGCCTTGTAGAGCGGAAGATGGGGGCGGTAGACCATGATACAGCTCGCATAGACCTCCCTGCCGTCCGCCACTGCGTCGCTCAACCGTCTGTTGGTGAAAAATGCGCTCTCATTGCGCAAAAAGTTGCCCTCTTTCCCCTTGTAGAGCCGTTCGGCAATGCATTTGAGCTCGAGCGGATCGCCGTCGAAATACGCGTCGGGGCTATATAAGATCACAGCGGGAACGGGGAGCATGTCGATCCGTTGATTCTGATAGAGGGTTTCGTTCGCCTGCACGATACAGCCCCAAACCACTTTTCCGCTGCCGAGAACGCCGAAATCGGACACGCAGGCCGAACCCGCAAACGGACGGATAAAGAATTGGTTGGAAGCGGGGTCCTTCTCCGCCGCAAAGGCCTCGCGCATGGCAGTGATCTCTGCCGCGAAATCGGTAATGTCCGTCTTGGGAAGGGTAGAATACTTTTGAAATCTCTCTTTGAGTTCCTGATTCGGACGGGTAGAAATGAAATACCCCACGGGCAAAAGCACAACGGCAACCGCGGCCATTGCAAGACCCGACCAAAGCAGGACGGGAATTTCCCGATCGTCGGAAGTTTTCAGCCCGAAATAGGCGATGATGAGCACGGCCGCAACCACGAGCA
>CANRPN010000001.1 GCA_947632505.1 uncultured Clostridia bacterium | reverse complement strand
TCGTAACGACCCTGCTCGTCATAGTCGGGGATACCGTTGTTATTCTCATCGATCGCCCAAACCGCATAGAGGGTGATGACTTCGCCTTCGGCATCCGTCGGATCGACGACATAAACTTTGTCTTTTATGCCATCCGTGTCCTTGGGATGATAGTAATAGAACTTATTTTGATATTTTGTGAGATAGCGGTCGAAAATCTTCTCTGTCTTGGCGGTATTTTCATTCCACATGTGATGGGTAATCTCGTCCGCTTCGGTCGTCCAGCCGATAACGATGTAGTTCTTTCCGTTGATCGTAGAACGAATCGTTCTCAGCGTGTTCTGCTTGGAAACCATGGGATCCTTGATCTCATCCCCGACGTCTAGACCAAGCACGGACTCGGGCATAAAAGCGTTATCCTCCGCGTCGCTTCGGAACTCTACGCGGAAGCCCTCCTCGTAATCGGGGATTCCGTTGCCGTTAAAGTCGATCCCCCATACCGCATAGAAGGTGATGCTGCATGTTGTGTCTTCTGCGTCCGCCGCATTCACAAGGTAGCTGCCACCCAACCTCGTAAACTTTTCAAACAAGGTCGTATCGTGCGAATCGTCCGTGAGAAGATGTTCACCGTCCGAGAGCGTCCAACCGACGAGAACGTACTTTTTGCCGTCCGCAGTGGTAAGTTTCAGCATGTTCTCGTCCATAATGACAGTCGCGCCGAGTGCAAGACCCGTTTTTTCGGCAGGCATGGCTCCGTCGAGCGTGCCCTGCGCGCCTTGAACGAACTGCACGTTGAACTCATCGAGATAGTCGGGCTTGCCGTTGCCGTTCTCATCCGCCGCCCAAACCGCATAGAGCGTAGTGTTGTCGGTGAGGGTAAACGTTGCACCCACGGCATAATAGCCGCCGCCGTAATGAATGCTGGGACGGTTGTTATCCTCGCCGTGATACAGATAGTAGCCTTCCTCGCCGTCGTAGTTCGTCCAACCGATGAGATAGTAGGTAATATTGTTCCTCGTCAGCGTGACATAACCGCTCGTAAGCAAACCTATGAGTTCCAGCTCGCTACGGTAGATCAATTTCTCCTGTGTGAACGTGAAATTACCGCTGGTCGGATTCCACGCGCCATTGAGATTGACACTGCCGCTTACCTCATTTTGATAGGTAAGAGTGAGGAGCTCTTCCCGCCAATCGGGCGTGCCGTTTCCGTTGTCGTCAATTCCCCATACCGCATAGAAGGTGATTGCATTTTGCTGCGTTGCGTCGGCCGCGTCGACAACGTAAATGCCGCCGAGAACAGTATACTTCTTCAGAGTATCAGTCGGCTCCTGCGTGAGGAGATGGCTGCCGTCCGAGAGCGTCCAACCGATGAGCATATACTTCTTATTGCCTACCGTAAGATGCAGAACCGTGTCACTCAGTCTAACGTCTTCTCCAAGCGATCTATAACCAATATCCTCGGGGTAACTCTCTCCGCTTTCGAGCCTGCCGCCCGAGTTGTCCTGGAATTTCAGCGTATATTTATCGAGATAGTCGGGCGTACCGTTGTTGTTGTAGTCTGCTGCCCAAACAGCGTAAAACGTGGTACTTGCATAGACAGTGACGCTTTCGCCGATCGCATAATACCCGCCGCCATACGTTTCGGCAGGGCTATTCTTTCCGCCGCCAACATACAAATAGTAGTTTTCGTCACCCTTATCGTAAGTCGTCCAGCCGACGAGGTAGTACTTCACATCGTCTTTCGTCAGCGTAACACGGCTGCCGTTGACCGTTCCGGGAAGGATCTGTTTGCTCTTATAAATCAAGTTGTCTTGTAAGAGCGTAAATTTGTCGCCGCCGTTGGGCGTCCAAGCGCCTTTGAGATCGACCCTACCGCTCTCCACTTGATTCTTATAAGTGAACGTGATCTGCTCTTCCTGCCAATCGGGACGATCGTTATCGTTGTTGTCGATTCCCCAAACAGCATAAAGGGTGATTTCCTTGATATCCCCGACCTGGGTGAGGTCTTTACCGTCGTCTTCGGTAATGGTGTAATAGCCGCCGAGCGCGACATAACGATCGAGCGTCATCGTGGTATCGGTCTCAAGGAGGTGCGTACCTTCCGCACGCGTCCAGCCGACGAGCACATACTTCTTATCCCCTGCCCTAAGAGTAAGGTCGGGAGCCTTTACCAAAACGATGTTGCCGACGGTGTAGTAACTGCCGTTATTATCGTCTGTGATGGGAAGAACTTTGTCCGGGGTGACGCTATTGCCAGAGCTATTCTGATAAGTAAACTTAAATTGTTCTCTGTAATCGGGAACACCGTTGTTGTTCCTATCAATACCCCACAGTGCATAGAAGATGACGTCGCCCGTGGACTGGAAGTGATAGCGTTCCAGCGAGGCGTTTTGGACCGTGAGCGTAGGAGGCGCAGCGGAGAAGATGTAAGTATCAAAGCTGTCCTCCGTCGTCCAACCAATGATAACGTAGTTGTATCCGTCGCTTGCCGTCAAACGGAATTTCTCGCCGCTCTTCGCATTTTCGCCAGCGTTTTCGTCCGTGTAAAGGTTACTCCAATAAGCCCAATCTTCCTTGCGGAAGCGGGACTGCACCTTGCCTGAGGATTGCGTTTCATCGCCACTATAAGTGGTGATATTGAAAACGCCGTTCGAATATACGCTACCGTTTACCGTGCCTTCGTCTTCCTTGCCGAGTTTGAAGGTGATCGTAAAGGTCCTATCGTTCCAATCCTCGGTGCCGTCGTTGTTTTCATCAATGCCCCAAACGGCATAGAAGTTAATGATATGATTGGAACCGGCATCTTCCGCATTGACGATATATGCCGCGCCCGCAATAATAAAGTTTTCGTAGTTCTTTATAAAGTATTGCAGTTTTTGGCCTTCGGCGTCCTTCATCTCATCTGTCCACTCCTTGACAAGATGATATTCGGGATCGGGCGAAGTGGTCCAGCCGAGAAGGACATAGGTAACAGGCTTGCCGTCCTCTTTGACGGTAAGGGTGTGGCTACTGCTCTCCAAAGTGTAGTCACCTTGTGTCGTTACAACGTCGCCGATCTTTTGGCCCGTAACGCTGTAATCGCTCAAATCGGGGCTGACGTCCGCCGATGCGTCGGCAGGCTTCACCTTGAAGTTGACAGTGTAGGTATCTTCTTCCCAATCGGCAATACCGTTGCTGTTTTTGTCGATTCCCCAAACCGCATAGAGGATGATATCGCATGTTCCGACTGCCGCGTCGCCCGCGTCGACGATGTAAGAGCCGCCGAGAGGCGCATATTTATCCAGCTTGCTCGTGTCATGATCTACCATGTCGAGCAAATGCTCGCCGCTCATCGTCGTCCAACCGATGAGCACGAAGTTCGAATCATGCCCGCTCGGCGAGAAGTGAGGCTTGGTTTGAGGCGTGTAAGCGTCAAGCGTCAGCGATGTGCCGAGGTCAAGATTTTTTTGCGTTTCGGGAAGGGTTCCTTCTATCGTCTGCCGGGTACCCTTGTCGAAGGACACATTGAATTTGTCGAGATAGTCGGGCGTGTTGTTCCGATTCTCGTCGGGCGCCCAAATTGCATAGAAGGTTTCTTGCGCTTTGGACACGAGGAAACTCCCGCCCGCTGCGGTGTAGCCGTTATAGGAGCTTGCGGGGTTGTTGTCGCCACCGCCCCTATAAATATACATATCGGAATAGCCTTCGTTTGCAACGTCGTAAGTCGTCCAGCCGATGAGCATATGGGTGACGCCATTCTTCGTCATCGTGACGTTACTACCTTCCAGCGTAACATACGTCTTGTCGAGCTTCCTGGTGGAATCTGTCCAAGTGAAGCCGTCAACTCCGCCTCCCGCTGTTTTCCAACCTTTGAGGGAGCCTTCATCGTACTCTACTTTATTCCGATAGGTGAACGTACTCCACACATCCTCCCAGTCGGGACGGTTGTTGTTGTTGGTATCGAGCGCCCAAACCGCGACGAAGGTGATCATGTCATCGTTGTTGGTATCGTCCACAGCGGAGACAGTGTAATATGAGCCAAGTTCATAATACTTTCCTTCTCCCGCCGCTTTGATCGCGGTTAACTCGCTGTTGCTGTCCGCAAAGTAACGATCAAGGTACAAATTACTCGTCCAGCCGTAGAGCAGGTATCTCTTTCCGTTGTAAATTACGTGAGCGGTACTACCGGCTCCGGCAAGCAGAGTTCTGTCGCCTACAGCGTAACCTAATCCATCCACGTTCCCATCCATCGGATACCACTCCGTGAGTCCCGTCACATTTTGCGGCGAGATCGAATCGGGTTCAATGGTGTACTCAATCTTAAAGCGGTCGATCCAATCGGGTTCGCCGTTGTCGTTTTCGTCGAGGCCCCAAACGGCGCGGAACACGATTTCATTGCCGTTGGTGTCGGTAAGTGCAATCGTGTGCGTATTTTTAATGGGATCGAATCTCGGCGCGGTGTTGAAAAGGTAGGTCGTAAGGTCAGTGGAAGTCGTCCAGCCGATTAGCATATAATGCTTGCCGTCCGCGCCCGTCACACCGAAGTTTTCTACATCTCTGCTCCAAAGCTGCGCGGCATTTTCCCAATAGATCGTATCGCCGATAGCGACCTGCTCCACAACGTCGTTGTCCGCCCAACCCGTTTCCGGTTTCTTTTTATCGTAAACCGCTGTGGGAAGATGCGTCTTTATGTCCTTTGCGTTTTGGAGTTCGTTCTCATCGCCGAGCTCGAAGAAAACTTCATAAGTTGTATTGTTCCAATCGGGATCGCCGTCCCCATTTACATCGATGCCCCAAACGGCGAAGAATTCAATCGTGCAGTCACCGCTGGTTTCACCTTCGGTAATGTCGTCGGCGGCCTTGACGGTGTAGCCTGTCGCCGCCGTGACAAAGGTCTTATATTTTGCTTTATTTTCTACTGACGTGGGGTCGGTGCTCGTAAAGTAGATGCTATTTCCACCCTGCGGCTTTGCATTGGTAAAGCCGACGAGGACATACTTCGTCTCTTTCCCTCCCTGGGTAGTGGTAATGGTATAAGTGTTCGCACGAACCGCAACGGATGCGCCGATCCGCTGGTTGCTATACTCCACATCCGCCCAGGGCGGGCTGACCGTAAGTCTGTTGCCGTTGGCGTTGGCGGCGGCGGCAGTGGTCTCGTCGAGCTTGAAGACGACGGTGAAGTCCTGCAAATAGTCGGGAATGCCGTTGTTGTTTTCGTCCGCGGCCCACACTGCATACAAAGACGCGTTTTCTTTCGGCGTGGTGTAGTTACCGCCTACCGAATAGTACTTATCGGCCCCATAATAGAGTGCGGGATTCTTGTAATCCTCGCTGTATTGGAAAATATAGTAGTCCTGCGTGGTTGTTCCGGCGACCGACGTCCAACCGATCAGGAGGTAGGTTTTTCCGTCCCGCGTGAGCTTGACGGGGTAATTTCCGGCAGCACCCGAAGTTCCGCCGGGCAGTTGAATGGTCTTGCCGCCGAGCACATGGTCGGTCACGGAGCCATTTGCAAACGACGAGAATCTCACATTCCACGTACTGCCGGAATTGCCGCTGAAATTTTGCATCGCATAACGATAGCTCGTATCAACTGTGACCGTTCCTCCCACACTGTTTTGATAGGTGAGGGTGTAGGGCGATTCGTCCCAGTCGGGCGTGCCGCTGCCGTTTTCATCGAGCGCCCAAACGGCGTGGAGAATGATCGTGCCATCCTCGCTACCGTCTTCGGAATACTTCTTATCGTCCTCGGCGTCGATCTGGTAAATTGTTTGTCCGATGTAAAGCGTTCCAAAGGCTTCAAGAGCGGTCTTTTTTTCGCAGACATAGGAGTTGCCCTCGGAACCTACCTTATCAGAAAGAAGCGTCCACCCCTTGAATACATACCTGCGGCCGTCGAACATCTTAAAGACATTGTCGCCGTTCTCATCCGTTAACCCTGTGGTGGGAACAGGCATTTTGTCTTGCGCCACACGGGTGCCGTGAAGGCCTGCTTTTGCTTCGGGCATGGTTGAGCCGGGCGTATCATCTCTATAAGATACGGTATAGTACGTAGTATTCAGCTCAGGGTCGCCGTTCTTATTGTTGTCCTGCGCCCAAATTGCGTACAAAGTGATCGTGCCGTTTATAACGCCGTCGTTCATGTCGTCTGCCGACCTCACCATATACTTTTTATCAAGATAGTTGAGGTCGGTATAGAGCTTGGCAAGCATTTCAGCGCTGTCGATAAAGTAACCTTCCGCATAATCGCCTTGTGGCCTTGTCACCGTCCAGCCGTAGAGCACATAGGTGTTGTAAACTGATTCCACAGAATCCAACGCCACGCCCTGAATAGCTTCTTTGCGGGTGATCCAATAAAAAGTTCCGTCCGAAAGGGTACGCTGTTCGAGCTCTGCCGTTTCCCCTGCGTAGTACTTATAATTCGCTACTCCGTTGGGAGCACGGTTCGGGCCAACGGGAAGTGGTTGCCCTTCGTATGCAAAATCATTTTCAAGATCTACGCCTGCGTCGTACTTCAACGTAAACTCTTCGATCCAGTCGGGGATTTCGCTGTTGTCTTTGTCGATCGCCCAAATTGCGTAGAAGGTGGCCGTTGCGCTCCAATCTTGCTCGTTCTGCATGAGCTGATCGCGGTGCTCATCGAAATCCCAATAGATGTCGCCGTACGTCTCCCAATCGTCTTTATCCGGCCATGTGAGCTGATTATTCGTATTATCGTATTCGAAGCGACGGCCGAAGTAGTAATACGGGACATCGTTTGCGCCGTTGACCCCTTTTACCCAAAACGCGGAAGTGAGGTTGCTGATCGTCGTATGATTGTTCAGGCCGAGCTTGTAGTAGCCCCCCTCCGGCGCATTCAGCGTCCAGCCGATCAGGATGTAATGCGTACCGTCCTTATCGATCATACTGTACTCGGTTTCGAGCGCCAACGCGTCGCCATAGGAATAGTTGGTAACGGAGGAGAAATTACCGCCCGTGATCACTACATCCTCATCGTTTTCGAAGCCGCTCACATATTCCACGGTATGGCGGTTATCCTTTTCGATCGCGAAAGGATAATCATATTGCCGTGTCGTTTCGGACTTCGTATCCGCCGCATCCACAAACGCATAGTTGCTGTCATCTTTCAAGGCAATGCGGATCTTGTGTTTGCCGATATGCGGGAACGCGCCACGGCTGGTATCAAGATAGTAGTAATCCTTTTCTCCGCTATCATCGGGCTCATCCTGATAGTGTACATCGGGCGAGCTTTTTTCGTTGAACATGACGAAGTATTCGTCTCTGTCGAGCGCGATACCGTTATTGAGGCTCGAATTTACTTCCACGCGGAACTTAAAGCGGTCGACAAACGGATCGTACCAAAGGCCCGTGAGAATCGTGACCAACGCCGTAACAATGGCAGGCGTGATCTCAAAGATGATCTGCTCACCGAGAGTGTTCAAATTCGTTTCAGTCGTCGCATCCTTATCTTGGCCATTATAGAATTTGAAGTTGTAGACGTCTGCCGTCTTCCCATTGTCAAAGGTAACTGTCAGAGGTTTAAGCACTACGGTAACAATGTACGTCCCGACGTCTTTTACCTCAGACGCCTTGCTCCCACCCTTTTCAAAGAGATAGGTGTAGCCGTTGCCTTGGTCGTAACCGACGGGCGTTGCTTCCGTACCGGAGGTAAGGGACGTAAAAGTCGGCGTAACACGGCCGGCGTAATCTTTGCCGTCGTACTGAACGGAAGTAATGCTCAGCTTGGATACTTCGACTTGCGCGGGAGAAATGGTAAATTGGGCAGTATCCTTCTTTCCGTCCGTCTCAACCAACTTGTCGCTGTCCTTGCCTTCGACAAACACAAAGTTATTGCTCGTTAAGGTAACATTTGCCGTGTATTCGCCTGCGTTGATCGCCTCGGTATTTGTTTTGGTGTTTTCCCCTACAACATAATCGAACGTGACCGTGCATTCGCTCGCGGTGGGCACTGCAGTGTTCTTTTCGTCATAGTTATGTACGAGCGATGCGAACAAGTCTTCCTGCATTGCAGAACGCTGATCGCTGCCGGTATAATTATATTCCTTGCTTGATTTTTCGTCGAGATAGACCTTTGCAGGGTCGATTTCGAATGTAATTGTAATGGAGCCCGTGTAGTTGCCCGTGCCTGTGATCGTAAGTGTGGCGGCTTTGCCCGCGTTGACGTTATTCGTGTAAGCGACAGAATAGTCTGGGGTTGTGGGTTTTGTTGCGGGGTCGTTCAAGGTTAGCGTTTTGCCGAAAGTATAGTCCCATGCATTGATCGTGCTTCCCGTGTCATGTCTGTTGCGGTAAACGCAGGCAATCGTCTCATAGGTCAGATTGATGTCGTTGTCGAAGGTCTGCTCTTGGCCGTTGTAGATAAGGTCCAAATCGACCGTCGTAACATCCGAGCCGTCCTCCTTCAAGAGCTTATAACTGCCGCCTTCATTCTTTATAATATAGTAGTTAGTCTCTTTGATCGAAATGCGGACTTCGCCCTCCTTGCGGAGCAACTTATAGGCTGTGCTATTGTTGCCGCCTACTGTTAACCCAGTTGAAAGACTGTTCTTGCCGTTTGCTGTATATCCGAAGTCCTGCCAAGGGGTCTTCTTGGTCGTCTCGGTATCGGTATAATAATAGTTGTTCTCATCAGCAGTATCTGCCTTTGTACCTTCATAAGGTGTAATGCTCTTCGCCTGAATGTTTACGTTCAAGGTAGAGCTATTAGTGACGACAAAGTTCCCGTTAAAGTCGCTGTTGAGACCCGCAGGTTGGCCTGTTGCGCCACCACCGGTGTATGAAATGTGCCAAATTACCCCTTGCGTATCCGCAGAGACATTGCCGCCGTCCGCAGCCGTTACCTTCCAGCTCGTCGAATAACCGCTCTCGGGGTTTGCCGTTGCGGCCAAGGTGGGCTTTGTGAATGCCGAAATGGTACTCAGGGTATGATTTCCGATGTTCGCATTGTCGAGGCGGTAATAATACACGCTGATGCCCACCTTCACCCCTTTATCTATGAACTTCTCATCGTTGTAAGAGAAATTTGTCGTGGTGGAGGAGGTGGTGTAAATGCCGAATATTTCCTTCTTGGCGGACACAGTGTTGTTGGTACGAAGAAGGACCAACGGCTCGAAGTAGGTGTGCGTACTATAGCTTTTGTCTTGATACTCTGTGTCCTGTGTTCTTACTTCGCCCTCGGCGCTCAGCTCGCCGTTATAGGTCATTTCGATCGTCGCGGTCACGGTAACCTGAACGGGCGAAATGGTAAATTTGCCGTACCATGCGCCGATAAAGTCTTGCAACTCGTCTTGCGAGGTAAATTTTTTCGCTGTGCCATATTGGGTGGGAGTGCCGTCGTCTGGCTTATAATCGCCGAAATAAATTGCAACGAAATAAGTGCCCGCATCGGTAGGGGCAGGATGTTTCGCGCTTACGGCATAGTAGGTGAGACCGCTGTCGCCCTTAGTCGTATCGTCGACCTTATTGGTAAAGTACACCACATAGTCGCCCGTTTTTGCTTCCGGGTCATATTTATTGGGGACCAAAGGAACTCCGCTGGCGTTAGTATAGCTGATTTCGAAAGTATCTGCCACGGGAGCCCCTGTGTATATACGGGAAAGCGAGCTCGTATTCATCTGGCCCTTAAAGTTTGTGTTCGTTTGGTTTCCATCTTCGTCGAACGGATTTTCACCGAGATCAATGGGATTGACATAAAACTCAAAGGCAAAATCAACGCCATCAAGTGTTTTTATATAGTCGTCGACGGAATGGCCGTCAAATTCCTTACTTGCTCCCGTCAAAGCGCCGTTTGAATCCTGCGTAAAGGTATAATTATATTGGTCGTACCCTTCGACTTTTGTCTGCTCCACGAGCACGACATAACGTCCCGCATGGATAACCTGCGTGCTATGCTTCATAAGTTCTTCACTGGAAGAACTATTTTTAACGGCAGATTCAAAGTCGGCATAGGTGAAGAAGAAGATATTTGCCGTGCCGTCGCTGTGAGGGATGATCTCCGAACGGCTATTGTTGTTAAAGCCGATGATTGCCTCGTTGGTATAAGGGGTAGATGTGTATTCGAGGTTCGAATAACCTGTTTTATCGGTGCGTTCTTTTGCATTCTCGGTTAGCGTGACCTGCACGTCCGCCTCACGGACATACACGCGCAATCTGGAAGAAAATGCAAAGTTGTTGGAAGCAAAGTTTACTCCTGCCGCATTGTCGCCTGCATCCGTACCGGGTGTGAACTGAATGCTGTAATAACCGGCGTTACGAACGGCGCTCACGGGAACGCCCTGATCGGTGCTTTGACCGGGTTCTCTGTGCGTGGTATTGTAAGTACCGCCTCTTGCGTCAAATTGGAAATATGTATCACCAAAATATTCTACGTTTGCATATTTGAATACAAGCACATAACCCGAAAAGGCGTTCTTTGTAGCAGCGTCCATTTCTGCGTATTCCGTTTCGAGCTTGGGCTCGAAATCTTTGCCCGCATAATGGAAATATTCCTCGTTTGCCACTTTGTCGGGACTGTCTTCCGTGCCGTAATTCACCTCACCGATCCAACCGAGTTCAGTCACGCTCGTTCCGTTGAAATATTTCCGGCTTGACGCGTCGATCCCGATACGGTTGATAGTGATATTAAAGGTGGCGTTAGCGTACATCGTGTTCCCACCCATAACAAAACCGTAGTCGCCCGCATAGGAAATGGTATCTTCCGTTGCGCCGAGGATCGTATTTGTCTCAGTCTTGTTTTCCGACCAATCGGTTTCGTGAGAGGTGCCTTCGAGGAGCTTAAAGCTCGTAACGAAAGTTCCCGTAGAGGTGACCTTACCGCCCTCACCGATTTTCCAAGAAATTAAGGGACTGACGCTGGCGGCAGGGGTCGTTATGTACTTCCCGCTATATGCCGAAACGGAGTTCACTTTGAGCATTGTGTATTCGAAAGAGAGCCCCGAATAGGAATACTGGATCCCGGACTGCGAAGCATAGAGCAACTCATACTTGACGTCAAAGTTATGCCCCGTGACCTTTGATTTTCCTGTACCGAGCACGCCATCCGTGCCGTAGGTTATAGTGCCGTTATCATAGCAACATATTGTAATGGGAATATCCGTCGCCACATAGCCGTAGAGCAGCCTATCGAGATCGTTGATGATACCGTCGTTGTTTTGGTCGATGATATATTTACCGGAAATATCGTCTTTGATTGCCTTGTGTTCCTTTCCGTCTACGCCGGTGCCGCCCGTCTCGCTTGCGGCATATTGATAGTAATAATCGCCGGTGGGATCGCCCTCTTTCTGCTCTTGTCCTTTAACCGGGATATAAGGATAACCGCCCGAAGTTTCACTATCTACCGAGGACACCGCGTGCACGAGCGCAGTGCCAAAGCCGCTCACCACCCAAGTGAGCTGAGTGGGAGTGGTTTGCACAGCGCCGATTTGCGCCTCGTTGCTTGTAAGCGTTTGCAAGACGTCGGTCGTAGTTCCGTCTACGAAGAAGAATTTATCGGGCGAAAGATTATGGCTATGCAACGAATATCCTTCGGTGAAACGACCTCTGCCCGCCCAGTCGGACGTGCCGTCCAGAGTAAGGCCGATATGCGCAGTGATCCCGTTGGAGACCAACGAGCCTACGATTTCAAGATAAGCATAAACCCCCCCACTATTGGTTGGATTCCAACTTGGCCAGTGCGTAGTATCACTATTCAACGAATTGCTCGGCTGCTGCTTGGAATTTTCCAAATGAATATTATTTTCAATAGAAGCACCGCTATGCAATGCTTTATTTTCGTAAACCTGTAAAGCGCCTGCAATTTTTACACGCCCCACTAAATTTCCGCTCTGCATGTAACCCTCGGCAGTGCTCGCGCCTGTCGCTCTTCCGTGTCCGGCAGCAAGACGAGCGGGCATAAAGATACCGCCGCCCTTAGGCTCATTGTGTCCCGTATATTTGCTCGCCGCAATGTTGTCGGTCAAAGTGACGCCGTCGATGATACATCTTGCCGAATAGACGATATTGATGCCGCCGCCGCGGGGGGCGATGTTGCCCGAAATTTCGCCGCCGTGCAGAATGAAATAGTCTCCCCAACCGATCTGCACGCCGCCACCGCCGAACGCCTGATCACCAAGATAGGTTTGATTGGTCTTCCCTGTGTTGTAGGCGATGACGCCGTCTTGCATGGTGAACGTAGCGAGAGAGCCGTTGCCCGCATAAACCGCGCCGCCCGCACCGCCATTGCCGCTTGCGGGATGTCCCGCGTAATTGTTGAGCAAATAGCCATCGAACATGGTGAACACGGCAACGCCCGAGATCATGATTGCGCCGCCGGTGGTATAGCCGCCGTTGCCGCGGATGGTGCCGCTGTGAAGGGTGACCTCCGAGCGCTGCGCCTGATGGACGGCTCCGCCTCGGAACGTGTCATACTGCCCGGAGGATGAGACTGCATACTTTCCAGCGTCGATATTCTCCGTCCAAGTACCCTTGATGGTGCCCGCATGGTTGGTCGCAAGACTTTGGACATTTTTTTCAAGCGCGGTCTTACCGTCGGTTACGCCCGTAATGCGGTTGTAGGAGGCGTTTTCGTATGCTGTGCTGTCATAAATTTCAAGGCGGGCATTGCTCTCCACATTGAACACCGAGCCATAATTCAGCGCCGCGTTGGAGTACGTCTGATCCTTGATCTTCAAGCTGTCGTGAATGCCGCTGTCGCTCGGCTGGTTATCATTCAAATCGTTGAACGACTCAGAAGTATAGCCGAACTCGCCCGTCTCCACGGAGAGCCCGCGGTCTACGGTGTGCCCATTCAGATCGAGCACGATATAGCAGCCGGCAGGCACATTGATCCGTCCGAAGGAGAACGCCTGCATATAGTCGGTTCCGCTCGCCGCGATGGCGCACATGGGGCGGTCGTAGGCGACGGCATAACTCTTGTGATTTGCTTCTGTGACACCTTGGAAACCTTCCAATGTACGCCCGGAAGCAACGCTTGCGTAGTGGAAGGTCGTGGAAGTA
This sequence comes from uncultured Clostridia bacterium, assembly GCA_947632505.1. Taxonomy (GTDB): domain Bacteria; phylum Bacillota; class Clostridia; order Christensenellales; family Borkfalkiaceae; genus Gallimonas. The sequence continues at coordinate 59,304 of CANRPN010000001.1, read as the reverse complement.
ATATTCCCGGTGCCCATAAGGTCTCCTGTAATGTCCTGCGCCGTCCAATCATATTCGAGCCGCACGGTAACATATTGCCCAGCGGCACTATTTTGAGAAGGATCCGCAAAGAAATTGCCGTAAAACGTTTTCCCTCCCGAGATACCCGTTTCTCGGCCCACGCCTGTAATGAGAGAAAAGACCACCGCGTCTGCCCAAGTTTCGGCAATGTCAAATTCATCGTCTGCATAGAAGACCACGGGCTGCCCGACGACCAGCTTGTATTTTTCTACAATTCGGTTAAAAATTTCTTCCACAGAGTCATCCGAATAGCCGAGTTCCTTAAAAGTACCAGTCTGCGGTACATTCGTAAACTGATAGTTATTCCCGGCATATTGCTCGGGAAGAACATAGGCATTGGCTTGTTCATAGACAATTTCCTCGGCTGCCGTTGCAATATCTTGATTCTTGATTTCAACATAAACACCGGAATCGGCATTCAATTTCAGCTTCGGGTGCAGACCGATGTTTGAATTGAGCACGGTGCTGTAACTTGCCGCTTGCGCTGTAAGCTCCCGCATGTTGGCTGCTCTGTTTACAAAAGGCAGTGCAACGCCCGTTGCAAGCGCCGCCACAAGAATTGCCGACAGCCCTATGACCGCTGTTTTCCTTCCTCTGCCCATTTCTGCAAAAAAAGTTTTCCACCCCTTTCGCTCGGTATTTTTCATGGTCTTCCTCCAAAAAAAATTCTAATTTCTGACGCTCGCTGCTCTTAATAAGTTTTTTAAGAGTACGCTTCTTGCGGCCGCTCCGTTGCGCCGCCGCCTCATTCCGAGGCGGCGGCGCCCTTGGCGTAGCAAAGGGGGCGAGCTTTCCCCTATGCGCGCGCGTTCTCGACATAATACGCGCATTTTCACTATTTTTGGCACCATTATACTCTATTTATTTTATTTGTCAAGCGTTTGAAACCGTTCTTATTGAAAATTTTTTGAGCAAAAATTTCCTTTTGTGCCCGATTTTCGGCTTTTTTGCCCTTCACAGCCCCTTAAAATGCAATACGTATTGCGTTTTCCCCGTTTTTTCCCTTTCCTGCAAATTTTTTATAAAAATTTTTTTGTCAATACGTATTGCGCCATTTTAATCCGCATTTTATGCCGCCGTCCCTTTCCTTATGCAAAAAACGCCCCTCCCCCGCGCATAAGCGCGGGGGAGGGGCGATACAGGCAATAATACAACTCAGTCAGAGCGCGGAAAATTCGGCGTAAAGCAGCTTTTCACCCAAAAGCAACTCCACGCGCACCGTGCCGCTCTCATAGGGAAAGACGTAACGCTTCTTTTCCCCGCCCGCCGAAGCGCAGAACGCAATCTCTTCTTCCCCCGCCTCGTACGTGCCGCTATACTCCCCTTCCCCCGCCGACACCTCGGCATAGGTCAGCCGAAATTTTCCGAAATAATTTAAGTTCAGTTTGAGATAGTCAAAGCGGCCGAGCAGATCTTGCCCGCCGAGCGTCAGCTTCCTGCACTTGTATTCCCCCGCATACGGACGGGATATATCGCGCAGGGTGCTCATCTCTTCCACCTTGCAGCCGCTGAAAATCAAAGTGCAACATAGCGCAAAAATACACAATATTTTTTTCATAAATACAGTTTGCGCAATGAAAACCGCTTTTATTTTACCCGAAAAAAGCGCGGCGCGCGCTGCCGAAAACAGCGCGCGCCGCGCCGAAACCCCAAAGTTCGTTCCGCGTTAAAGTTTTCCGCGCTCTTTCAAGAGCGTTTCGAGGATCTCCGCCGCGCCGTAAACCAACTCGGGACAGGGCCTCTTTCGGTAGTATTCGGGCGTGCGCGCCTCCGCCTGCGGAGAACAGTCCGCCTGAACGCCCGCGCCCGACAACAACTCGCCGCAGATACAGCTCCCGAACCGCGCCGCATATCGCCTCGCATACTCCTGCACAAGGGCGTAAAGCTCGCTCTTGGAAAGATCGGGAAAAAACAGCCCGAGCGCCATTACCCCGCCCGAGACCCCTCCGCAGGTGAGCCGAAGCCGCCCCATTCCCCCGCCGAAAGGACGGGAGATCTTTTTCAGCGTCTCCGCATCGTCCGCGAGCGCGTCCGCAAACGCAAGCAGCACCGCCTGCGCGCAGGTGTATCCGCCGAGAAAATTTTGTTTGGCCTGCTCCGCGCGCGTCATATCTCGTACCACTCCCCCTCTACGGGCACGATCGACCTTGCCCCCGGAAGATATCTTTGCACCGTTGCGGGGACTTTCCCCGTCTTGACCGCATGCGTGAGCGGGGGAAAAGCATTGTCAAAATGGTCGATCATAACTGCCTTGGGTGCAAATTCTTTCAAAAAAGGCACCATGTACCGATGCATGCGCGCCCGCCCCTGGAAGGGAAACACAAACAAGTCCGCGCCGTCGGGATATTCCGTGCTCTCTTCAAAGCCCGCGGAGCCGAGCACCATGAGCTTTTTGCCGTCCGCGGAAAATTCGAACGCCAAGATCTCATCGGGCGCGATCTTGAAGCGTTTGGTCTCTTTGAGAATGCGCACGCCGTCCTTGAAATGAAAGAGATAGGTGGAGGGATTGAGCGCCACGGAGAGGACGGTAGCCGCGTCGAATTTGCAGTGGCGGCTGTGAAAGGTCTGCACGGTAATGTCCCCCACCGTGATCTTCTCATTTGCTTCCAGCGGAATCATCCTTCCGTCGGGAATGCCGTTATGTTGCGCGATCTCGATCCCCCGCTGCGAAACAAATACCTTTTTGAGCCCGGCGTCGAGAAAAGCGCCGATGTCCGCAAAGTGGTCGAGATGCGGGTGGGTAATGAACGCTGCATCCGCACCCGCCGCCTCTTCCACGGGAATGGGAGGCAGCGCGGGGTTGTATTTTTTCAAATACGGATCGACGAGAATACGGGTTTTACCCGCTTCGATAAGAAGGGACGCCGTGCCGTACCACTTGATTCTCATGTATGATACGCTCCAAATAGGGTGTACTGCGCGTCTTGCGGCGTTCAAAGAACAAATCCCTCCCGCTGCGGCGCCGGGACGTTGGCCGTCCGTCCGCAAAAACAAGAAGAAATCTGCCCATCTGATTTTTTCGCGAATCCTATTATAGCATTTTGTTCCGCGCATTGCAAACACGTTGCTCACCTTCATGCAAAAAATTTTGAATTTTCCTCGATTTTTTTCGACGAAAAAGGCGACAGCGGCGAAATACACTCATACTTTTTCCCCTCCTGCGCTTCTTTCTGCTGGGCAGCGCGGTTGCGGCTTCCCTTTGCGTCATAGAGAAAGAACCGAAACGCCTGCGTGCCCGCCGCGGAAGGCAGGATCTGCCCCTGGTATCCGGTGCTGCCCTCCGCCTCCCCGAGCACCGAAAGATCGACGCGATACTCCCGCAGCCCGGAGGACACGAGCCCATCTTGAAGGACCGAATAATTTTTCCCGCCGCCGTAAAAGGCAATGCCGCCGTGCACAAAGCGGGCATCCCCATCTGCTTCGAGCAAGTCGCCATACTTTTCGGGCTCCCGCGATGCGACGAACAGGAGCATGGCGGCGATGTCAAGTTTGAGTTCTGCCAGCTCCGTTTCGATGAGCGTGGAACTGTCGATCAGGGAAATATCCTTCCAATCGTAAAGACGGACATCGCCCGCAAGGCGCAGGACGGAGGCATAGGAGGTGCCGCCCGTCCCCGCCCAACCGTCGAACGCTCCCCCGCTCCCGCCTTCGGCCAGGAGCGGCCCCGAAAAATTGCTCTCCACGCCGATACAAAAGAGACCGCTCGTTTCGAGTACGCTGTCTTTGAGCACGACGTCGGTAAACACGCAGTCACGATAAAAGTTGTCGTCCCCGTGCTCTTTTTCCACGGAATATCCAAATAGGTCGGGCTCTGCGTTTCCGGCTGTGGAGCGGACAGCGGCGTTCGCGCCGAGTTTCAGAAGAAATTCCCTTCCCTGCGAGAGACGGCAGCCTTCCATGCGCACATGGATGCGTTCCTCCTCTGCGGGGCGGGGCGCGAAATAGCGATTTCCATCCCGGTTTCCGCCGTAAACCCGTGCGACCGTTCTGCCGTTGCGCAGGCGGCAGTTGAGAAGGCTGCAATCGGCGTTCACTTCGAGCACCGTGCCCACCGTGTTCAGTTTCGAAAGATCGTAGCCGTTTTCCGTCTGCAACAGTTCATCTCCGCAGCCGAGGAGACCGAGATTGTGGAGGGTAACGCCGTCCGTGCGGACGAGGAAGGAAATGTTGTCCTGCGCGGCGACGGAGGCAAGCTGTCCGAAGCGGACAAAGCAAAGAGGACCGCGGAAAAAACGGGGCGCCGCACCGTCCCGCTCCGCGGTAAAGAGACCTGCGTTCAGTTCATATCCGTTGCCGTAAACGTCGTTCTTAAATTCGAACACATATTTCACCTTGGCATTTTCGGGCCGTTCTCCGGAGGCATTTTTGTAATATTCGGTGTTGTAGGTCGAGGGCATTTCGCGGAGGAGTTTTGCCCGCGCTTCGGCCGAGAGCGGAGCCCCTTCCCCGTCGGTCCCGAGCAGAATGTCGGCCGCAAGAACGACCTCCCGCCCCTCGTCCGCCGCACGGAAGAGCTCTTCACTCGTGCGCACTTCTACCCCGTCGCTCACAACATAAACTTCGAGCGAGGAGCGCACGTCTTCTCCGTAGGACCCGTTGCCGCGCCATTCCGCCACTACCTTGACTTTTCCCTTGCCCTTGGGCAACAGGCAGGGAGTTCCCTCCTCGAAAGTCAGCGCCGCGGCCTCTTCTTCCGACACCGAAAAGGCGATATCCTCCGTCCCCGAGAGTTCATTTTTCCCGTCCGAAAGCACGGGATGGAGAGAATAAGCGTTTTTGGTCAGTTCGTTCCCCGAAAAACGCTTGCCCCCGATCACAAGACAGCGCGCAAGCCCCAAATCCGTTTTACCGGCAAACTGTACCGTCCGTACCCTGCGCACGGCATCGACGGGAAGGGTTTTTTCGGCCAGAACGCTTCCGCCGCGGACCGCTCTGACATGCAGCGCGAGCTCGCCCGCCTCCGAGGCGGTAACGACGCATTCCCCGTCCCGCGGTTCCGCGGCGGCATTCCCCTCCGTCTCCCACTCATAGGAGACCCCCTCTGCCGGAACGGCGGGCACAGCATAAAAGGAGACGGGCTCGCCGACGAGGATGCTCGGCCGATCCGTTTGCACGGGAAGTCCGGCGCGAACCGTGAAGTCGAAGTCGGCAAAAGTGAGCTGCACTTCCTCTCTCTTTTCCCCCCTTTCGTCTGTCACAAAAAAGGAAAAATCCTCCGCCGACGCAAAAGAAATTTGCGCACGGTAGCGGTTCCCGCCCAACGCTTCCACACTGCTTGCCGTGATTTCGGGACACGCTTCTATCCTCGGCTCCTCTCCTTCGATGAAGAAAGAGGCGCTTCTGCTCGCTCTCTCCACAACAAGCACGGGGTTTCCTCCGTTGACGACAAACCCCGACTGCGTGACATATGTTTCGGCAGTCAGTACGACCGTTTTATGCAATCGCCTTTTCTCTCCTTTCCATCGGCCGTCGGCCGAAAGTTCGAGGGTATGACGGCCGCCGAACGGCAGAAAGAGGGTGCCTGCAACGTTATCTGCAAGAGCGAAGCCGGAGGATGAAATCGCCGGGGCGCCGCCCGGGACCGTTCTCGCCTCGAACGCATACATTCCTGTGGGAAGCGCGGCGGCATAGCCCTCCGCGGTCGGGGAAAGCAACTCCTCCCCCGAGACGGGATCGCGGAGCGAAAAAAGGAGGTCGTACGGAGCGGAGGCATAAACCGTGACCTTGACGCTATCCTCGAATCCCCCATCCCGGGAGACCGCGGAAACGACCGCCTCACCCGTTTTCTCCGCGTGCAGACGCCCTTTTTCGTCCACCGAGACGGCGTCGCCCGCAACACGGAAAAAATAGCCGCGCTCGGTGGCCGCTTCGGGAAGCACTTTCGCTCTTAGAATGATTTCCTCTTGCTTCTCCGAAATGTCGATGCGGTAACCGTTTTGCGGAACGTCGACAAGCTCAATGCCGTTTGCCGAGATCTGCACGCCGAGGGCAACCGTCTTGGCGGTGGAGAACACGGAGAAGAGAAACAAGAGGGGCAAAATCAGGGAGAGCGCAAAAATATTTTTTCTCATACGGTCCCTCCCGAAAAACGTTCATATCTCTTTTGCAAACCGAAAAAGAGGCGGAATACGGAAAAGACCGCCGCCAGGAGGGAGACTCCGCCCGCAAAGAGGACGGTGTACAGGGCGGGAAAACTTCCAAACCGCAAAGTCGCGAACAGTTTTCCCACGAGAAGTCCCCCGCCGAGCAGCAAAGAGAGTGCGAGCCAAAGCAAAGAAACGCCGTCCCCCTCTCCCACCTCTCCGTCCGTCTCCGCGGAGAAACGGGGGTGCGTAAAGTCATACCGCGTTGCAAAACAAACCTGCGCAAAGGAAAAGACAAGCCCGATCGCAAATACGGCAAGCGCGGCGGGAAAGGTGAGAAAGTTCGCCGCCCATTGCGCAACGGACGAAGCAAACAGGGAGAGGGATACGGTGAGCATGCTCAAAAAAATCTTTGCCGAAAAAACCTGCCCCGCGCTGACGGGAAACGCCTTCAAAACAGAAAACATCCGTCCCTCGCGGCTCACATTGGTCGTGCAGAACACGTTTGTCAGCGCGCTGTAAAGCAACGTGAGAAAGACGGAGAGTTCGAACGAACAGCTCACCCCGAGCAGCTGTTCGAGCAGGGAGTCTCCGACCGACATGCAGAAATAGATCATGAGCGGCATCACGACCGCGACCGAAAAATAGGAAAATGCATAGGCGGGCGTGCGGAATATCTGCACAAATTCCTTGGTGAGCAAGGCAAAAAACTTAGGTTTTCGAGTCGTGCGGGCGGTAAGACGGGGCGACCGTCCCGCGGGCTTCTGTGCGAGCGCGTCTTTGAGAAAATTTTTCGAGAGAAAAAAGCAAACGAACGGAGCGATCAGAACGATCCCCGCCGTAAGCGGGGCATACAACCCCGCTCTTCCCCCGATAAGGAGCTGCGCAAGCATGCTTGACGGATAGGAATACCGCGCCGCAAGACCGATGCCGCGCAAAACCTTTTCCCCGAAAAAGTATTTGAGATCGCCGCCGAGCAGAAGTTCTTTCACGCCTCCGAGCGCGAACGAATAGAGATACAGCAGCGCTCCGAAGAGCGCGGTCCCCATCAAGAAAGAGAACAAAAATTTTCCGCGCAGAAAGCGCACCAGCGCATGAACGGGAAAGGCAAGGATCACACCGAGCGCCAGAGAAAGCGCAGGCAGCGAAAGGATGACGAGCACAAAAAAATACCACGGTATTTCGGCGCCGTTCGGCACAAAGGCAAAAACGGATACCGCCGCGGCGGCGAGAAGCAGCTGCCAAAGGACAATATCGGCAAGTTTTGCAGCAAGCAAAATGCGCGGAGAAACGGGCAAAGCCGCAAAGAGGCGCATGTCCTCGGCAAGGCGGACGGAACGGACAATGGATACGGCGGCGCCGACCGTCGTAAGGGCGAGCAGTACGGCAAGAGAGAGGGACAACAGCTCGAAAAAGCGCGCCGCAGCGTCCCCGCCGATCCCGAGATAGACGGCCGAAAATTTCATGTAAAACCAAATGAACGCCACGCCAAGCCCCCCATACAAGAGGAACTGAACGCACAGTGCGACGCCCATTCCGCGGAAGCGTTCCACGACTTCCTTTCGGAAGAGAACCAAAAATAACCTAAGTTTCATCGAAATACCGTTCCTCCAACGCTTCTTTTCCCTCGGTCCCCGAAGATTTCAGAGACAACGTGTCCACCTGTTTCCCCTGTTTGAGCAGGACCGCGCGGTCGCACAGCTCGGCGACGGCGGGAAGATCGTGCGAGGAGAACAGGATCGCATGCCCTTCCGCCGCATAATTGCGCATAAATTCCTTTACCGAGCGCATCGTGAGGGGGTCGAGACCGGTCATGGGCTCATCAAGGATCCAAAGCCCGGGACGGTGCATTAAAGACCCCATCATACAGATCTTCTGCCGCATGCCGTGAGAATAGGAAGAGATGAGACGGTCGACGGCGTCCCCGAGGCGGAGCACTGTTTCGAGCTCCTCGTATCTTTGCTTTCTCTCCCGCGTGGGAACGCCATACACGTCCGCCATGAATGCCAGATACCCTCTGCCGGTCATGCGGACGAAGGCGGCGTGATCGTCGGTGACAAATCCGAAATTCGCCTTGGCGGAGAGCGGCTTTTTTTTCAGATCGAAGCCGCAGATCTCCACACGGCCCCCGTCGTAGGGGAGCATTCCTTCGAGACACTTGATCGTGGTGGATTTACCTGCGCCGTTGTGGCCCACAAGGCCGACGATCTCCCCCGCTCCGCAGGTAAAGGAGACGCCCTCGACGGCATACTTTTCCCGCTTACGGTAGCGTTTACAGAGATTTTCTACCCGTAAAACCGCTTCCATTTATTCCTCTCTGCTCCAATTCCCGTCCGTAAAGGTGTAATTCCCGGCAGAAAGGTCCGCACAAGTAAAGGAAGTTTGAAAGAATTTCCCGCCTGTGCCGAGGAGGGAGTTCATAAATCCGCCGATGTCGTTTGTGGTGCTGAAATCCTCCTTCACGGTATTCTCATAGTGCCCGCCCTCGGCAAGGGACAGACGCGCGCCCTCCTTGCCCGTAAATTTAACGCCGATGCGGGCCCCTTCCTCGGCCGTGAACGTTCCGCCGATGTTCACCCGCGCGGGCGTCGAAGCGGTATAGCCGAGTGCGGGAGATTTGCGGTAGCACCCCGAAACATATCCGTTGGGATAGGCTTTCAGCCCGCCGAGATTGCCGTCCTGAAAGGCGGAGACCTCCGTAAAGGTGTGGTTTTCCTGCCCGTAGGCATAGAGCGCGCCGCCCCCTTTGACGGTGAAAGACGTGCCCGCCTCGCTTGTAAACTCCGCACCCGGCAGAAGTTTCAGCCCCACGGTATCGGGAACGGTGACGCTGCCCTCTTTGAGCGCGAGGCAGAAATGTCCGGGCAGGGGCACCTGCAAGCCCGCCGTGCTCGCGCTGCCCACGCTCACCGCAATGGAGACGTTGCCGAATGTCACCTCTCCCGCGATGTCGAAATGCACTCTGCCGCGCATTTCGTCCACATATTTCGTGATTTTTCCCGTTTGCAGAAGCATGAGCGCGTTCTCCTTTCCGACAAAGTTGATGAGCCCGTTCTGCGCGCTCGAACTTGCCGTTACCGCGACCCGCAGAGAATAGGTCGCCCCCGCTTCGAGTTCCGTCTTTGCGATGAGGCTGCTCGCCGTGAATTGGTTGACGGGAAACACGGTGCCGCGGATCCCCGTAGAGACGGTGCCGCCCTTCCAGCCGGGCATCGCAAAGGGCTCGTATACGGTTGCGCCGTCCTCCGCTTTCACGCTCCCCTCGCCGCAGGTGAAGCCCATGCTCTCGAACACGCCCCCGTGTTTGACGACCACCTGCGCATCCTTTCCGATATTCAGCGTCGCATACGCGCCGCCGCGGACGTTGCTCGTCTGATTGGAATTTGATACGCGGTCGGCGTTGACGATCAACTTTCCCTCCACGGCAAGCGTTCCTTTGGGGAGCGAGAGCGTGAGGTACCCCTCGGGCGCGACCGCCTCATACGAACGGTTGGGCGTGAGCTGTTCCGTGACCCCCGTGTCCTCCTCCCCAAAGGGAACGAGCAGCGCGGCGCCGCTCTTGACGGTGTAAAATTCGTCTCCGCGGTAAAAATCTTCCGCGCAGAAAGAGGTGTCGTACTTCACCGTCGCCGTCTGCTGCGGCAATAGGGCGGCGAGCGCATCCTCTGCGGTATAGAGGGCGCCGCCCAGCTCGACCGACTTCCATTTGAAGGGAGCTTTGCCCGAAAATTCGTGCAGAGTCTCCCCCGTCGTCTCTTCCGAATAGCGCACCTTGAAATAATCGTTTTCGGTGAGAACGAACGTCCACTGCACGGGATAGGTTCCGCCCACAGAGAGCGTGAGCGTGGCCGTCGGCGTGAACTTGACATACGTTTTTACGGTTTCGCCGCAGGGCAGACCCGCCTCGTCGGTGAGCGTGTAGCTTGCAAGGGTGAGCCCCGAAACCGCGGCGTTTGCCTCATAGTCTCCTTCCCCACCCATTACGGAAAGGTCAAATACCTCTTTCCGCGTGGAAAAGGAGAGCGACGTTTCGAACGGAAAGACATTGTCGGGATCGCCGTCGTAGACAGCTTCATACCCGTGCCGTCCGAGCACAAGAGGTTCCCCTCCCGATTTCCACGTAAAGCGCGGGTCGGAAATTGATATGTCCGCGAGCGTTTTTCCGATCTTGTTCACTTGCTCGGAGAGAACGGGAGCCTCCACAGGCAGGCGCGTGAGGGTCTGTTTATGCACGGTGAATCCATCCGCCGTTGCCGTCGCGCCCATGTAATTCTCGCCCTCCGATAGGGTGACGGTGACGATGAGCGCTTCCCCTTCGGCGACCGTCGTAAAGGTATTGTTCGTGTACGTGATGACGCCGTCCTCCGAATTATTGGTCGTTGCGCCGCCCGAGACCGTCTGCAAACTGCCCGTGTAGGTGTATTCCCGCTGCACGCCGCTCACGTCGAGGGTCCCCTGCGCCTTCTTGACCGAAAACTCCGCACGGTTGCCCTCGGCAAACGTATAATTTTCCGCAGAGAGCGCCGCGAGGTCCGCCGCGGCCGTATAATTCCCCGCGGGGAAACGGTTGCCCTCGTGCGGAGCGCCGTTCCGCGTGTAGACGATCCCGCTGCCCGAAATTGTAAGCTGCGGCTTTCCCTCGCCTGCGGCAAAACCCGAAAATTCAAGCGTGGGCGCGGGGGTCTCTCCGTAGGTAAATTCTGTTTGAACGGCAACGACGGGCGTGAGCGTACGTTTTTCCACCGTAAGATGCGCCGTGCGGAGGGACGCAAGCGTGTAATATTCGGGCACGCGCAGCTCCGCCGTGACTTCATACTCCCCGGCAGGCAGCGGATCGCCCTGCTTTTCGCCGAGATAGCGGAACACGGGCGCAAGGTCCGCGCTCTCGCCATAGACGAACCCCTCCGCGACAAGTGCGGGAGCGGGCGCTTCGCCATAGACGACGCTCTCCTTTTGGAGAGAGATCGTACCCGTCAGAGGCGCCTTCTTTACCGTGAAGGTGCAGGAATTGACCTCGCCGAGGGAATAATTCTCCATGGAGATCGCGTTGGCGTTCACTTCGAGAGTGTAGCTCCCGGGCGTAAAGCGGCCCGTATGCGGTTCGCCGCCTTTCAGATAGACATAGGCTTCCCCGGCGGACGGCGCGCTCTCATCCTCCAAAATTCCGCTCCATGCAATTTGCGGGGACGGTTCCTCGCCATAGGTGATGTCCGAGACGGTCACGACGGCCGAAACGGGCCGCTTTGTCATCGTGAACGATGCGGGGGAGATGGGCGCAAGCTCGTAATTTTTCAGAGGCGGAAATTCGGCCGTCACCGTGTAATCGCCCGCCGGAAGCCTGCTGTTTTGCGGAACGGGGACGCCGTTTTTCGCAAAGACAAACCGCGCGCCGAGAGAATTTGCGCTGTCTCCGTGCACAAGGCCCTCGCAGTGCAGCGCGGGAGAGACCGTCTCGCCGTACACATAGGAACTTTGACCCGACACAAACGCCTGCAAGGCGCGCTTCCGCACGGAAAACGTCTGCGAAAGGGTCTGTGTTGCGCTCAACCCGCGGTAGGAGGCAACGATCTCCACGGAAAGCGCGTGTTCCCCCGCTTCGGTAAGCGTTACGCTGTCGCCTTCTCCCTCCGCTCCCTGCCATGTATAGGCATAGGAGAGCCCTTCGGCCTGCGTAAGGCCGCTCACGCGGACGGTATTTTGCTCGCCGTAGACAAAACCGCCCTCTTGTACGAGGCTGCCCTGCGGCAGATCCAAGCCGCACTTTGCATAGAGGTGCAGATCGCGCGAGGGCATTTCTTCAAGTTCCGTCTCTTGCGTTCGCTCCTCGTCTGTACACCACGCCTCGAAGGCGATGAGGGCAGGAAGCTCGGGAGCTGCGAGCGGGAGCGCGTCCCCTTCGACGATCTTTTGCTCCTCCGTCTCCTCCAAAACATGCAGATAGAGCGTAAATTCCCGCTTTTCGGGAGGCGCGGGAGGCTGAGGCTCCCGTTTCTCCGCTTGAAACTGTGCATAAAAGACGGCGTTCCCCCTCACCGTATGATGGATGACCGCTTCGCCGCCCTCTTCCAAAGTCCAACCCGAAAAGGTATAAATGTAGGATTCGTCCGCCTCTTTTTCGGGCGCCTTGACGCAGTAACGCAGGTCGAGCTGTTCCCCTGCTTTTGCTTCGAGCGTCTTTACCACGCTCTCACCGTTTTTGAAAGTGACCGTATAGCTGCGCGCGCCGGAGCACCCCGCAAGAGCAAAGAGAAGGCAGAGCCCAAGACCCAAACACAAGAATTTTTTCATTATTTCTCCTATGGTTACTCTTATTATGGTTGACTTGAAAAAAATTAGCAGTAAAAAAATTCCCGCCTGTTTGCGGGAGAAGAAGAATGCGCCGCCGCGCCGCGAAGTTCGCGGCGCGGCGGCGCAATGAAATTGTTCATCGAACGTTTATTTCCCCTTGACCCTTGCGACGTCGAGGTTGTCCTTTTTTCTGTCCGAAAGCGCCTTTACAGGGTGCTCCTTGTTTTGGATGCGGTAATCCTGTCCCCGTTCGCCGATGAGCTTTTCGACGCAGAGATGGGTGCCGTGAGTTTCGGGCTTGCCGCCGTGAATGCGGGAATTGTAGGAGAAGAAGCGGAAGGAATCGGGTACTTTGTCGAGCTCTTCCCAGCCCTCTTCCACGCCCGTGAGGCGCACGCTCTTCAAAATTTCGCGCACATATTCCTTCTGCGGGCGGAATTTGAGCAGTTCGGGGAACTCCCCTCCCTCGGGCAATACCTGCTGCCAGACCTTGCCCTCGTACGTTTTGAGAAGATCGGCGGCCTCGTGGAGATGTGCGACCTCCTCCTCGAAGTGCATCTCCCAAATGGCCTTGATCCGCTCGTCCTTTTCGTCCTCGTAGCAGGAGTAATAGAGATAGCACTCGGTGTACTCGTTCATGAGCAGATTTTCAAACGGGGTCAAGCAGGGGTCTTTGAGCGCGCCGTACCCCGTGACGTGCTGTTCCTCGATCATCGCGATCTCGTTATAGAGTTTTCTGCCGAGATTGGTCGCGTACAGGTCGCCGACGTTCATATAGAAGTTCATCGTCTGCTGCTCCGCCGCCGTGATGATGTTGATGTTGAGCTTGGTTTTGAGGTCGTTGAGGTAGCAGTTGATATAGAAGTCCACATCGTCGTAGGGGTGGCGGTACTCCGCAACGGTGGGACGGCCTGGCATGATCTCGGTGTAGTCGCCGACGAGCCGCGCGGGGTCTCCGCCCTTTTCGAGCTCCATGAGGTCGGAGTAGCGGTAGAGGTGGTCGAAGTCTTCCAAAAGGGCGAAGTCAAGCTGCTTTTTGACGTAGCTGTTCTTCTCGGTGATCGCGAGCGCGGCGGTGAGGTCTACTGCGAGCTGTTCATAGCCGATCGTGTGCTCCAAAATGGTCTCATTCGCGGGCTTCAAGCTCGCAATGCGCTTTTGTTGGATCTGTTCTCCCCTGCGCATGTAGGCGAGACGCCGCCTTACGTCGTTGTTGGCGCACATGCGGTGGAAGGCATGCCCGCAGCGCACGCTCTCAAATTCGGTGCCGTTCATGAGAATGACCCTCAAACGGGTGTAGGGGTCTACGGTGTTCTTGTCGTAGGGCTTTACGAGCACTTTATTCCAACCTGTAAAAATCTTGTCCGCTTTTTGCGGCTTTACTTCAAACGGATTCATTCCATCCTCCTTTTGGAATATGTTTTAGACCGTTCCGAAAAGAAGTATTCCTCCGCTTGCCAAAACGCAAAAAACTTGTTATAATAGAAAAAGAGGTGTATTATGAGTTATAATAGAAAAAGAGGTGTATTATGATCGGTTGCGTCATTGCCACGGACAGCGAAGCGAAAATTTTGCTCGATCAAATGGAGATCGAAAACAGTAAGACGGTATTCGGAAAGACGGTGCATAGCGGGAAAGCGTTCGGAAAGGATGTCGTTCTCGTCACCTGCGGCGTGGGGAAAGTGAATGCAGCAGCGGGCGCATGCGCCGCCATTCAGATGGGCGCGGACGTCGTTTTGAACTTCGGCGCAGCGGGAGGGCTCTCCGACCGTACCGCACTTACCGAAGTGTATCTCATCGACAAGGCGGTGCAATATGATTTCGACTGCACTCAGCTCAACGGGCTGCCCGTGGGCACCCTCGACGGCGAGACGGAAAACTTCCTGCCCCTCTTTTGCCCGCCGCTCCCCTATCCCCGCCGCGCTTTGGGCACGGGCGACAGGTTCAATGATTCGCCGACCGATCACGCGCTCCTTCTCTCGCTCGGCTGCGACATCCGCGAAATGGAGGCGGGAGCGATCGCAGAAGTGTGCAAGTACGCGGGCGTGCCCTTTGTGAGTGTGAAGGCGATCTCCGACGTGTACGGTTCGGGTTCGACGACAGAACAATTCCGCAAGAACTGCGCCTTTGCCCTGCTCAACCTAAAAGCCCACCTCAAAGAAATTTTGGAGAGTTTGGAGTAAGATGGTAGGTCACCTTGCGCCCCTATTAGGGGAGCTGTCACGAAGTGACTGAGGGGTTTTCGAGAACCCTTTGGCTCGCTTCGCTCGCCACTTTCCCTTTAAGGACAGCAAGAGGCAAATGCAATACTTTCCCAAACTGTCATTTCGACCAAGCCGCGTGAGCGGCGCGTGGAGAAATCTCTACCACATTATAAAAATGTTGAGATTTCTCGGCTCCACTTCGTTCCGCTCAAAATGACAAATCGGAATCAACGTGGACAAACTGACAAGTGAAAAGCGCAAGGACAAAACCATATGGAAAAAATTGCTTCCTTTCAAAAAAATCACGACGTGCTGCAACCGGGGTTGCATGCCTTTCCGCCCGCAAATCATGTGACGACCTTCGATTTAAGGTTCAAAAAGCCCAACGCGGGGGACTATCTCACCCCCGACGCGCTCCACTCGATCGAGCACATGATGGCGACAGTGCTGCGCAACAGCCGCGAAAAGGAGAACATCGTCTACTTCGGCCCGATGGGGTGCCGCACGGGATTTTATCTTCTCACCGTGAATTTGAGTTATACAGAAGTGCTGGCGCTCCTCAAAGAGTGCATTCCCACGGCCCTTGCTCTCGAAGAAGTGCCGGGCGCAAAGCGGGAGGAGTGCGGGAATTACCTCGCGCACGATCTTTTAGGCGCGAAGGAAGAGCTTGAAAAGTATTTGACGATATTAAACAATATAGATTAACACAACCGCATAGGCGGTTCGCTTGGAGAACATATGATAGATTTGGGCGATTGGAACGAAGTGCTAAAACCTCTTTTCGAGGACGGCCGCTATTTGAAAATACGGGAATTTTTGAAGTACGAATACTCCCACTACATCGTCTATCCCGACATGTACGACCTCTACAACTGTTTCCGCTTTACGCCCTATGCGAATGTGAAAGCCGTGCTCCTCGGACAGGACCCCTACCACGAGCCGGGGCAGGCGCACGGACTGTGCTTTTCGGTGAAAGACGGCGTGAGAAAGCCGCCGTCGCTCGAAAATATGCTCAAAGAGCTCCACGACGACTTGGGATTCGACCCGCCGAGATCGGGCAACCTCACCAAGTGGGCCAAAGAGGGCGTGCTTCTGCTCAATACTTCCCTTTCGGTGCGGGAACATCAGGCGAACTCGCACGCAAACTGCGGGTGGAGCTGGTTCACCGACAGCGTGATCGAGCTTTTGAGCAAACAAAAGGAGCACCTTGTATTTCTTTTATGGGGCGGGAATGCGCGCAAGAAAGTTCCCCTCATCGACAAGAGCAAACACCTCGTCTTGGAATGCGCCCACCCCTCTCCCCTCTCGGCCTTCAACGGGTTCTTCGGGTGCAGGCACTATTCCAAAACAAATCAATATCTTGAATCGCACGGGATCGCTCCCGTCGATTGGAATTTGAACGAATAGGAGGAATGTTATGAAAAAACGCGCATCGCTTGCGGCCGCCGTACTGCTTGCCGCCCTTTCGCTCTGCTGCGCCTGCGGCGAAAAGGAACAGGAGCCCCCTGCTCCCACTCCCCCCGAAAAGACGGCGGCAGAGCCGCAATACACGGTCTCGGAAAGCGATCTCTCCTTGGATGCAAACGGCGAAACGTATGTTGCTTCCGCAGTGAAAAAGAGGGAGAACAGCCCGCTGAGCGGCAAACTCTTCTATTGGCTCGGCTCGTCCGTCACCTACGGCGCGGCCTCGGATGGCGAGAGCATGGCGGAATATCTTGCGGCGCTCACGGGCTGCACGAGCGTGAAAGAAGCGGTTTCGGGCACGACGATCTTCGACGACGGCGGAAACGGCGATTCGGGGGCAAAATCCTATACCCGCCGCATGATAAACAGCACGGTGTTCGACAAGGAAGCCCGTCCCGACGCGTTCATCTGCCAGATCTCCACCAACGACTGCACCAACGCCCGACTTTCCAAGCGAGGGGAAATGCTCAGCTACGTTCCCGATTATATCCAGGACTGCGACCGCGGGACGACCCTCGGCGGTGTGGAATACATCATCCGCTATGCGCTCGATACGTGGGGGTGCCCCGTGTATTTCTACTCCGGGTCCTATTTCGGCGACAGCGGCACGCGCGCAAATTCCGATCCCAAGGGGTCGGAATACGGGAAGCTGGTCGAACAAGTGAAGGAGATCGCCAAAAAATGGTACGACGACGGCTATGAAGTCAAGGTCATCGACCTCTACGGCGACGAATCGCTCAACGCAGCTGTGACGGACGAATATTATAAGTGGTGCACGAGCGACGCTATTCACCCCAAGAAAGCGGGCTACCTGAATTGGTGGACTCCCTACTTCGAGGCGTTCCTTTTGAACAATCTCGAACTTTGACCCAAACGACAGGAAGCGCCGCCCGAGACTTTTGTCTCGGGCGGCGCCGTTTTATTTGTTTATTCTTCGGTAAAGGTGAGTTCGCCGTTGACCTCGTCGATGATGACGGTGCCGCCGACGGGAAGGTGACCCTGCAAAATTTCTTCGGAGAGGCGGTCCTCGATGAGCTTTCTTACGGTGCGCTTCAAAGGCCGCGCGCCGTATTCCTCACTGTATCCCTCGTCCACCAGCCTGTTGCGGGCGCGGTTGCTCACTTTGATGTTGATCTCCCGCTCTTTGAGCTGCCTTTGCAGACCCTGTATGATCTTGTCGCAGATGCGCGCCGCGTCCTCCTTGGAGAGCTTGTGAAAGATGATCGTCTCGTCCAAACGGTTCAAGAACTCGGGGCGGAACTTCTGCTTCAAGGCGTCCTGTATATTCTCCTTCATGTTCTCGTATTCGCTCTCCTCCTCGGCCGTGCGGAAGCCCAAAACGCCCACTTCCTTTACCTGGTGCGCGCCGACGTTGCTCGTCATGATGAGTACGGTGTTTTTGAAGGAGACGACCCTGCCCTTGCTGTCCGTGAGCCGTCCGTCGTCGAGGATCTGTAATAGAATATTGAATACGTCGGGATGCGCCTTCTCGATCTCGTCAAACAAGACGACAGCATACGGCTTTTTGCGGATGCGCTCGGTAAGAGTACCCGATGTGTCCTCATAGCCGACGTAACCGGGAGGCGCGCCGATGAGTTTCGAGGTGGAGTGTTTCTCCATATACTCTGACATATCGAGGCGGATCATCAGCCGCTCATCGCCGAAGAGGCTTTCGGCGAGCGCCTTGCAAAGGTCGGTCTTGCCCACGCCCGTGGGACCGACAAAGATAAACGAACCGATGGGACGGTTGGGATCTTTCAGACCCGCTCTTGCGCGTCGGATGGCCTTCGCTACGGCCGTGACGGCTTCCTCTTGGCCCACGATGCGCTCATGCAGTTCCGCTTCGAGGTGCATGAGCCGCTCGCTCTCCGCCTCGGTGAGCTTGACAACGGGAACGCCCGTCCAGCTCGATACAATGGCGGCGATCTCTTCCGCGCCGATAGAGAGATGGGACGAATTGCGCTCGGCGCTCCAAGTTTCCTTGATCTCCCCGATCTCGGCGGTGAGTGCGTCGATTTGGCGGGAAAATTCCGCCGCCCGCGCATAGTCCTTCCATCCCGCGGCCTTGTCCCGCTCGGCGGTCGCACGGGAGAGCTGTTCCTCCTTTTCTCTCAGTTCGCTCGGCCCCGTATAGGCGAGAAGCCGCTGATGAGAGGCAGCCTCGTCAATGAGATCGATCGCCTTGTCGGGCAGGAAGCGATCGGTGATGTAGCGGTCGGAGAGCCGCGCCGCCGCTTCGATCGCTTCATCCGTGATGACGATGCCGTGGTGCGCTTCGTATTTATCCTTTAAGCCGTGCAGAATGGTGATGGTATCCTCCACGCTCGGCTGGTCCACCGTGACGGGCGTAAAGCGGCGTTCAAGCGCGGGGTCCTTTTCGATGAATTTGCGATATTCTTCCAGCGTCGTAGCACCGATGGTCTGCAACTCTCCGCGGGCGAGCATGGGCTTTAAGATATTGGACGCATCGAGCGGGCTCTCCGCAGAGGCTCCCGCACCGACAATGGTATGGATCTCGTCGATGAAGAGAATGATGTCTCGGCTGGAAGCGATTTCGTCAATGACTTTTTTGATGCGTTCCTCAAACTCCCCGCGATATTTTGCCCCTGCGAGCATACTCGTGATGTTGAGCGAGAACACCGTCTTGTCGCGCAGGGGCTCGGGGACCTCTCCCGCGACGATCGCACGGGCAAGTCCCTCCACCACAGCGCTCTTACCGACGCCCGGCTCGCCGACGAGCACGGGGTTGTTTTTTGTTCTGCGAGAGAGAATTTGAATGACCTTTTCGATTTCGTTCACCCGCCCGATCACGGGATCCAGCTTCCCCTCGCGCGCTTTTTTGGTGAGGTCGTCTCCATAGCGCATGATCTCCTCCGAAAGCGGCCCCTGCTGAGCGCCATGCGCCCGATCTTGCTGGGCCGGACGATCCTGGGTCTCAAAGCCGAAGCGAGCCGCAGCGCGCGGGATCTCTTTGAGCGGAATGCGTTCCCCCTGTTCGTTTGTGGGCGCCGCGAGCTCCTTGGCACGGTTTTTCAGATCGGCGATGTCCACGCCCATCATTTTCAGGATCCTGACGGCGAGACAGTCCTCCATCATGAGAATGGCAAGCAATACATGCTCGGTCCCCGTAAGGACCTTATAATTGCCTCCCTGCACGCTCAGCTCGGTGGCGAGCTCCAACACCCGTTTGGTGCGGGGCGTGTAGCCGTGGATGCGCGCGTTTCTGTCAATGCTGCGCTTGAAAATGGCAACGTATTGGTTTTTATCGACGCCGACTTCCGTGAGCAATCTGCCTGCGGCGCTGTCCTCCACGGCAATGAGTCCGATCATAAGATGCTCACTGCCGATATAGCCCGTTTGGCAAGTGCGTTCCAGCTCATTGGCAAGTTCGAGCGCTTCGCGAAGATGATCGGAATAATGTGATGTATCCATATTTTTTACTCCTTCCGGAAAATATTGCCGCGCAACTCTTCGTCGAGCATTCCGAAGCGCCGAAGCGCTCTGCCGGCGTACTGCGCGCGAAAGATGTCCTGTTCTTCCTCGGTGAGAGGCCTTTCCGCAAGCGTTCGCAGATTCGCAGGGCGGGTGGAAACGAGCAGCATATCGAGATCGCTCATTTCCCCATCGAGCATACCGAGCGCAACGCCGAGCTTGACATCCGAAAGGCGCTCCAAAAATTCATGCGCATCGATCTGCGCACAGTTGGTGAGAATGCCGTAAGAACGCAGAATGCGGTCGGTGAGCGCCATCCCGCCCTCATGCAGCAGAATGTCGCGCTCGACGATCTCATCCTCCACAAGTTCGTTCACCTTTCGTTCGACGACGGCGAGGATCTCCGTATCGCGGGAACCGAGGGTGCGCTCGTTGCTGATCTGATAGAGATCGCCTTCGGCTCCGCTCCCTTCCCCGAACATGCCGCGCACGGTCAGGCCGATACGGCGAAGCTCGGGTGCGATCTCACGCATTCTTCCGCTGCGCGAAAGCGCGGGCAGAAAGAGCATGACAGAAGCACGCAGCCCCGTCCCCACATTGGTGGGACAGGCGGTGAGATAACCGAGCTCCCCGTCGCAGGCGAAGGGAATGGTCTCGGCAATGATCTCGTCAATGCCCGAGAGCCGCTCATAGCCCCGCTCCAAGTCAAAGCCCCGCACGAAGTACTGTTCGCGGATGTGGTCCTCCTCATTGATCATAATGGAGGTATTTTCCGCGAGAATATCCGAGAGTTCCTTTTCGAACGTGCGGCTGGGGCCGCCGGGACGGGAGAGTAGCACGGCGGAAATGGCACGGTTTTTCCAAAGGTCGCGGCTGATGAGATAGCGTTCGATGTATAGTTCGGCCTGTTCCTCGGAAAGACTGTCCATATAGCGGAGCTCAAAGGCATCCACCTCACGCAGTGCGGCCGAGACAATGCTGACGATCTCCCGCGCCGCGGCTCTGCCGAGACGGCCGGGAAAAGGGTAATCTGCGAAATTTCGCGCCAGACGGATGCGGGTGGAGACGGCGACGTTTTCATAGCAAATTGCGCGCTCCTTCATGATTGTTCCTCCCTGCGGCGGGTTCGGTTGCTCTCTTTGAGCCGCTGCTGCAACTCCTCCGCCTCCGCATACCTGCCCTCGCGCATGGCCCGCTCGATCTCTTCTTTGAGGTGCTGCCGTTCGAGCATGAAGGAATATTTTTCCTCAGAAGCGGCGGGAATGCCGCCCTCGTGGCGGGTATGGTTGCCCTGCACGCGGCGCAAAGTCAGAAGGATCTCCTCGCGAAAGACACGGTAACACTCCGCACAGCCCAACAGACCGGTGCGGCGAAAGTCATCGATTGTCGTCCCGCAGCGGGGACAAACGGTCATCTTATCCATTCTCTGTTTCTTCAAAACGATAGACTTGTTTGGCGTCGGGATATTTTTCTCGGTCCACGGGAGAGAGGAACATTTCGAGCGGACGGACATAGAGCTGCCGATCGCCATAGAGCGCGCGGTACACTACAAGCTGCTCGCGCGTTTCGGAGTGGGTAGCGACCCCCTCCACATAGTAATATTTCCCCTTAAAGTGGCGGTACACGCCGTGGATCTTCAATTCTCTCATGCGCTCAGCCTTTTTTCACCCGCCTGCTTTGCGGGAAGCGCAAAGCAGGCGGTCCTTGATTTCCTTATTTAATCCTCACATTTTTCGGGGAAGTGCTCTTTGATGTATTCATATGCCCCTTGGGGACGGGGAAAATCATATGCGCCATAGAGGCAGTTCGCACGGATCACTTTCTGTTTTTCCGACTCGGCAGGCACAAGGCTCTCCATTTCCTCCCATTTCAGGAAGAAACTGTCCTGCAAGGAGAGCTCTGCGAAATACATCCCCTCACGGTAAACGGCGAGCACCCGTTTGGCTCTCCAATAGGAGACGATCGCCCGCAGGGCGACATAACCTCCCACCACGATAATGGGAGCGCCGATCGCCGACATATAAAAGAGCAATCCCACGCCGCCGCCCGCCAAAACGACGCCGAGCAGCAAAAACAGGAGCGCGCGTTTGCGCTTTGTCCTGTCGGGCAGATCAAATTTCCGCATACGGGTAAACGGAAGCGGGCTCTCTTCTTTGCGCTGTTCACCGAGCAAAACGAGCCCATGCTTGCGCAAAGTATCATACAGCCTCGTTTTACCTTCCGCCTGGATCAGCACAGGCGGTTCCCCCTTCTTCGCTTTTTTCATGACATAGGAGGCGGGAACTTCCATGAGAACGCTCCATTCCCCCTTTTCCTGCGCTTTCCGGCGGGTGCAGACGGAGATAAAACGCATTTCCCCGTAAGGAACAGAGACACTGCGCTCACGGTTATGAAGCAGGATGCCCTCCTCCCGGAACGTGGCAATGGTATCTTCCCCGACGAAGAAACTCTCTTCGCTGTCGGCACGCTCCAAAGCGTCGAGCTCCCGTCCGCTCCAAATTTCTCCCCGCCGTACGGCAAAAAGGCCAGCAAGCCCGAAGAGAATCGCTCCGCCCGCAAATGCGCCGCAGAGGATCCCGAAATAGGGCACATGCACGCTTCCGAGCCCCATCATGATGAGGGAGACCACGAGCCCCGCCATGAGAAGGACGGCAAGAACTATGCAGCCCCAACCCAACGTCTCCCATAATTTTTTGTGAAAGTGACAATATTTGCTCTCTTGCATGGTTCACCTCTTAAAGCGAACTCCGCGCCGCCACATGAAATAGACAAGCGTAAGCAGCTGCAACGGAATGCCGATGAGGAACAGGAACCAAAGATTCTGCGTCCCTCCCGTCAGGGCGAGGATCACGAGATAGACACACCCGATCACCGTCCAGATGAGCACGGAGATGGAGATGATACGGATCCATTTCCAATGCCAAATGCAGCTGAACACAAGCACAACGATCGCCGAAGCCGGCACGGCAAAGAGAAAGGCGAGCCATTTATATCTGAGTTCCGGGCCGAGCAGCCCCATAAGGACAAAACAGACAACGGCGGCGCACCAGCAAAGCCCCACGGAGCAAAGCGTGATGACGAAGCGGTTGCGCCGTTTGGTGCTCTTGGGAAGCACTTCTTTATCCACATGTTCGTGCACGAGGTCATCGAGCGTCACTCCGAAGAGTTCGGCAAGCTGTACCAAAATGCGAACATCGGGAATGCCGTTCCCCTGTTCCCATTTGGAGATAGACTTATCGGAATAATTGAGCTTTTCCGCAAGTTCGAGCTGGGTCATATTCGCCAGCTTTCTCAGACGGGTGATATTTTTTCCGATAACCTCCGCTAAAATCGTTTCTTCCATACCATCTATTATAGCAAATTTTGAAGAGAAGTCAATGATTCTACTGAGAGTAGAGTGAATTTTTTTAACTCTACTCTGTCAAATGAAACGGATAGAGTGAAATTTTCAAAAAATAGGTTGTTTTTCTTTTCGGCTTTTTTTATAATACGCTCATAGGCAGGTGTGCAAACAAAGGCTGCCGCTTCCCTTGCGAATGTCCGAAGTCCCAGCTTCGGCGTTTGATACTCTCCTATTATAATGGCTTTTCCCCATGGGAAAGGTCATTATTTTTTTCGCACAAGCCTCCTTTTTTTGTTGTACACTCCTTGACAGCTCTTTTCGGCCGTGCTATAATCAAAGAAAATGAATGATAGGAGTTTTTTATGGACGATTACGGCAACGGCATCCCTGCGCGCGAAGAGCCGCCGCAGGAGGCGGGACGCGGCGATCTTTCACAGGACGGAGAAAACGGCCGCCTCTTTCGGCTGCTTTCCCGCATTTCCGCATGCACTTTTACGCTCTATTCTCTGCTCTTGTTTTTGCTCTTTCTCGCTTCTGTGGAGAAGCTCTCATACTCGGGTTTCGGCAATATCTCCGTAAATGTGTATCAAGCCGGACTCGGGATCTGCACGGCGCTCATCGTGTTTGCCGCGCTTTCCCTCGCGGCCTCGTTGTTCGTGCTTGCGATCGGATTGCTTCCCGTCTTTGCGCCCGGAAAAAGGATCCCTCCCCTCCTCGGAAAGATCGCACGGGTGTTGCCTCTCTTTTTCTACTTTCTCCTCTATTCCCTCGCCTGCTCGCTGACGGGCGCCGCCTCGATGTTCGGCGGCGCAGGAGCGGCGCCTGCGCTCATACTCTCTTTTACGATCGTGTTTGCGCTCGTGCATATCGTGTGTCTGCTCCTGCCCAAATACAAAAAATAACTCTACCCGATAAAACCGAAAGGACAGGCGGCGTGCCTGTCCTCTTTTTCTTTGGTATTTCTTTTGCAAAAAGGGTCAGAAATAACGTTTCAGGAGGCCCTTGAAGCCCGCGCCGTGGCGCGCTTCGTCCTTGGCCATTTCGTGAACGGTATCGTGGATGGCGTCGTAACCGAGCTCCTTCGCCCGCTTGGCGAGCATGAGCTTGCCCTCGCACGCGCCCGCTTCCGCCGCCGCGCGGAGTTCGAGATTCTTTTTGGTGGAATCGGTGACGACTTCGCCGAGAAGTTCCGCGAACTTGGAAGCATGTTCCGCTTCCTCGAACGCATAGCGCTTATAGGCCTCAGCGATCTCGGGATAGCCCTCGCGTTCGGCGACCCGCGCCATCGCAAGATACATACCCACCTCGCAGCATTCTCCCTGGAAATTGGCGCGAAGTCCGTCCATCACTTCCTTGTCCTCTACCACGCCGTCGCCGACATGATGCTCGCAGGCAAATTTCGCCTCCTCAATGGGCACAAATTTGGTCGCCTTGCAAACGGGGCAGACCTCCACATCATCTGCGACGATCTCGCCGCAAACCGCACATCTTTTCATTTCGTTTTCCTCCATAAAGATTTTCGCCCGTATTATATCACACACGGAAAGGTTTTTCAAGAATTTTTTCGGAAATATTTTACGGCTTTATAAAATTTTTCGCAGCTCGGAAAAATTTTCCGCAAATTCGGTCGCACCCGCTGCGGCGAGCTGCTGTCTGGTGCGATACCCCCACAGAGCCGCGATCCCGCGCATTCCCGCAGATTTTGCCGTGCGCACGTCCTGCTCTCCGTCTCCGACGAACACACAGTCCTTCGGCGAGACCCGCAGCGAGAGCGCTGCATAGCGCGTAAGCGACGGATCGGGCTTTACGGGGAACATGCCGCTGTCCCCGCCCACGAAGTCGAAAAAGTCCTCGGGGAAAAATTTCGCAAGCGTACGCCGCGTCGCCTCCTGCGGTTTGTTGGTGATGACCGCAAGCCGCCGCCCCTCCTCCTTCCATGCGGAGAGCGCCTCCCGCTCTCCATCGTACAGGGAGAGAAGGGCACCGTCGCTGTGTGAAAAACTTTCGAGGAACTGCTCAAAACATCCTTCCGCGTCCTCTGCGTCCGCGGGGAGAGACCGCTCGATGAGCTTTTTCGCGCCGTCCCCTACGAATGCCTTTGTCTGCTGCTCGGAAATTTCGGGATAGCCGCGCGAGCGCAGCATTTGGTTGACGTGAAAGCGAATATCGGCGAGAGTATTGCAGATCGTGCCGTCGAGATCGAAAAAGATCGCCTTCATCACATTTTCTCCGGAACGCCGATGCCGAGCAGGGTGAGCGCGTTTTTCAGCGTCGTCAAAGTCGCCTTGGTGAGCGCAAGGCGGAAGTTTTTGAGCTGCTCGCTCTCCGCCTGCAAAATTTTACAATCGAAATAAAATTTATTGAATTTCTGCGCCGTATCCACTGCATAGCGGGCGATAACGCTGGGCTCGTATTTCTCCGCCGCCGCGCGGACCGTGTCGGGGAAGTCCGCAAGCGCCTTGATCAGTTCGTATTCCTGCGCGCAAGGCTCTGCGACCGTCGCTTTCCCGATCTCTGCTTTGGACAGGACGGAGGCTGCGCGGGCGCAGGTATATTGCACGTAGACGCTCGTCTCGCCGTCGAAATTGAGCGCTTTGTCATAGGAAAAGACGATGTCTTTGATCTTATTGTTGTAGAGCGCGCCGAACATCACCGCGCCCACGCCCACCTTTTCGGCGACCTCTTCCTTATTTTCCAGCGCGGGATTTTTCTCGGTGATGATGGAGAGCGCCTTTTCGACGCAGCGGTTTAGCACATCTTCGAGCCAAACGACTTTCCCTTGCCGTGTGGACATTGCGCCGTCTTCGAGGGAAACCATGCCGTAGGCGACATGCACGAGATCCTTTGCCCAGGGCTCGCCCATGAGTTCGATGACCTTGAAGAGTTGCTTGAAGTGCAGATTCTGCTGGTAGGCCACGACATAGAGGCACTTGTCGAAGTCGTAGGTCTGTTTGCGGTAGAACGCCGCCGCAAGATCGCGGGTACCGTAGAGAGAGGCGCCGTCCGAACGAAGGACGATAAAGGGCGTCATGCCATAGGGTTCGAGATCGACGACCTGCGCCCCGCGGCTCTCTACGAGCAGCCCTTTCTCCTTCAATTCGCCGATGACGGGCTCCATTTTGTCAATGTAAAAACTTTCGCCTGCGTAGCTGTCGAAGGTGACGTGAAGTTTTGCGTAAATTTGCTGCACATAGTCGAGCGTGAGCTGTTTGAACCAATCAAAAAGCGCCACGGCCTCTTTATCTCCGCTCTCGATGAGACGGAAATACTCGCGCGCCTCTGTCTCCATCTCTTCGGTCGCCTCGTTGTTGAAGCGCACATAGAGATCGTTGATCGCATGGATACCGCCTTTTTGCACGTCCGCTCTGTTCCCCCAATGCTTGTAGGCAGAGATGAGCTTCCCGAATTGGGTACCGTAGTCGCCGAGATGGTTGATCCCCACGACGCGGTAGCCGAGAGATCGATAAATGCGGTAGAGTGCGCCGCCCAATACCGTGGTGGAAAGGTGCCCGATGTGGAAAGGCTTGGCGATGTTCACCGAGGAATAGTCGATGCACACCGTCTTGCCCGCGCCGAGCGTAGAGGAGCCGTATTTTTCCCCCTCCCGCTCGATGCGGGCGAGGGTCTCCTCCGCAAGTCCTCTGCGGCCGACCTTAAAGTTGAGATAGCCGTTGAGGGCGGTCGCCTCCGAGATCACGCCGTCCGAGGGATAGGCCGCTGCAAGCTCCTGTGCGATGAGCACGGGGGATTTATGCAAAAGTTTTGCGAATTTGAAGCAGGGGAGCGCATAGTCGCCGAGGGTGGTATCGGGAGGAACGGCAATGCTCTCCGCGATCTCTTCTCTGCTCATGCCCTCTATGGGCAGGCGCTCTGCAATGTAGGTCTTATAATCCATGTTACACTTCCTTTCCCGGCTATTCTACCATAATTTTGCAATTTAAGCAACCGAAAGAGTTGAAGTTTGCGGGGAAATGTTTTATAATGAATACAAGATTTGCAAAACGAGAAACCGTAGGAGATCAATATGAAATTAGGTGTCGTCGGACTTCCCAACGTCGGTAAGTCAACTCTGTTCAATGCAATCACCCATGCGGGGGCGGAAGCCGCAAACTACCCCTTCTGTACGATCGAACCCAACGTGGGCGTGGTCGCCGTTCCCGACGAGCGGCTTGATAAACTTGCGGCGCTTTATTCGAGTAAGAAGATCACCCCCGCCGTCGTGGAATTTGTAGACATCGCAGGCCTCGTAAAGGGCGCGAGCCGCGGCGAGGGCTTGGGAAACAAGTTCCTCTCCCACATCCGCGAAGTGGACGCCATTGTGCATGTCGTGCGCTGTTTCGAGGACGAAAACGTCACCCATGTCGAAAATTCCGTCGATCCCGTGCGGGACATTGAGACGATCAATTTGGAGCTCATTTTGGCCGACATCGAAGCGGTGCAGAAGAAGCAGGACCGCATCCGCAGCGCGGCGCGGGGGGGCGCGGACAAGAACGCCGCAGCAGAATACGCCTTCCTCGAAAAGTTGCTTCCCCACCTCGAAGCGGAAAAACCCGCAAGCAGTTACCCCTGTTCCGAGGAAGAACAGCCCATGCTCGACAATTTGTTCTTGCTCTCGTCAAAACCCGTGATCTACTGCGCGAACATCGCCGAAAAGGACATGGGCGAGGATGAGGACAAGATCCCCTTTGTGGTCGCCGTAAAGGAATATGCCGCAAAGCATCATGCGGGGGTCATCGTCATCTGTGCCAAGACGGAGGAGGAACTTTCGCAGATGGAGGAAGAGGACAGGGCAATGTTCCTCGAAGAATTTGGGCTGAAAGAGAGCGGCCTTTCGAAACTCATCAAGGCGAGCTATTCCCTTCTGGGGCTCATCTCCTACCTCACGGCGGGCGAAAAGGAGACGCGGGCCTGGACGATCGTGAAAGGCACCAAAGCGCCGCAGGCCGCAGGAAAGATCCATACCGACTTTGAAAAGGGCTTCATCCGCGCCGAAGTCGTGGAATGGGAGACGCTGCTCGAATGCGGCGGTCTTGCGGGCGCGCGCGAAAAGGGCAAGGTGCGCTCCGAGGGCAAGGATTATGTGATGAAGGACGGAGACGTCGTGCTGTTCAGATTTAATGTGTAAAAAATTCACGCAGTTGGTTTCGCACAATTCTTTGCTCGCGCCACCCTTGGCTCTCTCTTCGACTAAGCACAGCGCATGGAGACATTAGGGTGAGATTTCTCCACGCGCCGCTATCGCGGCTTGGTCGAAATGACAAATCAAGAACACCCCGAAAAAATGACAAAAAGCGAGAAAAACAAAATTGCCGCCCGCGGACATGTCCGCGGGCGGCTCTCTTTCCCCTGAAAAAGCTGTTTACGATTCGCTTGATGAGGCAATGTTGTCCTCGTCGGGCTCGGCGGCGTCGGGCAAAATCATGCAGTAGCGCGGATTGTGTGCATAGCCCGTGTTGTCCCGCTCTCCCTTGCCGCTGTTGTTGCGTTTGACTTTCTTCGGCATATTCCCCTCCCCTTTCAGTATGCGCGAGATGGAAGCGCGTCATTCCGAGCCGTAGCGGTTATTACAAAGTCCGACACGGAAATTCTCCGAGGGAATCTTGCTAAATTAAGGCACGTTCAAAACCAACCCAAACGTACCAAGATATACCCCCTCCCCTACCCCTCCCCCGCGCGTTCCGCGCGGGGGAGGGCGAAATATGCGACGTATTGCGCCTCTTATGGGCAACATAGCTGCCGATCGCTCGTTCCAAAAGCAAGCAAGACAAGGAGCGCGAGGCTTTCCGACGGGAGTGTACCCGGTCGTACATGACCGAGGAAAACGCAGCGCGACACCGTATTGCGCCGCTTATGGGACGAGCCTCACTGTGCGATCTGCTTTTGGACTTTGGAAAACGTCTCCGTCTTTTGGTCGATGAGCATCTTTTCGGCGGGCATTACCTGATAGTAGCCGCGCGAGAGCATCTGCTCGAACACGTTGAACTGCGTCTCCGCGCTCGAAGTGTAATTTTTGAGGATCGCCTTGCGGAAAGGCTGACAGCTCCCCTCTACGAGCGCGACAGAATAGTAACTCATGAGCAGCTTTTCGGTATCGAGCATATCTTGAAGCGCGTCTTTTTCGTTAAGCGTGGTGTCCTGTTTGCTCTGTTTCATGATTTCCCTCCCAAAATGGCATAGAGCGCGTTGAAACGCTCTGCGTGTGCGCCTGCGATCGCCTCCATCTCCTGCGCGAGCGCCGCATCCGTGAGCGTGTTGGCGTAAATTCTCGCCTTTTTGCACGCCATTTCTTCCGCCGTGAGTACATGCGTGAGCACATCTAAATCTTTGGCCGTCAAATTGGTCATAAAAAACCTCCTGCGGCTGTTATTGCCGAAGGAGGCGGCATTTATACAAGAAAAGCCTGCGCGCGCCCGCCGCAAAATTGCGGCGGGCGCGCGCGAACATTATTCGGACGGTTCCTCTTGGGCGACCCAATGGCCCACGATCGCGAAACCGAAATCGATCGTTACATTGCACTCCAACCCATGAAAGGTAAAGTAGGTATCCGTGTAGCGGATCTCTATCCGTTCCCCGCCGAGCAAGTCCCCGTCCTCATCGATCGCATCCCCCCACACGAAAACGTAACCTCCCTCATATCCCGTCTGATAGTCGGAGAGCTGCCCTCTGTCCGCAAGCAGTTCATACTGGGGCATGGCGCCGAAAAAGCTGCTCACCTCCTCTCCCTCATATCCGAAATATTCAAACCCGCGGGAACCGAGATATTGATAGACCGTTTCGAGATAGTTTTTATAGTCCTCCTCCGTGGAGCGGAAGTGATAGATCTTCCCGTATTCCTTGACCCCCGCCTCGCAGACAATGCGCGGCAGATCGGGCACGCGCGCGTTATCGAGCACATTCTGCGCAAAAAAAGCGTCTTTGCTCGGCTTTGTTTTCCAAGGGTAAAGGCGGGAACAGCCGCAGAGCGTTCCCGAAAACAGCAACGCTGCCGAAAGCGCAAAAACAAAAATTTTCTTTTTCATTTTCCCCCTCCCGATCAACCGAACAAAAGGAGCCAGATCCCACCAAAGATGGAAGCGACGAAAAACCAAAGCATGAAGAACACGGTGACCATGACGGCGAGGATGACGATCCCCAAGACCGCAAAGAAGGCGCCCCTTCTGCCCAGCCACCTCCTCGTGCACAGTCCCGCGACGGAGAGGAGAAACCCCAGCCCCATGCAGACAAGCGCAAAAAGAGGGCGGGACTTGGGGATATCGAGCTCGGGATCGTTCCTGAAAAGAGGTAAAAATATCCCGATTATGATGATCCCGGCCGAGACCGCGGCAAACAAGAACCCCAAAAAACAGAGAAGATTCCACTTTTTGGAAACGTCCTTCTTGGGCTTCGGCGGCGCTTCCGAAAGTTCGCTATGTACCGTCGGTTCGGTCGCGGGCTGCGGTTCTTCTTCCGCCGCGATCGCATATTCCGCAACCGAGGGGTCCGCGGGGGCCTCTTCCGCGGGCGACGCTTCCGCGGGCGCGGAAGCGTCGCCCGCGTTCTTTCTGCCGAACAGCAGCTCGTCTGCGGAAACGGAGAAGA
The DNA here is from genome assembly GCA_947632505.1 of uncultured Clostridia bacterium. GTDB lineage: Bacteria > Bacillota > Clostridia > Christensenellales > Borkfalkiaceae > Gallimonas. The sequence goes on along the minus strand of CANRPN010000001.1, from coordinate 28,852 downwards.
GTTTGCACAGTTCGAGGATCTTCTCCGTTTTCGGGGAACGCCGCGTCCTGCTCCCATTTACTCACCGCCTGACGGGACACGCCGAGCCTGTCCGCAAGTTCCTCCTGCGTAAGACCCGCTTTTTTGCGATATTCGAAAATGATTTCTCCTGTCGTCATAAGTCCTCCTTACGGCTATTTTAGCAAAAACGCGGCAAGTCCGCCACCATTTCGGCGTTGCGATTTGTCAACTTTGGGTTGCGTTTTGCGCTATTTGCCGATTTTGAAGGCGGAAGGACACCACGGCGCGAGGGTGCAATGGGCGCAGTCGGGCTTTTGGGAATGACAAACTTTTCTTCCGTGCCAAATGAGCCAGTGGTGCGCCTGCGACCATTTTTCCTTGGGGATGACCTTCATGAGCCCCTCTTCCACCTTTTCGGGCGTTTTCCCGACGGCAAGCCCCGTTCTGTTCGCAACGCGGAACACGTGCGTATCGACGGCGATCGCATCCCCGCCGAAGGCGACCGCATAAACGACGTTGGCCGTCTTTCTCCCCACGCCCGCGAGGCTTTGCAATTCTTCCAGACGATCGGGAACTTGTCCGCCGAATTTTTGGATAATATCGCGCGAGGCGGAGAGAATGTGAGCCGCCTTGTTGCGATAAAATCCGCAGGAGAAGATGTACTTTTCGAGCTCTTCCTGCGAGAGCGCGAGCATGCTTTCGGGGGTATTGTGCTCTTGAAAGAGCACTTCCGTCACTTTATTGACCCGTTCGTCCGTGCACTGTGCGGAAAGGATGACCGCTACCAAAAGTTCGTATGGGGTCTTGTACAAGAGCGCAGGCTTGGCGCCGAAATAGAGCCGTTCGAGCTCCCGCAAAATTTCCGTATTTCTGTCCATGCCTGCATTATACCATATTTGCGTCCATTTGGCAAGCGGCTCACAAATATCCGAACCGTCCTCCGTTTACGCGCATGAAGCCCGAAAAGGAGGAATACTTCCGCTTTGCAAGACAGGCACGGGCGCGGGGCAAAAAGGTATCTTCGAACTTCGCCGAAATTCCGCAGCCGACCCCCGCCTCCTTGGGAGTATTTACCGCCTGCGCGGGCACACCCCCCTTTTGCAGCACGGAAATGTATTCGAGCGCCTGCGCCCGAGAACGAAAAACCGCAATCATTGTCATGTTTTGTCTCCTGCCTTCGTAAAATACTTTGATTTCATTTTTCGGAGAATGCTATGATCTATCTCGATAATGCCGCCACCGAGGGCTATAAGCCCGCCGCCGTGCAAAGCGCCGTTCTTGCCGCGATGAAAGTTTGCGCCAACCCGGGAAGGAGCGGACATCGCCTCTCCCTCGCCTGCGCGGAACGGGTGCTTGCCTGCCGCGAACTCCTTTCAGATCTCTTTGGCGGCTACGGCTATGAACGCGTCGCCTTTACCCGAAGCTGTACCGAAGCGCTCAACCTCGCCCTCATCGGCGTCCTCGAAAAGGGCGACCATGTGATCACGACCTGTCTTGAACACAATTCCGTGCTTCGTCCGCTCCATGTGCTTCAAGAAGCGGGCGTCATCTCCTACGACGTCGTTCCCCTTAAAAACGGACACATTGACCCTGCTTCGATCTCTTCCCTTGTGAAAAAGAACACCCGCATGTGCGTGGTGACGACGGCTTCCAACGTAACGGGTGAAGCTCCCGATCTGAAAGAGATCAGAAAACATCTGCCCGAGCGCGTGCTCCTCGTAGCCGACGGCGCACAGGGAGGCGGGCATCTTCCCATTCATATGCGGGAATGGGGGCTGGATGCGCTTGCTCTCGCGGGGCATAAGGGTCTGCACGCCATACAGGGTGCGGCCGCGCTCCTCTTTTCCGAGCGTATGGAGCCCCGTCCCCTCCTCTTCGGCGGAACGGGCAGCGAGAGCTTTCGGCTCGGAATGCCCTCTTTCTATCCCGATCGCTTGGAAGCCGGTACCCTCTCCTATCCTGCGATCTGCTCGCTCTATGAGGGTGCACTCATTGTAAAGGCGCACCGCAAGGAGGATGCGGAGCGGCTGTTCGAGCTCACGGCCGTGCTCCATGCCGCGTTGACGCCGCTCAACGGCTGTAAACTCTACTTTGTCCCCAATCCCTGCGGAATCGCCGCTTTCTCATATGAAAAAATCTCCTCGGAAGAGCTTGCGGGCATTCTTTCGGAGAAGTATGACATCGCCGTACGGGGCGGCCTGCACTGCGCGCCGCTCGTTCACAAGGCGCTCGGGACCTTTCCGGACGGGCTCGTACGCGCGTCCTTCTCTCCTGCGCAATCTTTGAAAGAGGTGGATATTCTCGCACGCGCACTCAAAGAAATTACATGCTTTTGAGCTGTTCTATGAGCTTTTTTAGTTTTTTGCGTTTAACGCCGTCGAGCATGGGGGCGAATTGCGCGTAAAAGAGATCGATCTGCTCATTGGTGAGGCTCCCGTTCTTTTTGCCCTCTGCGGCTCGGGCGAAGATCTCCCGCGTGAGCTCGTTTTCGTTCTTGCCATTGTAATTCGCGGCAATGTTCTGCGCCTCTTTTGTCCAATCGGTCTGCTGCTGCTTTTGAGAGTAGCTTGCAAAGTCGTCCATATAACACCTCACTGCCCCATTATATGAAAGGAACCCTCTCTTTTGCGCACGGCATAAGATAAGAACATGGAAATGCTCATGATACTCCTTTTACTAACCTATGCGGAAAAAGACGGGGAATTTAAAAAACGGCTGCTCGGCGTTCTCTCCTTTTATCGCGAAAACCGCGAACTGTTTCTGGCGCTCTCGGGACACGGACAGACTGCGGAAACAAATCGGACAGAAAGCGCTGCGGCAGAAAGCGAACAGGCACAAAAAAGTTCTCCCCCTGACGGAGGAGAGAATTTGCATGTCTTGGAAGAATTTTTGAAGAGAGTTTAAGCGGATAGGCGTGAAAGCAGCGTTTCGAGCATGGGGTCGGACTCGCCCCAATTCAAGGGGCCGGGGACCGCGATGGCGCCGTCCGCAGGGGTCACGCCCACGCCGTGGATACAGCGTCCCGAAAGCGGCCAGTTGACGGTGGCGGTCGTCATCTTCATCGCCGCCCCGTTCGAAGCGGTATAACTGCTCTGCATGATCCCCTTTCCGTATGTCTTGGCGATCCCGCTCTCATTCTCGCGCAGATAGATGTCCGAAAAATCGCAGGTGCCGTAATCTACGAGCACGCCGATCAGACACTCCGAGGCCGAGGCGGTATGTTCGTCGGCGAGCACGTAAATTTTCGAATCGGGCTCGAAATAGCTGTCAAAATCATTTTCGACGCAGACGTAACGGGTCGTCTGTCCGCTGCGCGTCTTTGTGACGGCCACGACGGGATACTTATCCTCGGCATTGCGCATGAGGTGGGAAGCGATGCTCCCGAAAAGATCCATGTAGCCGCCTCCGTTGGAGCGAAGGTCGAGAATGAGGTCGGTCCTGCCGCGCTCCTTCATCGTCTTTAAGAGAGAGACAAATTCCGAGGCGGTATTGCCGCCGCTGAACTCGTTGAGACGGATATAGGCCGTTTTTTCGTTGAGACCTTTCAAGGGTTCGTTCGTTTGGGTGAGATCGAGAACATCGCCTTCTCCGCGGAAGGCATAGCTCGTTCCGCTGTCGCGATAGACGAGGAAAGACGCCTGGTAGGGTGCGCTCTTCAAGGTATAGCATGCGGCATCCGACCCATTCACGTCGTATCCGCAGCGGATCGTAAATTCTCCGCTCCACGAGGACAGAAACTGCCTGAACGCGCGATAGTCGCCTTCTGTCAGTTCGTTTTCCGACGGCCCGAAGGCAAGGACATACATGCCTTTTTTCAGCCCCGCAAGGCAGGCGGGAGAGTTCTCCGTCACCTCGAAGATATGCGTGATCTCATCCCAATTCTGCCCGATATAGATGGAGATCCCGGGGTCGGTGTTGTCCCCCGCGCCTTCCTTCAAATATTTTTCGTAGTCTGCGGGCGAATAATATTTGGTATAGGAGTCGACGGAAAGGGACTCAAACATTCTTTGATAGAGCTCCGCGTCGTCCAAAGGCTGATAGTAATTTTTTTCGAGCATCGACTTCGCCCAAAGGTAGTCGCGCACCTCATGATCGAGAGAGAAATATCGTCCGTACCAGCCGCCGAGAAAGGCCGCTACCGCGATGAGGATCGCGCCCAATACAATGGCGGCGATGCGCACCGCCTTGCTCTTTTCGCCCGCACGTGCAGGGGCTTGGCCGTCCGAGCCTGCGGGCGGCGCGGGAGACATGGGCGGATCGAAAAATTCATCCCTTTCGTTATTATCCATAAAAGCTCCTTTATTGCATTAATTTATAGAGGATCGTGATGACACGGAAGGTCACCGCGTCCGAAAATTTTCGGATATTCAGACCCGTGAGCCGCTCAATTTTATCGAGACGGTACATGAGCGTGTTGCGGTGCATGTAGAGATTGCGGGAAGTCTCGGAAAGATTGAGACTGTTTTCAAGAAATTCCTCTGCGGTACCGATCATCTCCTCATCGGCGAACACTTCTTTCGCGCCCGTAATGTGGAACTGCTCCATGTACTCTTTCCGCTTTCCCTCGGGCAGGTCTTCGAGCATTTTGATGAGAAGATACTCCCTGTAAGTATGGACCTCTCCCTTTGATTTCAAAAGTCCGCTCATTCGGACGGCAGTCGCCGCCTGATGATAGGATTCGGCGATCTCCGTAAAACTCTTGACCGTACAGCCGATGCCCACGCTTGCCTTTACGCCCAGCTCCTCATAGAGGGACTGCACGAGAAAATTCGCAAGTTCCACGGGCAGCTGTGAGTCGTCCTCGAAAACCGCGGCTGCAAGACGGGTCTCATCCATTCCCACGGCGAGCGCTCCCGTCTCGGAGAGACAATTTTCCACGTGCGCGATCGCCTCCGAAATACGCTTGTCCACAATGATGTCCAGCGCATAACAAGGAGCGTCCTGTACGTTATACTTGGCCATGAACCGATAGAGATAGCGGCGGCTGCCTTCGCCGAGCAAAATGTTTTTGAGATAGGCGTTTTTGTCGGGCAGAAGCTGCGCATCGGCGTTTTCCACGAGATAGGAAATGAGCTTGGCCGCTCTTTCCGCCTGTTCGCCCTTTCCGCTGAGAAATGCGCGGTATTTCTCGCCGCAATATTCCACGGAAAACTCCGTTTCCTCGCCGCCGTTCGGCGTAAGGCGCACCTGCACCCCCGTCTTTTCATAGATGTCATTTAAGATCAGATTCAGCTCCGTACTTTCTCCGCTCATATTCTTCTCCCTGTTGTGACCGTACTTTAAGGCGGCGATCCCGCCATATCTGCGGATATTATAACATGAGAAAAATTCTTTTTCAAGGATTTTCACAAATTCGGCACAAACTCATTCTCAAATTTCCAAAATACGACCCCTTTCCCCCACGGCGAGCTGTTGACACCCGCCCTTTCGAAGTGCTATAATGAGGGAACAAAAAAGCCTTCGGGGGGTGAAGGAATGAGGATCGACGCCGCAACAGGTAGCCTTCTGTCCGAACGAACCAAAGAGAAAAAAAACGCGGGACGCACCTTGCGCGCGCCTTTCTATATGGTCTGCTCCGCACTTTTTTGCGCGATCTCCCTGCTGGGGCTCTTCCTCGGCTTTTTTATGCGCGGGTCGGTGGGCGCCCTCATCGCGGGCGGGGAACCCATTCTGCACGGCTCCTTTCTCGGAGTGATCGTGGAAGTGTTCCGCGGGAGCATTGCTCTCCCCAAAGCGGAGAGTGCAGAGCTATCCTCCCTGTTGCCCGTTTTTCTCTATTTCATGATCTATGTGCTTGCCGCGGAAAGTCTGCTCTCGCTTGTCCTTGCCGTCTGCACCTTCGTGAAAGGCAGATCGGCGCGTGTTTTCTGTACTCTGAACGGTTTTCTTACCCTCTTTGTTTACGGCGCCCTCTGCGTGGCGGCGGTACTGCTCGGCTCCATCCGGCAGGAGATGTACTCTTGGAGACAGCTCGATCTTCCCTCCCTCACCGCGGCGCTCCTCGCCTTCTGTATTTTTTCGGGAATGGCGGTCGCCCACCGCGGGGCGAGAGGAATGGTGAATGTGCTCCTGCTTTTTTTGGGCGCCCTCTCCGTGTGCGCATTCATTTTTCCGCAGACGCCCCTCCTTTCCGACCTCAATTCTATCGCGACCGGAAACATCGGCGTGGGAAAGCGTCTGATCCTCGATTTCTATCTGATCATCACGATCGCAAATATGCTCCTCTCCGTCCTGCGGTTGGAGCGGCCCCGCACGCAGGCGGTCGATATTTTCCGATTCGCCGTACAGTTTGCGGCGGCTTTGGGCGTTGCGGCCGCCTATCTTGCGGAGGGGACCATTTTGGATTTCTTTATGCAACAACCCCTCGCCTCCCTCTTTCTGTTGCTCTCGCCCCTATGCGCCATGCTTGTGTCGATTTTCGCACACACTTTCGAACGCAAGGAGCCTCTCCGGCGCGACGCCCTCCCCGAAGCGCGCGCATCCGAACGCATGGCGGCTCTTACCGAAGAGCCCGAGGAAGTTCCGAAAGTCAAGCCCGATGTTTCCCCGGAACCCGAACAGGAGGCGCTCCCCGAAGTGCCGTCCGTAGAGACAGACGGGCAGGAACCGGGACAGGAGCAGGCGGAAGAGACAGAACGCTGAAAAATCGATAAAACCGCACTTTGTGTGCGGTTTTATTGTACTTTGAGAAAGACGGTGATCCCCTCTTCTTCGGTATAAGTGCGGCGCTCACAGAAAGCATCCACGAGGAAGAGCCCACGCCCGCATTCGGCATAAAGATCGGCACAGGCGCTCTTTTCGGGAGGACGGAATTTCTTGTCGCATTGGACGCAGATGCAGATCTCGTCTCCCCTGCGTTCTACGCGGAACTGCGCCCGTCCCCCGCCGTGCTGTAACACATTGGACAAGAGCTCGGTCGCCACCAATTTACTGTTGAAGATCGTCTCTTCGGAAAATTCCTTTTGAAAGGCGAGGCTCATCTTTTGCAGCGCATTTCGCAGCGCGTTGTAATCGTCGATTTCGAAGTACATCAGTCTACCGCACTCTTTTTGAGGTTCTCTTTCAGTTTTTCCAAAATTTTATGTTCCATGCGGGAGATATGCATTTGCGTGGTGTTCAGCCGCTGCGCGGTCTCCGCCTGGGAGAGCTCTTTGCCGAAACGGAGATCGACGATCTTGCGCTCCTCCTCTGTAAGATCGCCGAGCGCCGCGTGCACCGCATCCGTCCGCTCTAAAAATTCGAAATCGTCTGCGGGAGCGGCGATCACGTCATAATAGCTCCCGCCTTCCCCGTCCTCGGCGGGACGGTCGAGGGATACGACGCTCCCGGACTCCATTGCCGTAACGAGGTCCTCTTCCGACACCCCCAATTCGGCTGCGATCTCTCGCGGAGAGGGATTCTTGCCCGTCTCCGCTAAAATGCGGTCGGCCGTTTTGCGCGCGCTGTGGCGGAGCTCGGAAACTCTTCGCGGCAGATGAATGAGACGGGAACGGTCGCGGAAGTAATTTTTGATCTCGCCCGCGATCGTCGGCGTGATGAACGTGGAAAATTTGACCCCTTTCGTCTCGTCAAAGCGGTCGACTCCCTTTATGAGCGCAAGAGACGCGATCTGATAGAGATCGTCAAACTCCACTCCGCGTCCCACAAACTTTTTGGCGATCATTGCCGCGACGGGGAGATATTGTTCCACGATCTTGTTGCGGACCGCGAGATCACCGCTTGCGCGATAGGTTGCGAACAGTTCACTCTCGTTCATTCCGCGTCCTTAAAAGCAAAAGAAATTCGGGTGCCTCCTGCTGTGCTCTCAATGGAAAGGCCGTCTACAAGAGCGGTAAGAAGCGCAACGGAGATCTCCTCTTCCGTCGTCTTTTCTTCGGAGGGAACGCCGCCCTCTCCCAGCAGTTCGATCCTCAGCCCTTCCTCACGAAAAAAGCCGAGTTTGGCTCTTTTACAGCCGGCGTGCAGCAGCAGGAGAAGGCTTTCGGTAATGCATACCTTGCAGTCCTCGGAGGCATCCAAGCCGAATCCGGCGAGAGAGCAGATCCCGCCCGTTGCCAAACGCACCGTCGTCATAATCTCCCGATCGAGGGGAAATTCCATGTTCATCAGCATCATTCTATCTCCATGATCGTATCGAGTGCGCAAATTACGAACAGTTTTTTCAAACGGGGCTGCATTTTGATGAGCTTCATGCCGTGCCCGTCTGAACGCACATGCTTCAAGATCTTGACAAACGTGCCCAAAGTGGTGGAGTCGATGAAAGTGAGCGTTTCGCAGTCGAACACGATATCTCCCTTCTCCTTTTCATAGGCAGCGAGCACCGCGGCATAAAACTCCTCGGCATTTTTGGAATCGATTTCCCCGCTCAAAGAAAAAGTCAAGGGCGCGGTTTTGAGAATGGTTACTTCTTGCATACAGGACCTCCGCTTATTCATTATACCACCAAAGCGCATTCTTTCAAACGGCTTTATAAAATTTCATTGATCGTTTCCAGCACCAAATCGGGCCGATCGGGGAAATTTTTCATCGTCTCCCGCGTGGTCTCACCCGAGAGGACGAGCACGCTCTTCATCCCGTTGTTTGCGGCGAAACGGATGTCGGTATGCATGCGGTCCCCGATCATACACATTTTGGCCTGAGGCGTTCCCGTAAATGAGGCAAGTTCCTCTCCCATCGGCGTGAATGGCTTTCCGATGATCAGATCGGGTTTTCTCCCGGAAGAGCGCTCGAACATGGCAAGGAAGGAGCCGACGTCGGGCATAGGCACGTCTTTTGTGGGGCAGACGTCGTCCGGATGGGTGGCAAAAAACGGTTTCCCCGCCCTCAAAAAAGCGTTCAGTTTTTTGATTTTTGCAAAAGTGAGTTGGACGTCATAGGCAAGCACGCAGAGGTCGGGGTCCTCCTCATCGAGCACAATGCCCGCCGCCGAAAACTCGCGTTTCAGCGCCTCCGTGCCCACAAGATAGACCCGCTTTCCCGCAAAGTGTCTGCCCAAATAGGAGATCGTCGCCATCCCCGAAGTGTACACGCGGTCGCCTTCTCCCCAAAGCCCGATACGGATGAGCTTTGCGCGATATTCTTCCTCTGTCTTGGAAGAATTGTTCGTGAGAAAGACGAGCTGCTTGCCGCGCACGCGCAGCGCTTGCAGCGTCTCAGCTGCGCTGCCGATCGGCGTTTCATCGAGATAGACGGTGCCGTCGAGATCCAACAGGAACAGATCAGTTTGATTTAACAGAGCTTCTTTTGTCATGATGCCATTCCATAAGGCCGAAGTCGCGGATGATCGCGGAGAGCCCGCTTCCCGCATGTTCGGGCAAAATTTCAAGTTTATCCATATTGCCCCCTTTTATGGGCAGCAGTTTTCCTTCCAAACGGGAAACAAGCGCGCAGTATTCCTCCCGTTTTGTGATATGAGAGGAGATACCCCGCACAAAGTGCGCACGGGTACGCTCCAAGATGAGGGCGCGCACCGCATATTCTTCCCTCGTGGGAATGCGGATAGAGCATTGCTCCACCCCCGCACGTTCCGCTCTTGCGCGGTAATCGGGCGTTGCGTAGCGCCGCGGTTTGCCCTTCTCGAAGAATGCCGCATACAGCGATGACAGCAAGAGATAGGCGCTCCATGCGGGGCATTCTTCTTTTCCGAGAAAGCCGCTGAGCACCGTGCCCTCACCGCCATAACCGCCGCAGCTTTCGGCGCGGCGCACGCGGGCATTTTCCGCGATGATCCCCTCCGCCGTTTCCGGGAGCTCCGCCTCGATCCCGCGGCAGGAAATTCCAAACGCATTGAGCGCTTCCGCCTCGAACGCAGCAAGACGGGTGAGAAGAAGCCGCGAAAACCCGTCTGCAAGGGTGGGAAGCATGCGCTCTTTGTCGCACACGCACTCTCCCTCCGCGAGGTGGGCCAAAACGCGCTCACCGCCGAGCACGACTTCGCCCTGCTGCTCAAACGCGCCGAATAGAGCAGCGGAATCGGGGAACAATGTACAGGGAATCTGCCGCACATCCGCAAAATAGCGCGCGGCAAAGAGAACTTTCTTTCCGCCCGAGGCGATGATGCGGGAGACGCCGTCCGGCATGGCAAACAACGGAAGGGTGTCGCCGTCGAAAATCATCGAGATCGTGCGCGGCGAGGTGGAAAATTCCGAAAGGGAGGCGTCCTCCGAAAGCAACAGTACCTTTCCGGCCGAACATGCAAGCGCCTGCCGTACCCCCTCCGATCGCGTAGCATATGTCAATCCTTCGTACTTCTCTTCGCTACTCATTGGCTGGGAATTTTCGGCAAGACACATTGTCCGTCCTCCCTGAATCAGCTTTTTTATATCAAAAATTCGACCGCGCCGGCGGCATATCCAAACAATACGCCGAGGGCGAGGGTTGCACCCAAAATCAACAGATTGCGCTTCCACTCCTTTCTCTCACGGAAGAGAACAAACACGCCGAGGCCCGCATTGGTGACAAGTCCGCCGAGCAACGCCGAAAAGCCGATGCCTCCCACCGCATAGGTTTCGGCGAGCACCACGCTCGACGCACAATTCGGCACGAGCCCGACCAGCGATGCCATGAGCGGTTGATACCAATATCCCGCTCCCTGCAAAAAGCCGATCACCTTCTCCTGCCCGATCAGATAGAAGAGCGACCCGAATAGAACGTTAAACCCAAATACGATCGCCGCCACTTCAAGCGCGTGCAAAAGAGGCGAAAAAAGATAGAGCGTCCACTTGCTCTCGTGCCTGTGTTCACACACAGACATCTCCTCTACCCCGGGGTCGTGCTCGTGCTCATGCTCATGATGCCCATGCATATGTTCATGATGTTCCTGCACGGACTGCGGAACGGGAGCGGGCCGAATGGCACCGCACTTTTTTGCGACGAAGTCAATGAAATATCCTACCCCCACCGCGAGCACAAATTTTACGCCGAGGAGGGCGAGGATGGTGTACACTTTTTCGAGCACGGACAGCGAGGAGAGCGCAAGCACCAAAAGCGCCTCGTCGCTGGTAGCGATCAACACGGCGAACAGGGTGCCGACGGTGAGATATTTTCTTTGGTAGAGCTTGCTCGCCATCACCGAAAATCCGCACATCGGCACAAGTCCTGCCGCCGCGCCGATGAGCGGGGCAAATTTGCCTGTGATCGCCCGCCCGGGTTTGCCCATGGCGGTTCTGTGCTCCAAAAGTTCAATGAGGATATAGAGGAGAAACAAAAAAGGCAGCAATTTCAACGCATCCAAAAAGCCGTCGAGAAAAACTTCGCCCATATCCGTTCCTCCTTTGAAAAATCTACTCTATCTTACCCTTTTTTACGCCGTTTGTCAACCGTTTCCGCGGCAGAGAAAGAGCGCCCCTCTCGGAGCGCTCTTTGGTAACTTTCTTGAATTATTCCTGGGTAGGCTTGTCGTCGTTGTTTTCGGCGGACGCACGCTTCGCTTCCATCTTGGCGTCGCGCTTTGCCTGTTTCTTCATTTCTTTGGTGATGACTCTTGCCGCTTCGATCTGCGCCTGCATCTCCTGAGGTGTAGGAGGCACGAAAGCTGCGCCCTCTGCGTTCTCGGGGATCACATCGTAGTGCTCGTCTCTTTCGAGCATGGTCGCTTCGGTGTAGCCGTCAAAGAGATGAATGTGCTTTGCGTCGAAGGCAAGTTCCACAACTTCGCCCAGAGAGACGGTAGCACGGGAAGAGATCTTCGCGATCATCTGGGAAACACTGTCGACGATCGTGGTCTTGTCGGTCTTATAGTCGACATCGCAGTAGATCTGCATTTCGGCGCCGAGCTTTTCAATGACGTCGATCCTCGCCTTGACAATGGTGTCGGGAGAGTTGGAGATGAACAGATCGTCCTGGTGAATATCTTCGGGGCGGACGCCGAGGGTGACTTCCTTGCCGGTGTTGACATATTCGTCAAGATTCTTGATCTTGGAAACGACCGTCTTGGGAAGAGCGATCTTGTTGTCGCCGATGAAATTGACGTACACCTTACCGTTCTCCTGCGTGAGGGTAGCGTTCTTGAAGAAGTTCATCTGAGGGGTGCCGATGAAGCCCGCAACGAAGAGGTTGATGGGATAGTCGTACAGGTTCTGAGGGGTATCTACCTGCTGCATGAAACCGTCTTTCATGACAACGATACGGGTACCCATCGTCATGGCTTCGATCTGGTCATGGGTGACGTAAATGAAAGTCGTGGCAAGACGGGCATGGAGCTTACTGATCTCGGTACGCATCTGCGCACGGAGCTTTGCATCCAAGTTCGACAGAGGTTCGTCGAGGAGGAATACCTTGGGCTCACGGACGATAGTACGGCCGAGTGCAACACGCTGGCGCTGACCACCGGACAAAGCCTTGGGTTTACGGGAGAGATATTCGGTGATGCCGAGGATCTCCGCGGCCGCCTTCACTTTTTCGTCGATGGTTTCCTTGGGAACCTTTCTGAGCTTCAAGCCGAATGCCATGTTGTCGTACACGGACATATGGGGATAAAGCGCGTAGTTCTGGAAGACCATGGCGATATCTCTGTCTTTGGGAACGACGTCGTTGACGAGCTTACCGTCGATGTAAAGTTCGCCGGAAGAGATCTCTTCGAGGCCGGCGATCATACGAAGGGTCGTAGACTTACCGCAGCCGGAGGGACCGACGAATACCATGAATTCCTTGTCGCGGATTTCGAGGCAGAAGTTGAACACTGCCTGGTTGCCGCCGGGATAAACTTTGTTGATGCCTTTGAGTAAAAGACCGGACATAATTTCCTCCAAAATCGATTTCTGTTACTATTTTACATCTTTTCGGGGGAAAATGCAATAGGCAATTATTACAAACATCCCCCGTGAGATTGTATATTTTGCACAATGCGGAAAGATAGCGCGGCGCACCCGCCCGCGCACAAGTGCGCGGGCGGGTGCGAGCGCAGACACGGCAGCAAAAAAAGGCCACGGAGAGCCGTGACCTTTTTTTACGCAGAATACGCGATCTGTTATGCGATCGTGAGTTTTACGTTCTTGTCTCCGTCTACGGAAAGGGTATAAGTTTTTCCGCCGCTCGACAAGGTACCCGTGATGCTTTCCATCGTGATATTGCCGTAGCCGCTGGCGTCGATAGCAACGATATAACTTCCGTTTGCCACTTCGGAGAGGTCGATCTTCACGGTGAACTTGCCCGCTTCGGTGGTGACGACGGTCTTGACTTTGTTCCAGCCTTCGCCATAGAGGTCGACGCACATCGAACGGATATCCTCGTCTTCGAGGAACTTCTTGATCTGTTCGGGCGTGAATGCGCTGTCGAACGTGCCGCTGACGGTAAGGGTGGGTTTGCCGCTTTCTTCTTGAACGGTTACACCCGTGACAGCGTAGTTGCGCTCCACTTTCAGAACGATGCAGCCCCAATGGTCATCCGTTCCGTTATAATTGGTGAGCGTATAGGTGCTGCCGACCGATTTCACGGTGTTGTCGGGACAAGCCTGTTTAGAGAGCCTGAGGTCGTCGTTTCCGCCCTTCGGGCCGAAGCGGCAATAATGCTCGCCAGCGGGAAGCCAACTGACATCGAACTTCACGGTATAGGTGTGCGCCGTGGTGTCGATCGAGATCCTTCTGATACGATCTTTGGTGCTGTTATAGCTACCGAACTCGAAAGGATATTTGTCTTTCGAGAAGAAAGTTTTCGCTTCGCTTTCCGTGACTTCACTGTAATATTTACCCGAAATCACGAAGAAGGCTTTTTCGATGTCGTTTTTGAAGTTCTCGTCCGTGCCGTTGCCCTTGTCAGGAGTGAGTTCAAGCCGAGCGGAAGAAGGTCTTGCAAACTTCGCCCCGACTCTAAGCCCCGTGTTACCATAGCCGTTTGCCTTTTGAAGCGTGTATGCCTTTTCACCGAGTACGACCGTCTTATCTTGAATGTCAAGTTTCAATTCGCCATTGATGAGGACGTTGCGGAGTTCGTCATCTTTCAGATTGGTAACATCGCTTTTCGCAGTCCAGGTCCCTTCGCTCGTCGTCACGACAGTGCTCGCGGGAGTTTCCATCTTTGCCGAATCGCCCCAAAAATGGACATACATCTTGTTGGTGCCTTCAAAGAGGGCTTTAAGTTCGGCTTCGGTGTAGCCCGTAAAAGTACCGCTGGCCGTAAGATAAACTTTCTGCGCTGTCTCATCGACTGCAATGTCCAATCCGGTAACAACGCAAGTCTGATCTGCGGGAGGTTCGGTAGCCGCGGCTCCGATTTCAAGACGGCAAGCATCATTCCAAGCCTTTACAATCAGATGATAGGAACGATTATTCAAAGTCAACGTGGTATCGGTCGCGTCCGCCTTCGGATGGACCAAGTCAGCACCGAGTTTTCCGGTAAAATCTTTCCAGCAAAGCGCATATTCTTTATCGTCGGGCAGATCGGTGACATCGAATTTGAGTGTCCATGTGCCGGCGGAAACGGTAGCAACTCTCGCAGGGTTTTGGCTCTGCGCACCGCCATTTCCCCAGAAATAGAAGATGCTTTCATCTTCGAGATAGGCCTTCAACTCTGCATCGGTATAGCCCATAAAGGTGCCGATGTAAGAGAGGTAGATCTTATCCCCCTCTTTCGTCAATGTGATATCGGTAAGATCTCTCGACTGACTTGCATTGCTTACTGTGAGTGTCAAGTCATTCCCGACGCTACCGACGAGCTGATATTTTTTGGCACCCAAAATCTCGGTTTCTTCGCATGTAACAGCCTTGACATTGCCATAACCGTTTCTGTTTTCGGTAACAAAATACGAGTCGTTTTCGAAATCGGTCACGTCGAACTTAATCGTGAAAGTCCCTTTCTCGGCTTCTGCTTCAATATCGGGTTCCAAATAATCATAGGGGGTATGAGCCTGGCAGATACTGAATTTCAAAATTCTCTCATTGCAGTTTTCGAGCGCGCTCTGCATTCCTTCGTCGGTGTAGCCTTCATAAGTCCCGACCACAACGACATAAACCGTATCCACTGTCGTTTCGAACGATGCACCCGTGATGCTCTGCGCTTCTTTCCACTGAGCGGTGAGCTTGACATCTGCGGTAGGCGTGATCTTTTCACCCGCTTTCTTGACTTCGCCGTCGCCTACTTTCCAACCCGTGAACATATGGCCTGCCCACCATGCGGGAGCTGCGGGAAGAGTATATTCTTCGTCCTTGTTGGTCTGTACGGGATTAGGCGTAGTCCATGCAGTCTTCGAGTCTTGGGGATTGAGCAGTTCCACGCCGCCGAGATCGAAGGTGACGGTGACTTGTTCCTTCTGCACTTCCCACTGCGCGGTGACGGTGACGTTTTCGTTGACGGTGATCTTATCGCCCGCTTTCTTCAACGTAGCGTCGTTTCCGACCTTCCAGCCCTTAAAGGTATGGCCTTCCCATGCGGGAGCCGCGGGAAGGGTTACTTGTCCGCCCTTATCGACCTCTTGCGCATCAGGAGCCTTTCCCGTTGAATTTTCGCCGAGGCTATATGTAACGGTTACCTTCGTTGCAGGCGTGACCGTGCCGTTTTCTTCCCACTGCGCAGTGAACGTTACGTTCTTCTTGGGCATGGTGTAATCGGCGCCGGGAGCATAATCCTTGGAACCGTCGTTCCACGTCTTAAAAGTGCTGCCCTCTTTGGAGAAAGGATTTTCCTTTACCTTAAAGGTATCGCCCTCTTTGTACTTCTCCACGGCGGGAGCAGTTCCCGTACCGCCGCCTGCGGCGTAAGTGACCGTGTATTGGGTGTCTTCTACGGGCGGTTCTTTCGGCTCTTCTTTACAGCCGACAAACATCGCCGCTCCGAAGCAAACCAGGCACAGCACGGTCAGAATACGGATCATGTACTTCTTCATAGTTTCCTCCTCACATTTTGATCGTTTTTTTTGCGCAATCGACGCACCGACGCATAAGCCGAAATATCGCCCACCACGCTTGAATCTATTATAATACCGATTTGAGTTCTTGTCAATAGAGATAGAACAAAAAAATGCAAAAAAGTTTCAAATGCAAAAAAATTTCACGTCAATTCCCTAAAAAATTCGTATTATATTTGAATATGTAAGAAAATTTCATTCATTTAGTAAACGCGGCCGTGGAAAGTCCCCCTCTGCCCTCCCCTTTCGGCAATGCGAGAAACGGAAAAAAGCAAACGAAAAAAGCAAGCCGCTCGGCTTGCTTTTTTCGCGTATTTTCTTTATGCGCTCTTCTTATAAACGAGCTTGGGACGGGCGCCCTTTTCCACGCAGTCCTTGGTGATGATCACCTCTTCCACATTGTTCTCGGTGGGAATGTCGAACATGATGTCCGTCATGATACCCTCGATGATCGTCCGTAAGCCCCGCGCGCCCGTTTTCAGCCTGATCGCGGTATTGGCGATCTCGTGCACAGCCTCGTCCTCCACCGTGAGCTTGACGCCGTCGAATCCGACGAGTTTTTGGTATTGCTTGATGATGGCGTTCTTGGGCTGGGTCAGGATGTTCACGAGTGCATCCTCGTCGAGCGCTTGCAGCGCCACCACAATGGGAATGCGCCCAACAAATTCGGGGATCAGCCCGAACTTCGTGAGATCCTGCGGTTTCACGTCGTCGAGGAGCGTATAGTCCACCTCGTTCTCGCCGAGCTTTACCTTGCTGCCGAATCCAAGTCCCGTATCGTCTTTTCTTGCGCTCACGATCTTATCCAGCCCCACGAACGCGCCGCCGCAGATAAAGAGGATGTTCGTTGTGTCGATGCGCATGCAGTCTTGCTGGGGGTGTTTTCTGCCGCCCTGCGGGGGAACGTTCGCGACCGTGCTCTCGATGATCTTCAAAAGCGCCTGCTGTACCCCTTCGCCCGAGACGTCGCGCGTGATGGAGACGTTTTCCCCTTTGCGCGCAATTTTATCGATCTCATCAATATAGATAATGCCGCGCTGCGCCCGTTCGATGTCGTAATCGGCGTTTTGGATGAGTTTTAAGAGGATATTTTCCACGTCCTCGCCGACATAACCCGCTTCCGTGAGCGTAGTTGCGTCGCTGGTTGCGAAGGGAACATTGAGAATTTTGGCAAGCGTGCGCGCGAGAAGCGTTTTTCCGCTGCCCGTAGGCCCGAGCAATAAAATATTGCTCTTTTCGATCTCGACGTCATCATCTTTCTTGCCGGCCAAAATGGAATTGATGCGCTTATAGTGGTTATACACCGCAACGGAGAGCACTCTCTTTGCCTTATCCTGGCCGACGATATATTGGTCGAGTTCTTCCTTGATCTCGGCGGGCTTTTTGAGCTCTACCTGTTCCGCCGGAGCGTTGGAAGGCGTCTTATCGAGAATGTCCTTGCACAATTCCACGCATTCGTCGCAAATAAAGATCCCGTCGGGACCGGCGATGAGTTTTCTTGTTTTGGATTTTTCCTTCCCGCAGAAGGAACAGCTTTGTTCGTATTTTGCCATATCACTCCTAACTGATGGTTGCGCGCTGTTTGTCAACGCTTTTCGTACACTCTGTCGATGAGTCCGTATTGGAGTGCCTCATCGGCGGTGAGATAATTATCTCGGTCTGTGTCGCGTTCGAGTTCCTGCACCGTTCTGCCCGTGTTGCGGGCGAGAATGGCATTCATTTTTTGCTTGATCCGCAAAATATGCTCGGCCTGGATGCGGATGTCGCTCGCCTGACCCTGCGCTCCGCCGAGGGGCTGGTGGATCATCACCTCGCTGTTTTTGAGGGCATAGCGCTTTCCGCGTGCTCCCGAAGAGAGCAAGAAGGCCGCCATGCTCGCCGCCATGCCGATGCAGATCGTGGAGACGTCGCACTTGATATAGTTCATGGTGTCGTAAATCGCAAGTCCCGCAGAGACGGAACCGCCCGGGCTGTTGATATAGAGACTGATGTCCTTGGCGGGGTCTTTCCCTTCGAGATAGATGAGCTGCGCTACGACGGTATTTGCGGTCGCGTCGTCGATCTCACCGCTCAAAAAGACGATACGGTCTTCGAGGAGGCGGGAATAGAGGTCATAGCTCCGCTCGCCGCCCGAGGTACGCTCTACAACATAGGGAATGAGTACATTCTTTTCGTTCATATTATTTCTCCTCCGCAGGGATCATTTCATTGTTTGCCTGTAAAAATTCGAACAGCTTGGTTACCTTGATGTCGTTCTCGATGTATTCCAGCTGACGGGGATCCATCGTCTTTTTGTATTCCTCGGGTTCCTTCCCGACGCTTGCGGCCTGCTCGGCGACCTTGGCTGCGATCTCCTCCTCGGAGGCGGCGATGTGTTCCAGCTCGATGAGCTTTTCCACGATGAGTTGGTGCAAAACGGCCGTCCGCGCCTCCTCTTCGAAATTCTTCTTATACTCCTCGCGGGTGGAGCCGATATAGTTGAGATAGTCGTCGAGTTTGATCCCCTGATACATGAGGTTGTACTCCATGCGTTGCAGGGAAGCATCGCACTGGCGGTCGATCATGATCTGGGGGATCTCCGCAGAGGCCGTCTTTGCGATCTCGGTGAGGATGCTGTTTTCCGTTTCGTTGAGGGAACGGGAGGCGGCATTCTTTTCGAGGCGCTCCCGCACCTTGGCGGTGTAGGCCTCCATGCTGTCGCTGCCCATCTTCTTCGCAAATTCCTCATTGAGTTCGGGAAGCAGTTTCCCCGTGATCTTGTGCAGCGTGACCGTAAAAACGGCGGGCTTGCCTTTGAGTTCTTCCGCCTGGTA
The DNA here is from genome assembly GCA_947632505.1 of uncultured Clostridia bacterium. Lineage (GTDB taxonomy): Bacteria > Bacillota > Clostridia > Christensenellales > Borkfalkiaceae > Gallimonas. Next base: position 10,201 of record CANRPN010000001.1, on the reverse strand, counting down.
GTCCTCGGGGAAGGTGACTTCGATCTCCTTGACTTCACCGGGATTCATCCCGACGACGCCCTCTTCAAAACCGGGAATAAAGGAGTGGGAGCCGAGCACGAGGTCGTAGCCTGCGGCAGTGCCGCCGTCGAACTCCTTGCCGTCCGTCTTGCCGACGAAGTCAATGTTGACCGTATCGCCCATCTGCGCGGGACGGTCGCTGACTTCCACGCTCTCGGCGATGCGCTCACGCACGCTTTCGATCTCTTTCTCCACGTCCGCGTCCGTAACAGTATACTCATACTTGGTGATTTTTATACCCTTGTAGCTGCCGATCGTGACCTCGGGCTTCACGGGAACGTCGGCAACGAGAACGATATTCTCCTCCGAAAAATCCTCCCCGAGGGAGAGAGAGGGATCGCCCACGGCGGTGAAGTGTTCCTTTTCCTCTTCGAGGATCTTGCCGTAATGCTCATAGTAGAGCAAATTGAGCGCGTCCTCATAGAAGAGGCCCTTCCCGTAGTACATTTCGAGCACATGCTTGGGCGCTTTGCCCTTGCGGAAGCCGTTTACGGCATACTTGCTTCTGTTTTGCACATAGGCTTTGTTGTTTGCCTCCGCCCATTCTTCGGGTGTGAAATGGATCGTGATTTTCACTGTGCTTTTTTCTGCGGGTTTCACTTCGTATTTCATAACAGATCTCCTGATAAAGTTTTCGTCTCCAAAATTTCGCAGATTACATTTTAACACATTGACGTCAAAAAGAAAAGCGATTTTTATCGGTTCCGCTATTTTTTCTTTGTTTGTGCGTTTCTTTTCTCACGCAGACCTGCCCCCATTTATGGGTGGAGCACTGCTTTCTGCCAACGGTTGATAACCGTTGGCGCAATGCGACATGAGTAAGCGCATTCGCTGCGCAAACGGTGACCCTTATAGGTGACTGAGGCGTCGCTTTTCTCCTCCGCACAAAAATGCAGGCTTGGGAACCGTTTCTCTTTACAAACGCTTGCATTTGGGCTATAATGGAGACATGCCTCAGGACACATTCACATTAAGGCTCATTGCAAAGGAGCTTGACGAAACCCTGCGCGGGGGCAAGATCAACCGCGTGAACCAGCCGGAAAAGGAGGAGCTGGCCCTCATCGTCTATACGGGGAAACGCACGGTGAAACTCACGGTAAATGCGAATGCTGCCGAGTGCGGGGTCTATTTTACCGGGGACGAGCGTGAAAATCCCCTCGTCGCACCCAATTTCTGCATGCTGCTCAGAAAACACCTCACGGGCGCGGAGATCCTCGGCGTCTCCCTCGACGGGTTTGAGCGCATTCTCGTGATCCGCATCAAGTGCTTTTCCGACTTCTCGGAGACGGAGCGGGAACTGCGCGCAGAGATCATGGGCAAGTACTCCAACATCATTCTCGTGGAAAACGGCACGGTGCTGGGCGCCTTAAAGACGACCATGCTCGACGAAAACTGCAAACGCGCCATTCTTCCCGGCGTAAAATACGTTTTGCCCGCCCCGCAGGACAAGGTGAACCCCTCGGACAAAGCCGCCCTCGCCGCCCTGCTTGCTTCCCCGCATGAGGACATGGCGCGATTTCTCTTTCTGCATGTTGCGGGCCTTGCACCCTGCACGGCGGAAGAGATCGTTTCCTCTTATCGCGGCGGGAATTTTCCCGAACATGTATATGATTACATCTTTTCCGACGAGATCTCTCCCTGCGTCATGGAGCGGGACGGCGAGGCGACCGACTTCTTTGCCCGCCATCGGGAAGGCGCCCGTCCCTTCCCCACCCTGAGCGCGGCGCAGAGCTATTTCTACGGCAAAAAACGAAGCCGCAAGCACATCGAAGGCGAGCGGCGCAGGCTGTCCGCCGCCGTCAATACCGTGAGAAAAAAGGCGGAAAAGCGGCTCTTTCAGATCCGCGACAAACAGCGGGAATGCGCCTCTTTGGAGGAGAACCGCGTGAAGGGAGAGCTGCTCACGGCCAATCTCTACGCCCTCTCGCGGGGGATGAAGAGCTGCGAGCTTCTTAACTATTACGACGAAAGGGGCGGGACACTGAAAATTTCTCTTGACGAGACCCTCACCCCCTCGCAGAACGCGCAGAATTATTTCAAAAAATATCACAAACAGAAGCGGACGCTCGAAGCGTTGGAACCGCAGGAGAAGGAGGCCGCGGCCGAGCTCGACTATGCGGAGAGCCTTGCCGCCGCGATCTCCGCCGCCGGGAGTGCGGACGATTTGCGCTCGCTCGAAGAAGAACTTCTCTCGGCGGGCATGCTGAAAGCGCCCAAGGAACCGCGCGGGCGCAAAAATCCGCCCGAGATCGGCTTCCGCCAATATGAAAAGGCAGGGTTTTCGATCCGTGCGGGCAGAAATAATCTGCAAAACGACAAACTTGTACGGGCGAGCGCTCCCGAGGACATTTGGCTGCACACGCAGAAATATCACTCCTGCCACGTCGTGATCGAGACGAAGGGACGGGAGGTCACGGGCGAAGTGCTCCTGTATGCGGCGGGGATCTGCGCGCGCTATTCGGACGCCAAGGGAGGCGGCAAGGTGCCCGTGGACTATTGCAAAATCAAATACGTGAAAAAACCGCCCAAGAGCAAGGCGGGATTTGTCATCTATACCGACTTCAAGACGGTTCTCGCCGAGCCGATCGAGGAATAGACGTCCGCCCGCCCGCGCATATGAGCGCGGGCGGGCGGTTTTTCATTGCCAAATCGAAATTTTACAATCCTTCCAATTCGTCGAGCGTTAAATCGAACGCGGGAATGAAGCGCTCGAAGAAATAGTCCACAGCGGGAATGTGCAGATCAACGAGCGACTCCTCGATCTCCTTCTTGGCCCGCACGAACTCGTTGTTCCCCGAGCGCAGCTCTTCGAGGCACTTGATGTAGGCCGAGAGCCTGTCCGCCGCCTTTGTAAGACGGTATTCCCGCGAAGTTTTATCCGCTTCGAGATAGGGATAGATCTCCTCTCTCATCTCCTCGGGCAGGGTCCCCGCGATCTTCTGCACAGCAAGCGTTTCGAGCTTCTCATATTCGCCGTGGATGCTGTTGTTGAAGTATTTCACGGGAGTGGGCAGATCCCCCGTCATTACCTCGCTCACCTCGTGATAGAGGGCGTAAAAGACCGCCTTGTTTACGTCTACGCTACCGCCGAAAACTTTGTTTTCGATGACGCAGAGGGCGTGCGTCAAGATCGCCACGGAGTGGGAGTGCTCCATGATGTTCTCCTCGCGCACCGAGCGCATGAGCTGCCAGCGTTTGATGAACTTCATTCTATCCATATAAGCGTAAAATTTATCCATAGTCCACATTATATCGCATTTTCTCCCAAAAAGCAATTTACTTTTGCAAAATTTCGTGATATAATGCAGATATTAAAATTCAATATCCGTCGTGGGTGCCGTAAAAAGCTGAGATCATACCATTCGAATCGGACAGGGTAATACCTGAACGAAAGACAGGATTTTTCGAGGAGTTTTCCGCCCGCGCAACAAGTTGCGCGGGCGTTTCTTTTGAAACATTCCAAGACGGAAAAAAGGAGGTAATTGTATGTTCGGTTCCCTGTTGGCTTCCTACACGGAAGTCATCGAAACCGCGGACGGCAAGGGCTATGTCTACCCCGACGTATGGACGGAGTTTGCGAAAAACAATCTTGCAAACATCTTCTTCTATGCCGCCATCGTCCTCGCGGTTCTGCTCGTCGCGGTGGGCATTGCCGTCCGCATGAAGAAGGAGGAGGCGCTTCCCTCCTATCTCAAAGTTGCGGTCTCGCTCGCATGCGGATTTTCCGCCACGGTGATCCTCGCCATGCTCTCCCTCGAATTTTTGGAGATGCAGGAGAAGGGTTACATCTTCGATCTTGTGTTCCAGCCTTCCGTGGTGCTCGGCGCAACGGTGGTGCTCGCGATCGCCGCGACCTATCTTTGCTATCTCTTCGGCGAGAAGGCTTTCCGGATCGGAAAAGCCGTCTCCCTCTCCGCCGTCGGCGCGGCGCTCGTCGCCCTGCTCGTCTGCATAGGCGTTTACTATGCAAACGGATCGGCGGAGGAGAACAACGGCGCAACGATCACGGTGGGCGAGAATGTGGGTCTTTATGTGGGCGCGCTCGTGCTCATCGGCATTCTGCTATTTGCAGCCCTCTTCTTCGGCAGAAAGGACAAGCGCGGGTTCGACAGCAAATCCATTGCCTATGCTGCGGTGTGTATTGCCATGAGCTTTGCTCTCTCCTATCTGAAAATTCCAGGGCTGACGCTTCCGCAGGGCGGTTCGGTGACGATCGCCTCCCTCCTTCCCCTCGCCGTGTACTCCTACATGTTCGGCGTGAAGAAGGGCATCTTTGCGGGCTTTATCTACGGCATTTTGCAGATCGTGCAGGACCCGTGGCTCATTCACCCCGCGCAGATCTTGCTCGACTACCCCATCGCCTTTGCGGGGATCGGGCTTGCGGGACTGTTTGCGCATTTCAAGCCGCTTGAAAAATTGCCGCAGCTCCAATTCGCCCTCGGGACGATCTTGGGGAGCTTGTTCCGCTTCGCCTCCCATGTGCTCTCGGGCGTATTCGCCTTCTCCGAATACAGCACGCTCGACAGTGTCTGGGCCTATTCCCTCGCATACAATTCCTTTGTGTTCGTGGACATCGCGATCGTCGTGGTGGTGGGCATCCTTGTGTTCAGTTCCAAGACCTTCGTGCGGGAAGCGAGAAAATTGAACTCCGTGAAAGAAACGTCCGATTGAACGGCGTAAAAAAACCGCCCGCTCCGCGCAATTCTGCGCGGAGCGGGCTTTTCTTTTCCGTTACAGTACAAATTGAAGAATATCTACGAGAACGGCAAAGCCAAGAAGGAGCACGAACCCGACGGCGTGGATGATCGCCTCCACCTTGCGGCTGATCGGCTTTCCGCGCACCCATTCGATGGCGGTGAAAACCACCTTGCTGCCGTCGAGCGCGGGGATGGGCAGCAGATTGAACACGGCGAGATTGACGCCGATATAGCCCGCGATTTCGAGGAAATAGCGGAAACCGCGCGAGGCGATCTCGGAAGTCATGCGAATGGTCGTTACGGGGCCGCCGAACGCGGAGAGCCCGAGCTTGCCCGTGAGCAGTTCCCCGATGATCTTGAAGATGCTGCCCGCGATCTTGAAAGAGTACAAAAAGGCCCGCCCGAGCGCCTCACCGAAGCCGAACCGATAGACGGCATTGGCGAGATAGTAACCTTCGGAGGATGATTCCGAGCCTTCGTCGTATTTGACGCCGAGCGCGTTCCATACGCTCGTGAAATCGGCGCTGTTCTTGACGGTCACGTCCGAGCGGAGCATGACGGTGACGTCCGTCTCCTCACGGTGATCGAAAGCGGGACGCTCCCGGCCGGTTTCGTCCTCCTCCCACTGCAACCCGCATGCGCGGGAAACGCGCATCGTGACGAGATCGCCCTTCTTCTTGCCGTTGAGCGCCTGCGCAATGTCCGACGTGAGATAGAGATTTTTCCCCTCGATCTGCAAGAAGATGTCGAGATCCTGCAAGCTGTACGCCGCAAACTCGCCCTCCGCCTCCTCCATTTTATAGACCGCGACCATCGTCTGCCCGTAGGCAAGAAATCCGACGATGATGAGTACGAGCGCAAGCAGATAGTTCATCAGCGCGCCCGAAACGAGCACGATGATGCGCGCCCAGCAGGGGCGGTTGGTGAAATAGCCCGAAGTATCGGCCGGTGCGGTCCGTTCGGGTCGGGGGCGGCCCCCCTCCCCTACCTCTCCCCCCGACGCGTGAGGAGAGCAAGAAGAGATCCCCTTTTCCGACGCGGGGGGAGAGCAAGAAGAGATCCCCTTTTCCGACGCGGGGGGAGGGCAAGAAACAACATCTCTCGACACAGAAGGCGGGCTCGATCTTTGGCTCTCCGTTGATGTAGGGCTTCCCTCCGTTGAAGGAGCCGTACCGTCTGCGGGAGACGACAGTTCGGCAAACGGCTGCGCGTCTTTTTCCGCGTCCGCGCGCCCGTTTTCCTCCGCAAGGCCGTCCTCGCCCGCAAAGGCGCAATATCCGCCCAAGGGAATGACGCGCACCGCAAAGAGCATTCCCGTCTTTTTGCTCGTATGTTTGAAGATCGCGGGCCCGAACCCGACGGAAAATTCGTCGATCTTGAAATGAAGAAGTTTGCCGGCGATATAGTGCCCGAACTCATGGATGGTGACCATGACGAGCAAGATCAGGATTGCAAGCACGACGGAGCCGATCGTGCTCCATACCGACAGAAGATCATTTATCATAGATGTACCCGGTTGCGGCTCTGCGCGCCAGCAGATCCGCTTCTTGAAGAGCCTCGAAATTTTCCGCAGGCGTTCGGGGGCTCCGCGCGAGCGTCTCCTGCACAGTTTCCGCAATTTGGGGGAAAGTTATCCTGCCCGCGAGGAAGGCGTTCACGGCGATCTCTGCGGCCCCGTTCAGAAGTGTGGGAGCCGTTCCCCCCTCTTTTCCCGCCTCGACCGCCAAAGAAAAACAGGGGAATTTTTCGGCGGGGAGCCGTTCGAAATGCAGCGCGCCGAGAGAGGCAAGGTCGAGCTCCCTCTCGCAGGGGAGCCGCTCGGGATAGGTGAGCGCGAGCTGAATGGGCACCTTCATATCGGGATAGCCGAGCTGCGCCATCGCCGCGCCGTCCTCGAAAAAGACGAGCGAATGCACGATGCTCTCAGGATGGACCACCGCTTCGATCTGCGAAAAATCTGCCCCGTAGAGCCACTTCGCCTCGATGATCTCATATCCCTTGTTGAGCAGCGTCGCGCTGTCCACGGTGATCTTCGCGCCCATCTTCCACGTGGGGTGACGGAGGGCGTCCGCCGCCGTGACATGTTTGAGTTCTTCCTCTGAAAAATGCAAAAAAGGCCCGCCGCTCGCCGTTAAAACGAGCTTTTTGAAGGGAGCGTCGCGGCGGAAGCCGAGGCACTGAAAGAGCGCAGAATGTTCGCTGTCCACGGGAACAAGGACAGAACCGCTCTTCTTTACCTCCCGCATGACGAGTTCGCCCCCGCAGACAAGGGATTCCTTGTTGGCAAGGGCGATTTTTTTACCCGCTCTCGCCGCGGCAAGGGTGTAGGAGAGCCCCGCAAAACCTCCCGCCGCGATGAACGCGACATCGCAGCCTTCGAAGATCGCCGTAAAATCGCCTATGTCCCCGGCGCAGCAGGCGATCGCGGGCCGAAATTCTTCGGCAAGGGCAGAGAGAGCCGTCCTGTTTTTTTCGCAGACGAGCGCGGAAAAGCGGAAGCGGCCGGGATGTGCCCGTACCACTTCGCATACCTGTCTCCCGATACTGCCCGTGCAGCCGATCAATGCGATTGTTGTCATAAACGGAACCTTCTGAAAAGCGCCCGCTCAGCGCGGACGCACGGTTTGATCTATTGTATGCGGCCTAACCCGCGATCATGATGCGGAGAACGAGCACAAAGCAGACAATGAGGCAGGCGTAGAGCGAAGAGTCAATGCGGTCGAGAATGCCGCCGTGACCGGGAAGGAGCTTGCCCATGTCCTTGATGCCAAGCCGTCGCTTGATCGCGCTTTCAACAAGGTCGCCCACTTCGGCAAACGCAGCCGTCAGAATGCCGAGCCCGACAAACAGGATCAGATTGATGGGACGTTCCACAACGTCCGCGGACGGCAAAAGATTGACTTTCGAAAGCGCATAGTAGACATAGAAGAGGGCAATCGCGCCGATCGCGCCGCCTAAAATGCCGCCGAATCCGCCGATCACCGTCTTATTCGGACTGACATTGGGCGCCATCTTCATGGGGAGCTTCTTTCCGAAGAGTTTCCCGAATACATAGGCAAGACAGTCGGCAAACGGACAGAGCACAAAGATGAAGAGAATGCCGATCTCCGAATATTTGGGCATGTGGTTCACGCCGCAGAGCACGAGCAAAAAGACGGACGGGAAGCAGTAAGCAAGCAGAGAATACCCCGCCGACTCGAAAGACGTTTTCTCGTGGCGGAACACAAGCAGACTAAACAGCACGGCGATACCCGCCATGAACACGACGAAAGCAAGATTGGGGGAATAATTGACGACCGCCGTTCCCTCCGCCGCGCCGGCCTGCAAATATTTGTAAACGGAATCACTCACACAGTAACAGATGAGAAATCCCGCCGAAAAGATCTGCACAATGCCCTTTTGCATTCGGTCGATCCGTCCGCCCAGCGCGCGGCACATCTCGAACGTGCCGATCACACTGAAAATGAGGATCAGCAGATCGAAATAGAGCGGTTCACAAAAATAGACCCGCAAAACAAAGAATGCAAGCAGAACAAGAAGATATACAGCTCCTGTCAATAAACGTTTCATGCTATCTCACGGCCATCATATTTTGCCGTATCGGCGTTCCCTGCCCGCATAGTTCTCGATCGCACGGTCGAGATCGGCGTTGGTAAAGGCGGGAAACATTTTGTCGGAAAAATAAAGCTCGGTGTAGGCGCTCTGCCAAAGTAAGAAATTGCTCAGCCGCTTCTCCTTGCCCGTGCGGATGAGGAGATCGGGATCCGGAATGCCATCCGTCGAGAGCAGAGCGGCAAATTCCGCCTGCGAAAGCTCCCGTCCCCCGCGCACGGCGGCGTTGACGGCGGCGAGCAGCTCCTGCCTCGCGCCGTAACCGATGGCAAGCAGGAGCGTCCCTCTCTCCCCCGCCGCGGTCTCCTCTTCCCCCTTGCGGGAAAGGGCCGCGATGTCGGGCGGAAGGAGGCTGCGATCTCCGATGATTTTCAGCCTGATCCCCTTTTGCAGGAGCCGCGCGATGTTCTCCGAAAAATATTTGCGGAACAACGAAAACAACCCGTCCAATTCTTCCTGCGGACGGGAAAGGTTTTCGCAGGAGAGGGCGTAGAGCGTCACATATTTCACGCCCAAGTCAAAGGCGTGCTCGCTGAGCGAGATCATCCGCTTCATTCCCTCGCGGTGTCCGGCGCTGCGCGGAAGCAGACGCTTTTTTGCCCAGCGCCCGTTTCCGTCCATAATGATGGCAATATGCCGAGGAAGTTCCATCAGATGGTCATCAAGTCCTTTTCCTTTGCGGAAACAAGTTTCTCGATTTCGGCCATACATTTGGTGATGGTTTCTTCCACATCCGTCTCGGCGTTGGAGGCCTCATCTTCGGAGATCTCTTTGCCCGTTTTGAGCTTTTTGATCCCCTCCATGGCCTCGCGGCGGATGTTGCGGGCGGCGACTTTGGTCTCCTCCCCCATCTTTTTTACCTGTTTGACGAGGTCCTTTCTGCGCTCCTCGGTGAGTTCGGGGAACACAAGGCGGATCACGTTGCCGTCGTTGGTGGGATTGATGCCGATGTTGGAGGCTTGGATCGCCTTTTCGATGGCTTTGAGAAGAGATTTATCCCAAGGGGCAATGACGAGGCACCTTGCGTCCGCTACTGAGATGTTGCCGAGCTGTTTTAACGGGCTCATCATGCCGTAGGCCTCCACCTGCACCTTATCGAGCACATGCGGATTGGCGCGGCCGGCGCGGATGGCGGCATAGTCGTCTTGCAGCACGTTCTTAGCCTTTTCGAGCTTCTCTTCGAGAACAAGAAAGATCTCTTCCAATTTTTCGTTTTCCATAACCGTCCCTCACTTTGAAATTTTTTATCTGAAATGATCTATTCGTTGGAAATGAGCGTTCCAAGCTGTTCGCCGCATACGGCGCGCAGCACGCTGTCGGGTTCATTGAGCGCAAATGCCAACACGGGAATGTGATTTTCCATACACATGGTGGCGGCGGTGGCGTCCATCGCCTTCAAGCCTTGGGCGAGGATCTGTGAAAAGGTGAGCTTTTCATACTTTTTCGCGTTGGGGTTTGTGTGCGGATCGCTGTCGTAAATGCCGTCTACATTTTTCGCCATGAGGAGGACATCCGCACCGATCTCGCAGGCGCGCTGGGCGGCCGCCGTGTCGGTGGAGCAATAGGGATTGCCCGTGCCGCAGGCCATGATGACGATACGCTTCTTCTCGAAGTGGCGAAGCGCCTTTCTGAGCACATAGGGCTCGGCGACCGAAACCATATTGAGCGCGGTCTGCACGCGGGTGGGGATCCCCTTTTGTTCGATGGCATCCATCATTGCAAGGGAATTCATCACGGTGGCAAGCATCCCCATTTGATCGGCGGTGGTGCGCTCCATCATGGTCCCCTGTCTGCCCCGCCAGAAGTTGCCGCCGCCCACCACGATGGACACC